>CAIQQJ010000001.1 GCA_903873905.1 uncultured Flavobacteriales bacterium
GAATTCAAGGTTTGACAGGATTAACAGGTGCAGCAGGTCCAATTGGACCAACAGGCCCTGGAAGCGCAACTGGAACAACAGGTTACGTTGCGAAGTTTACTGGCACAACTGCACTTGGAAATTCAACGATTCAAGACAATGGCACATCTATTTCTGCAGGTCTTACTACTCCTTCCATTATTTACCAACTTTACGCTTACAGACAACAACTTACTGTAAATGGAGACGGGCAATCCACAGTGATGGGTTACCGTACTCGTGATTCCCAAAATGATGGTACTTCATATGCTCAGATTGGCGCTAACGATGCTTCCCGTGGTTACAACTTCTGGGGAGACCTTTACACATTCGGTGTTGGTGGATGGAACTACAATGACTATTCTCGTTGTGGTGGTACATTCGGAGCTGATGTAAACGGTGCTTATTGGGGATCTCTAGGTTACAGATCTTCTGGTCTGCTTAACTACGGTGTTTACGGATCTGCTGCTTATGCATCAGGTGCTGGACGAATGACCAATGGTGTTCGTACCGGAGTTGGATCTGGTTTCTATGGAGATTTGATGGGTGGATGGGTTCGTGGCGATATCATGGGTCTTTCTACACAAGGTTCTTTGTTTGCTGCTTACAACGTTGGAAATACTTACACAACAGGCTTCCATGCTGACCTTGTTAAAACAGGTTCTACTGTTACTCCTGCTTTCGCTGTAACTTCTACTTCTGTAAAAGTATACGACGATGGTTCTGCTACTCTTGCTAATGGAACAGTACGTGTAAACTTTACACCTGAATACGCTGCCCTTGTTAAAGGAAATGGCAACCCAACTGTAACAGTTTCTCCAATGGGAAATTGCAATGGATTGTATATCGTTTCTGTTGACGAAGCAGGATTCACTGTAGCTGAAATGAACAATGGAACAAGTAATGTCGCTTTTACATACATCACAGTTGGAAAACGTGTTGATGTTTCTAATGCAACTGTTCCAGCTGAACTTACAAATACATCATTCACAGAACATATGTCTGGTTTAATGTTCAACGAAGGAAACAAGAAACAATCCGCTTCACCAATGTGGTTTAACGGAACAACACTTGAGTTCTCAACTCCTCCTTCAATGACTCGCGAAGAAAAAACAGCATTGCTTGAAGCTGAAAAAAGATAGTCGTTCTTTTTCAAGTCAATAATAATTTTCTGATTAGTCCCGTGAGGTTTTCCTTACGGGACTAATTTTTTACCTTGTGCCATGCGAATAATTTTGCTGCTGTTTTTTGTTCCAATCCTTTTGTGTGCACAGAAAAAGACATCTGCTCCTTCCTGTAATGAAGAGTACTACCGTTATGTTATTGGAACACTTGCAAATGATTCCATGGAAGGGAGATTGCCGGGAACAAAAGCAGAATTACAATCCGCGAATTTTATAGAAAAGGAGTTTCAGGCTGCTGGATGCAAACCTTTGCAAAAGGGAAAATTTGCTTTTCCATTTGATTACATAAGCCCCGATTCTGTAACACCTGTTCATTCTTCGGGAAATGTCATTGCAAAAATTGAAACCAAATCGGATTACTGCATCATCATCAGTGCGCATTACGATCATATTGGTTTCGGGAAATTTCATTCCAATGATCCATTTACTCATGCAATTCACAATGGAGCGGATGACAATGCAAGTGGAGTGGCTTTGATGCTAGGACTTGCGGGTTGGTGCAATGAACATACAAAGGAATTGCATTATGATATTGTTTTTATTGCCTTCTCCGGAGAAGAAGACGGATTATTTGGATCAAAATATTTTCTTTCACAAAATCTCGTTGACACAAGTAAAATAATTTGTGATTTGAATTTTGATATGGTTGGCCATCTTGATTTACAAAGACCGCTATTGGAGGTGGAGGGCGTGCGAAAAATCAGTGCATGGGATTCAATTTTGCCAAATGATTCTTCAGCTCATTTTAATGTGGAAAGAGATAATGTGATGATAAAAGGAGGTGCAGACCATTGTACTTTTCTAGATGCCCACATTCCTGCAGTTTTGTTTTCAACTGGACTGACTGCCTATTATCACAGACCAGAAGATGATTTAGAAACAATAAATTTTTCTGGAATGCTTGCGATTAGCGATTACATGAAAGTGATTTTGTGTGCTCTAAACAAGAAAAAAGATTTGGAATCGATCTTGAAGTAATTTTTTTACAACTCATCCTCCGCGCCCACTTTCTTCGCCACTATTTTCCTGAAAGAAATATGCTTCGCCACCTCTCCATCCAAAGGGAGGTGAAATATTCGAAGGCGTTTTTTATAGATTGATTTAATTGTTTCATAGTCTGTTCAAAGGCTTGATGAAATTGTAAAGTGTCAATTCCAAACTGTTTGTACATCCCAAAAAAGTTATTCCGCGTTTTTCCAAATTCCGCGAATTCACCAATTGCCATTTATACCACTTCTGAAAATCGGCAAGTCTATTTCATTCACATTGACAACAATGATTTACAACAGACATGCCACTTATAAAACCCAATAGTATTTTCTCCTGAGCGATTTGTATCTTTAATCCATGTTCAGGATTAATTCCATGAAGAATATTTTTTTGCGACCATTCAAGTCGCTGATTATTGTTGTGGAAATTTTTCTTTTTTCTTTTTCCTTTAATTTTTCTTCACGAGCGCAATCACTCAACTTCCGAAATTATTCTGTTGATGATGGTTTGCCTTTCGTTGAAGTGTACACCATTTTTCAGGATAGCAAAGGTTATCTCTGGACGGGAGGTTATGGAGGATTGAGTCGTTTCGATGGAAAAACATTTGCTAATTTTTCACCGCACGATGGTTTGCCAAATTATTGGGTGACTTCAATTACTGAAGACAGTCGTGGTGATTTGTGGGTGGGAACCATCAGTGGCGCGTCACGTTATCATGATGAAAAATTTCAAAATTTCACAAGCAAAGATGGATTGCCTGATGATCACATCAATTGTATGCTTCGTGATGACAGAAATGTTTTGTGGTTTGGAACCGCAAAAGGCTTGTGCAGATTTGATGGCGAAAAATTTTCAACTTTCGGAACAGAAGGTCCAGGGAACAAATCAGTTTTCTGTTTTTATCAAGAGCCCAATACGGGAAGAATTTGGATGGGAACATCATCTGGTATTTATGTTTATGATAATAACAAATTCACAGCCTATCCGTTTTCTTCATTTCTCGACAATAATGTAACTGCAATTTCGCGAGACAAAGAAGGAAGAATTCTTGCAGGAACTTCTGATGGATTGCTGCGATTGGAAAACGGACATTTCGGAATAATCATTACGCCACAAGGAATTGAAATGCCAGCCGTGAATTCACTTGTCACCGATCGTGATGGCATTACTTGGATTGGTGCGAATAACGGATTGTTTTCTTTCGATGGAAAAACGTTTATGCCCTATCAAGTTTCTACCGAACCAAATGGATCAAATGTGGTTAGTCTTTTTATTGATTACGAGTCGAGTCTTTGGTTAGGAACGCATTCGGGATTATTTCGTTTTCGCGGAAATGGATTTGTAAGTTATGGCACTGCTGATGGATTGAAGAGCAATTTTATTTATGGCATTACAAAAGATCATTCTGGAAATATCTGGGCTTGTTCCGATTTGGCCGGAGTTTTTAAATATGATCCGAATGGAATTGGTGAAAAAACATTTTTGAATATTAATAAAAAAAGCGGATTGGCTTCCGACAAGACCAAAACGTGCATTACCACAGCAGATGGTGATGTATACATAGGAACGGATAATGGATTGAGTAAAATTTCCAAAGGAACAATTACCAATTACCACGTGAGTGATGGATTGAATTCGGAAACGATCAATTCTTTGATGGTTGACCACAAGGGGAATTTATGGACTGCAGGAGGAACAGGAATTAGTAAAATGGAAAATGGAAAATTCAAAAGTTTTCAAATTCCTTGTGAGCCCAATGCGCAATTTGATGTTTGGAGTTTGTTTGAAGATCATGCTGGAAAAATTTGGATTGGAACCTATACACACGGACTTTATTCTTTTGAACCACAAGTAGAAAAATTTACAGAAGAATCAAGTCAATTAAAAATTGGGGCAAAAGATTTTTTTGGAATTTGTGAAGACAACAATGGACGAATGTTTTTTGGCACCCTTGGAGGTGTTTTTATTTATGACGCCAATGGAACAAATGGGAAAACCACCGACAGAATCAAAGCTTCTGATGGATTGAGTTCCGAATTAATTTTTTGCATGGTGATGGATAAGGGAAATAAAAATCTTTGGATTGGAACGAATCAGGGATTGAGCAAGTTTGATGTGCTGGCATATGCAAATGATAAAAGCAAAAACATAACGACTTACGGAAAAGAGGAAGGATTTACAGGAGTAGAAAGTAATTCTAATGGAACTTTTCTCGATGACAATGGTGAAATGTGGTTTGGAACTGTCAATGGATTGATTCGTTATTTCCCCAACAACTTTCGTAGAAATCCTTCCTATGCAAAAACAAATATTACGGGCATGCGCTTGTTTTATAATGACACGATGCTGACTCCAGGAACGGAGCTGCCTTATTTCGAAAATAATATTTCATTTGAGTTTGTTGGAATTTGTTTGACAAACCCTTCGAAGGTGCGATATAAATATATGTTGAGTGGTTTTGAAAATGAGTGGTCACCACCAACTCCTGATCGTATTGCGCGTTATTCAAATCTTCCGCCTGGCAATTATACATTCAAAGTGAAGAGTTGTAATAATGAAGGATTGTGGAATGAAGAACCCAAAACTTTTTCTTTTGTAATCAATACACCAATTTGGAAACGTTCTTGGTTTTGGTTTTTGCTTTCCGCTCTTGCCGTTTTTATTCTTACAACAGGAGTTGTATTTCGCATTCGTCAAATCAGACGCAAGGAAAAAACGGAAACAGAATCACGCGTGGCAATGGCAAAGAATGAATTGAAAGCCTTGCGTGCGCAGATGAATCCACATTTTGTTTTTAATTCATTGAATTCGATTCAACATTTCATTCTGACAAATAAATCTGCGGATGCAGGGAAATATCTGAACAAGTTTGCGCGTTTGATGCGTGTGATTCTCAACAATTCGGAAAAATCACTGATTACCATTCGTGAAGAATTGGAATATTTGCAATTGTATCTCGAATTGGAAGAAATGCGATTCGAAGGAAAGTTCACTTGGAAACTCGACATTTCAGAAGATATTGACATTGATTATTTCGAAATTCCCGCCATGTTATTGCAACCTTATGTTGAAAATGCAATTCTGCATGGACTGATGCCAAAAAATGGTGGAGGCAAACTTGATATTGTAATGCGACTGGAAAAAAATACAATCATCTGCAGTGTCATCGATAATGGAATTGGAAGAGAAAGAGCTAAGGAAATGCGTCAACTCTCGAAAAGGAAAGATCACCAATCGCTTGGAATGAAAATTACGCACGATCGTTTGGAATTGATAAATCGATTAAATAATTCACAATTGAGTCTAACAATTACTGATCTTTACAATACGGACGAATCTCCAGCAGGAACAAGGGTTGATATTTTCATTCCTGTTTCCTGATTTAACTTTCACATTAACCGAACACGATTATGATAAATGCTGTAATTATTGAAGACGAGAAAAAAAGTCGCGAAGTGCTCGAAACACTTGTGAAAACACATTGTCCCGATGTCAACATTCTTGGCATGGCCGATTCTGTCGCTTCAGGTGTGGAATTAATTCGCAAGGAAAATCCACGTTTGATTTTTCTTGACATTGAAATGGCCGATGGAAGTGGTTTTGATTTATTGGAACAACTCGACAGTTCATCTTATGAAGTGATTTTCACGACAGCATCCGACGCACATGCATTACGCGCAATTAAATATTCTGCAATTGATTATTTGTTGAAACCAATTGATGCAGATGAATTGATTGATGCAGTTGAGAAAATTCGTGTCAAACATTCCAACACTGCAAATCTTGACAACTTGAAATTTCTCTTGCAGAATTTCAAAAAGCCAACAGATCAATACACGAAAATTTCGCTGCCAACTGGAAATGCCTATGAAATTGTAAATGTAAAAGACATTATCCGTTGCGAAGCGGATGGATCTTACACCAGCTTTTTCCTGGAGAACAAAAAGAAATTGCTCGTTTCTGCAAGTCTAAAACATTACGAAGATCTACTTCCTCCCGATGATTTTATTCGCGTGCATCACCACCACCTTATCAATATGAATCACGTCGTTCGATTCCTCAAGGCCGATGGAGGTTACGCAGTAATGAGTGACGGAACACAAATAGAAATTTCCCGTCGCAAAAAAGATGCGTTTGTACAACGACTGAACAAGGTTTAGTTATTAGCGATTAGTTATTAGTTATTAGTTATTAGTGTTTAGTTCGGAGAGTGTTTTCTGAATAATGTATTGTTTGGTTCTCCGAACTAACAACTCCGAACCAAACACTTTCCTTTCCCGCCACTTAATCCAATTTCCAACCCGTTTACCATTTAAGCGTTGCCACATGTTAAATGTGATAATCCTTTACAGTGTTACCAACGTAATATTGTATAGAA
>CAIQQJ010000002.1 GCA_903873905.1 uncultured Flavobacteriales bacterium
GTCTACTTCCAATTCTAAAAAGCTTCTTTTTGTTTCTTTCAACGCAAATGAAGGAAGCGATGGCACCATGCGAATTTTCAATTCAGCACACAAGGTGGCAGTAGAATCCAATTTCGAATTAATCAAATCTCCATTCTATGCCACCGTAGATATTTCCGGTTTGCGTGCAGGAGATTATACCGTAGAGCTTACCACCTCTATTGGTACCCACATTATGTCATTGCAAATTAAATAGCATTTAGAATTCAAAACCTTTTGCCCCATGAAAAAATTATTTTTTTCACTCTGTTTCCTCCTTGCAATTACTGCTACAGCTCAAGTGGTACGCCCTTTCACCGTTCGCAAGACAATTACACAAAAAGGCGGTATTGTATATTTATCAAACTCCTCTTCAAAGGCTGCGCCTGACAACATCGTCCAAAACGAAATGCCACCTGCGGGAACTGGATATGACAATAACTTCAACAACACATACATCGACATTGATGCCGATGCGAGCACTTGGATGTCAAGCAGTGATCAGTTGAATTTGCCAAGCTGCACAGCAATTTCATGGGCTGGATTATATTGGGGAGGAGATTGTTCAACAGGCGATGAAAATTTTGCCACACGAAATCAAGTGAAAATAAAAGCTGATAACGGCTCGTATGTGAACTTGACTGCTGACTTTTTGCAAGACAACACAGTTGGTTTTAGAACGTATCATTGCTTTAAAGATATTTCATCAATAATTCAATCGCACGCAATGACATCCACCTATACCGTTGCAAATGTTGCAACAGATATTGGTGCAAAAAATCTTTTTGGGGGTTGGACAATTGTCATCATCTATCAGAACAATACCATGATGATGAGAAACCTCACGGTATTCGATGGACTTGCAAGTGTAAGTTCTGGAACCTACTCAACAGTTGATATTCCCATTTCAGGTTTCCAAACTCCATTAGCTGGGCCAGTCAGTTTTGAATTAGGACTTGTTGTATATGATGGAGATCGATCGCTTACAGGCGACCAACTTTTATTTCGCGGAGTAACATCGTTTGTAAATATTTCTGATGCATTACATCCAAGTACCGATGTATTTAATAGCACACTTTCAAAAAATGGAACGCTTACTCCCTATAGAAACCCTAGTTATAATAACACCCTTGGTTACGATGCAAATATTTTTGTGCCGAACAATTCCGCAAAAAATTATATTGGCAACAATGCAATTTCTGCCACCATTCGCCAAACCACAGGTGGTGAAACATTTTTGACCCAAGTAGTTACATCTGCAATTGATGTGTATGAACCAGATTTGCGCAGTGCTGTTCGAGTTGCCAACATCACACATCCAGGAAATCCCACTGCTCAACCTGGCGACATTCTTGAGTACACAGTAAATGGATTGAACATTGGATCTGATCCTTCTATTAATACTTACGTAACGGATACAATTGAAGGAAACGCACAATACGTTCCTGGTTCCTTGCAAATTATTTACGGTCCGAACTTAGGAGCTAAAACCGATGTGGCTGGTGATGATCAAGGAGAATATATTGCTGCGTCAAAAGCTGTGCGTGTTAGAATTGGAAATGGTGCAAATAATTTTCTAGGTGGATTGGTCAATAATTCTCCAAGTGGATTAGACAGTACAGTTTTCAAATTCAGAGTGCAGGCAACTACCGATTGTGTTTACCTTTCTTGTGATAATGTGATTGATAACAGTTCGCATATCAACGGAACTGGAAATGTTTCCGGCAATTCATTTAGCAACGCAAGCACACCTGGGATTTTTGATATTTATGGTTGTCCTGTTATTGGTACAACACAAACACCTATCAACGTAACTGGTTGTACTGCACCAACCGCTTCGGCAAATGCACCAATTTGTCAAGGTGGCAATTTGGATTTCACGGCATCGTACTCTGCCTCTGCAACTTATTCTTGGACTGGTCCGAACGGTTTTACATCAACACAACGTGAACCCACCATTTCAAATGTTACAAGTGCAAATACAGGAACTTACATAGCGAATATTTATATAACAGGAACAACTTGTCATTTTGTTATTCCTGTTGTTGCACAAATAAATATTTCAAATGCAGGTCCTGATCAAAGTGGAATATCCACTTGTGGATTGACTACAGTAACTTTAGCAGGGAACAGTCCACCTTCAACAACTGGCTTATGGACTATCACTGCAGGTGTTGGTGGAAGTTTTGGTTCAGGTCATACAGCAACAAGCCCAACAGCAAATTCAACATTCAACGGTGTTGCTGGAAATTCTTACACATTAACATGGGCACTTTCCAGTCTTGATTGTCCAACGACAACAGATAAAGTTGTAATTACTTTTTCTTCAGCACCATCATTGGCCGTCTTATCTGCAACATCAGTAACATGTGCCAATCACCTTAATGTTGCAATCACTGGTGGTTCATCACCTTATACAGTTGTGATTGATAATGGAGTTGGTACTATCACCAACTATATTTCTGGAAATAATATTTCCGTAAGCCCTGCTTCAACAACACAATATAACCTAGTGTCTGTAACAAGTGCGAACGGATGTGTTGCAACGACACTAAGCGGCAATCCTTCATCAGTTACAATAAATAACTCGATGGGAACAGGAATCATCACTGCAAATAATCCTCCTTCTGGAAGTTATTTCATAACTGCTGCACAATTACCAACAGTTTCAGCAACCGTATCAGGTAATGGTACATGGAATAATACCAACAATGCATTAACAGATAATGCTCAGGATGCAAGTGCAACAAATAATTCAAGTGGCAATACACAATATTTATATCTGAGAGGATTTGGATTTGCAATTCCAGTTGGTGCTGTTATTGATGGATTAATTGTTACGCTTGACAAACATGCATCAGGTACTGTAACGGATAGTAGAATATCGCTTGTCAACACCACCTCTTCCCAAGGAAGCAATAAAACAAATTCTGGAAATTGGCCAGCAATTGAAGCAACATCAACTTATGGAAGCGCCACAGATCTTTGGGGAAATACATCAGGAACCATCACGCCAACAATGGTGAATAGTGCGAATTTTGGAATTAGAGTGCGGGCTAACCTTGGTACATCGAATGCAACTGCATACGTCGACGTGGCAACAATGAAAATTTATTATCACACAGGAACAACTGAATATTGCGACAATACTAACAATGCCAGTTTCACAGTAAGTGGTTTTACAAATGCTACCTTTTATACTTGGACTCCTCCGAGTGGTGCGTCAATTGTTTCTGGTCAAGGAACTACAACAGCTGTTTTTGATTTCAATGGAGCTGGGCAATCGGGTTATTATTCTGTAATGGTAACACCATCGAATGCCTGTGGAGCTGGAACACCTGCAACATTAAGTATTCCAATTATAGATTGTGCTAACGGCGGAACACTTTCGTTTTTGGGAAATGTATTCTGGGATGTTAATGGAACTACAGCTCCACAACGTGTTGATGGAACTGGTGTGGGCACCGTTAATGCATCACAATTGTATGTTACACTCGCAAGAACAACGGGAACAGCACCACAACAAGTATCGCTTTCAACTGTCCCTGTTAATGCAAATGGAACTTATACTTTATCAGGAACCTTCAGTTCAAGTACTGGCTATCGATTTGTATTGAGCACAACAAACTATGCAAATGGAACGGCGCTCGCATCTGTACTTCCAACACTTTCTCCAACAACCGCAACTTATCTTGGTGAAATCAATAATGATTTGACAAATAGCATAACAGGAAATGATGGAACAGTAAATGGAATAATAAACTTCACAACACCGTCATCATTCACCAATAACGAAACGAATCTTAATTTTTCAATTAAAATTCCAACAGCGCCAACCGCAAATAACGATGCTACTTCAACAAATGAAGATGTTGCAGTTAGTTTCAATATCGCTTCAAATGACTTTGATGTGGATGGAACCATAAATGCGAGCACGGTAATTCTTTCAACAGCCAACAGCAATGGAACTTGGAGTGTAAACTCGTCTGCATTGGTAACCTACACACCGGCTTTGAATTTTAACGGAACAGCTTCCATAACCTATACAA
>CAIQQJ010000003.1 GCA_903873905.1 uncultured Flavobacteriales bacterium
GCATCTTTAGTTGAAGTAATGGCAACATAATACCTCGGAAAAATGGAAGTAGTAATGACAAGCGGATAAACAGAATTTGCCCAGTCATAAAATGTCCAAGCACGAATAAGTTTAGGGTCTCCTTTTTTCAGCATAAGCCAAATGTAGCCACAGATTTCACAGATTTCGCAGGTTTTTGTTTCAACTTATCAAGGCTTTCTCCACTTTCCAACTTTCTCCCAAACGGATCCCTACGGAACAACCTTTCAACTTTCCAACCTTTCAACTTTCCAACTTTTCAACCTTTCAACTATTTATTTGTCAGACTGAGTAGACTCGCGTTTTCCCAGCGAGTCATATCGAAGTCCAACCTTTCAACTATTATTATCATTCCTCTCCGAAGAAAGTCTTGTTAAATCCAACGAGATAAACTTTCTCGGTAGTTCGTGTCAATGCCGTATATAACCATCGCAGAAATTCGGTGTTCACCATTTCATCCGTTAAATATCCTTGCTCTACAAAAACCGCTTTCCATTGACCGCCTTGCGCCTTGTGACAGGTAACAGCGTAGGCAAATTTCACTTGTAAAGCATTATACCAAGGATCCTCTTTCATTTTTTTATAGCGCGCACCCTTCGACAAATCTGCATAATCTGCAGCGACACTTTCGTAAAATTGTTGTTGTTGTGCAACAGGAAGTGCTGGCGCTTCTGTATAAAGTGTATCGAGCACAATGCGCACATCCATTTCAGGTTCTTCTGGATAATCGAGCAATTGAATGGTCACATCTGCAAAACGTAAACCGTGAATTTTTTCGTGGAATTTGCGAATGCGTTTTATAACTGCTGTATCCCCATTTGCAATGAATCCTGCTTTTGATTCTTCAGGCAAATAGAAATAATTATTTTTCACAATCATGATATGATCGCCATTCGAAATTTCATCTTCCTGTCCTCGAATGCGAACGCGAATTTGTTGATTGTAAATATTGGCGCGCTTATTTGAACGACAAATAATAATCGTTTCTTCTGCACCATATTTTTGATAAGCCGACTCCAATTCATCCACCAATTCTGCACCCAAAATTCGTTTGATATCAGAATAATTTTCCAATTCGAATTTTGGCGTGACATTTTTCCCTTGCAAGTTTGCCGCAATCGATTCTGCAATTTCTATTCTCAATTTCGTTGCATTCAATAAAACACCAGAATCAATTTCCTGACGAACCACCTCATTTAATTCTACACCCTGAATCGGAAAGCCAAATTCTTTCTTCAACCATTTTGGTTCAAGTGCTGGTGAATGTCCTAATCCAACTGGTGGCAATTGTGCTGTATCACCCACAAACAATAATTGACAATCATCATTTTGATAAACATAATGGACCAAATCTTCCAATAAGGAATTTGGAAATAAACTTTTCTCCGAACTTCCTTCTCCAATCATTGAAGCTTCATCAACAATAAACAATGTGTTATGATGTGGATTGGATTGCAATGCAAAAAAACTTCCTTCTGAAGATGAGGATGGACGATAAATTTTTTTGTGAATTGTCCAAGCTTGTTTTCCAGAATATCCCGATAAAACTTTTGCGGCTCGGCCTGTTGGCGCCAACAAAACACTTTTCCTTTTCAACGCAGGCAACGCATGTACGAGCGCGCTGACCAAACTTGTTTTTCCCGTTCCCGCATATCCTCGTAAAACAAAAAGTCTTCGAGGATCTGGATCTGTCAGAAATTTTGCCAATTCCCGAGCAGCATCTCTTTGTCGAGAAGTTGGTTCGAAAGGAAGTTTTTTCAAAATTTCTGCGGAAAAATCCATTTAGTAAAAGTACACACCTTCTAGTCAATCCAAATGCTCTTGAGTTCAAAGAATTTTTGATGTTTGATTGTTGATATTTGATTGAAAATAATAACTGAAATTTCAATGGATTTACCCTGAAGTGGTCTCTCTAAATGGAAGAAAAAACATCAGCAATCTATATTTGATTTTTGAAATTGACTTGAAAACAAATCAAACATCAACTATCAACAATCAAACATCAATGGGCTAATGACATTTACATATCTTTACACTCCAATGGCTGAAACCCGTCGATATATTATTCCAAGTGCTTCATTTCGCGATGCTGCTTTTGATATTTCAAAGACTGAAAAGTTTTGTTTGGTCATGCAGCTTGGAAATGAAAATTTGACTTTGGCGGTTTTGGATAATCTGACCAATGATTTTCTTGCTTTTGAACAATATGTTTTTCGCAAAGCAAACAATGAACAAGCATTGGCGGAACAAATCGATAAACTTTGTTCGGAACATGAATGGCTAACGAGTGGATTTAAGCGTGTAGATGTCGCCATTGTAACAGAAAAATTCACCTTAGTTCCAGCGGCATTTTTCGACAGCACAAAAATTTCCGATTACCTAAAATTCAATCAACCTTTTTCCGAAGAGGATGTAATTTTGAACGATGTATTGAGAAATGCAGATGCAAGAAATGTTTATGCTTTTGATGAAACTTTGGAAAAATCAATAAAGAAAATTTCTCCTGCAGCAAGAATTCGTCATCACTTATCACCACTCATTGAGCGAACACTTTCTGTCAATAAAAACAAACCTGCACGTCGCGCATTGGCACATGTACAAAACCAGCGATTTGATTTAATCATAAGTGAAGGTGGAAAATTAGTGTTGGCCAATTCCTTTTCGTTTCAAACTGGCGAAGATTTTATTTATTATTTACTTTTCACTTGCGAACAATTGAAAATGAATCCGGAAGAATTGGAATTGGAAATTGTTGGAGAAATTGAAACGGATTCCACATTGACAAACTTTGCAAAAAAATACATCAGGAATATAAAATTCGGTCAACGGCCTATTGAAGCACGATTTGCGAAAGAGTTTGAAAAATTTCCTGCGCATTTCCATCACACACTTTTTTCACTCCATTACTTTTCATGATTCGAATTATCAGCGGAACCCGCAAAGGAAGACAGATTACAGCTCCATCCAGTCTTCCCGTTCGTCCCACAACCGACTTTGCAAAAGAAGGTTTGTTCAACGTACTCGTTAACCGAGTGGACTTTGAAGAATTGAAAGTGCTTGATCTTTTTGCCGGGACAGGAAATATCAGCTATGAATTTGCTTCCCGTGGTTGCAAAGACATCACCTGCGTCGATAATGATTCGCGTTGTTTGAAATTCATAATGGAAACTTCCATCAAATTGGAATTTCCGAAATTCAAAACCATTCGTGCCGATGTTTTCACATTCCTCAAAAGTGCCAAAGGAAATTGGAACCTTATTTTTGTTGATCCGCCCTATGAAGATGTGGACAAAACAGGAACCATTCCAGCGTTGATATTTGAAAAAGGAATTCTTGCAAAAGGCGGATTGCTAATTATCGAACATCCTGAACGAATCCATTTCACCGACCGTACACATTTGATCGAAACAAGAAAATACGGAAAAGTCAATTTTAGCTTTTTCGGAGAGAAAGAAGAAAATTAGTTGAAAGGTTGAAAAGTTGAAAAGTTTTTTACTAACGATATTTTAATCAATTTCATTAGTAACTTTATTAAACCCATTTTTCAACCTTTCAACCTTTCAACCTTTCAACATTTCAACCTTTCAACATTTCAACTACCCATGAAAATCGCAGTATTTCCCGGCTCATTCGATCCTTTCACACGTGGACATGAATCCATTGTGCGTCGTGTATTGCCATTATTCGATCATGTAATTATTGGCATTGGCATTAACGTTCACAAAAATTATTTTTTCCCATTGGAGAAAAGAAAAATGTGGATTGAAAAGGTTTTTGCCGGTGAGAAAAAAATCAGTGTTGAAAGTTTTGATGGATTGACCATTGATTTCTGCCGTAAAGCCAATGCAAAATATATTGTGAGAGGATTACGCACAACAACGGATTTGGAATTCGAAAAAGCCATTGCACAGATGAATAAGACAATGGCTGATGAGATCGAAACACTATTTATTTTGCCAACTCCTGAACTTTCCGCAATAAATTCGACAATTATCCGTGATATAGTACGGAATGGCGGAGATGCTTCACCTTTTGTTCCTTCCGCAGTCGATCTTAAACTTTAAATGTCGGGTCATTCCGAACTGTCGGGTTTTCAAACTCGAAGGACAATACGGCACGACATTTGAAATTGTACTATGATGAAACGCCTTTTCACCTTTTTCTTTCTTGTTTTTGCTGTGTTGCAATTGTCAGCGCAAGTAAATACATGCACGATTTTCGGAACAGCACCGGGTCGCGAAGGAAATGTGATCGGTGCGTATATGTATGATGATTTTATCACCTACACGGAAATCAAACTTGCTGAAGGAATTGTTGACGATAGTGGAAAATTTTCATTGACCGTTGAAGTGGATCAAGTTTCCTATGTTTTCCTCCGTTGCAAAAAAGTGCATGGTTTTCTTTATGCCGAACCAGGAAGAAAAGTGGAACTGGAATTTCCCGATCGTGATCCGAAAGCACAAGTAAATCCCGATGTTGATTATGTCGTTCCTATGGCCATTTACATCAGCGATTCGACCGACATGAATTTCCTTGCAGATGATTACAATCAAAAGTTTGACAAATTCTGGAGACATAATTTTCAAAGTTTTGTAACGAAAGATTCCTTGGCGGTGCTTGACACTTTTCATCTTCAAATGGATCGACATTATGCATTTGTAAAAAACCCTTACTTCAAACCCTGGATGGATTACGGAATGGCTTCCATGGAAGATGGAATTTTTCATAGTCAATTGCAGTCGGGAAGAAAATATATTACCAGGAAGAAAATATATTACCACAATTCCGAATACATGGAATTTTTTAATAATTTTTTTAAGGATTACATGTACAAATGGTCCGCAAGAAAAGAGGGACAAGGAATGCTTACTTGTGTCAACTCTTTAATTTCCTACGACAGTTTATTTTCCATCATGAAAAAATTGCCTTGGTTGGAAAATGATTCCTTGCGAGAACTCGTGATGTTGAAAGGGCTTTATGAATCGTACAACAATCCTGCTTTTAATCCCCGTAACATTTTGGCTGTTGTTTTACAGGCTTCCACACGAAGTAAAATTGCTGAACACCGTCGCATCGCACGAAATATTATTTCTTCTTTTACAAAAATGAAAAGAGGAACATTTGCGCCACATTTTTTAGCAGTGAATAAATCAGGAGTGGAAATTGATCCATTGGAAATTTACAAAGGACATTACATCTATATTTTTTTCTTCGCAACATGGAACACGCATGCTATGAGTGAGTTTCGTTACATGGCCGATCTGCAAAAAAAATACGGAAAGAAAATCCAATTCGTAAGTATTTCACTTGATGCGGATACGAATGCGTACAAAGCATTTCTCAAGGCAAATCCGAAATATAATTGGACTATTCTCCATTACGATTTCCGAGAAAAAACAAAAGACGATTACAGTTTATACGATGTGCCTGCAGGATTTATTATTGATCCGGAAGGAAAACTTTTGGTTTCTCCCGCAGATAATCCATCAGGAGATTTGGAATATAATTTGTACCGAATTGCAAATCCAAAAGCTCCACCAATGATTCGACATGAGGATCGGTAATTCGCCGCGAATTAAGCAGATATAAAATGAGGATAAAAAATTGAATTGGTAATTGGTAATTTGCACATCTGTAACCTGCAATCTACCCACGCACAACATCTTTAATCGAAAGAAAAGTATTGTTCATTGCTCGATCCACATCTTTCTGTGTCATCCATTTCACTTCTGTAATTCCCTCTTCGGTTTGAGGAATTAATTCCCTTTTGTCTGCACAAAACATTTCAAACCAAAATGTTTTTTTCAAAACAATTCTTTCTTTCAAAATATACGTGTGAAAAGTTGGTGCTAATGTTTTTGTAATTGTCAATTCCCCAATACCGCATTCTTCCTCCACTTCACGCACTCCTGCAACTTCAGGAGTCTCGCCTTTTTCCAATTTCCCTTTTGGTAAATCCCATTTCCCATTTCTGAAAATCATCAACAATTCTCCTCTGCTATTTTTCACGAGTCCACCCGCAGCATCAATTAATTTACATTTCGATTGCAATAATTCAAAAAGTTTTTTGGGATGTTCACTTAATAGATAAATCTGACTGAAAAAACTTCCGCCTTCATGTGCCAACTGTAAAATATCATCCAATGTTTTTCCCGAATCATCTCGAAGCAACAGCGTTCCAGGAATTTCATTCACAGACGCATCTATTCCAGCAAGAAAGAGCGGACAATTGTTGATGAAAACTTTATACATTTGTTGCATATGGTTACTAACGCCGGAATAGCTGCGAAAGTTGCGGAATTTCTTCTTCAGATCAAAGCAGTAAAATTACAACCTCAACAACCTTTTACCTGGGCCTCTGGTTGGAAATCCCCTATTTATTGTGACAATCGCAAGACACTTTCCTACCCGAAAGTGAGAACTTTTATTCGTCAGCAATTTGTACAAATCATCCACGAAAATTATAGCACGCCTGATGTAATTGCTGGTGTTGCAACGGGTGCAATTGCAATTGGGGCACTAGTGGCTGAAGAAATGGGCTTACCATTTATTTATGTGCGTCCAGAACCCAAAAAACATGGCTTGGGAAATCTCATTGAGGGTGAAATCAAGGCGGGGCAATCTGTTGTAATCATTGAAGATTTGATTTCCACTGGCGGAAGCAGTCTCAAAGCTGTTGAAGCACTTCGCGAAGCGGAATGTGATGTAAAAGGCATGGCTGCAATTTTCACTTATGGATTTCAAAATGCCACTGAAAATTTCCGTGACGCTAACGTGAATCTCGTAACACTAAGCGATTATCCATCCTTAATTCGTCAAGCCCTGCACGATGAATATATTGATGAAGCAGATATTGCCGCATTGGAAGCTTGGAGAAAAAATCCGAGTGGCTGGGGGAAATAAATAAATTGTCGATCTGGTAATTTCCAATTGTCAATTTATCTTCAATTGGAAATTGGCAATTAACAAATTGAAAATAATTTTAACTCAAATTCTCCATGACTAAAATTGAAACTGAAATCGTCACCATTCCACAAACACAGGAAAAGGTTTTTCTTTTTCTCAGTGATTTCAACAATTTCGAAAAACTGATGCCTTCCACAGTTTCCGATTGGAAAGCGACAAAAGTTACCTGTAGTTTCACGATCAAGGAAATGGCAAAAGTTGCAATGAAAATTGTTTCAACAACGCCCAATAGTAATATTCGCATGGCCTCAGATGAGGCGGGGAAATTGCCTTTTTCTTTTACGCTGGATTCCATTATTGTTTCTACGGGCGAAAACTCCTGCACAGGTCAACTCGTTTTCGAAGGAGATATCCCACTTTTTATTCGCCCAATGGTGACCAAACCCCTAGAGAAATTCTTCAATGCACTTGCTTCAAAAATGAAAGACATAAAATAAATTTTCAAAACTTTATTCTCCTTTATTCACTGAAATAATCTTTTCGAACTAACAACTCTCGCTATGCCAAAAGGAATTTTCAACGTACCTGCCCCTATTAATGAACCGATAAAAAATTACGCACCAGGTTCACCAGAACGAAAAGAGTTACAAGCAATGCTTAAGGAACTTCGATCGAAACAAATTGAAGTTCCAATGTACATCGGTGGAAATGAAATTAAAAGCGGCGTAAAAGTTCGCATGGCTCCTCCGCATGATCACAAACACACACTTGGTTTTTTCCATAGAAGCGACAAAAAACATGTTGGCCTTGCCATTAAGGCGGCAATGAGTGCAAAGAAAAAATGGGGAGAACTGGCTTGGGAACATCGCGCAAGCATTTTCCTAAAAGCTGCTGATCTTATTGCTGGTCCTTACCGCGCAAAATTGAATGCGGCAACAATGCTCGGTCAAAGTAAAAATGCTTACCAAGCTGAAATTGATTCTGCTTGTGAGATTATTGACTTTCTCCGTTTCAATGTAAAATACATGACAGATATTTATTCCCAACAACCAAATTCCAGTCCAGGAATGTGGAATCGTTTGGAATGGCGTCCACTTGAAGGATTCATTTACGCACTGACACCTTTTAATTTTACAGCAATCGCAGGAAATCTCCCAACATCATGTGCAATGATGGGAAATGTGGTGGTATGGAAACCAAGCAATACGCAGGTTTATTCTGCAAATGTATTGATGGAAATTTTCAAGAAAGCTGGAGTTCCAGATGGTGTAATCAATTTAATTTATCCAACAGGCCCTGATGCTGCTGATGTTGTTTTCGCTCATCCAGATTTCGCAGGAATTCATTACACAGGAAGCACTGCTGTTTTTCAAAACATCTGGAAAACCATTGGTAGTAATATTCACAATTATAAAACGTATCCACGCATTGTTGGAGAAACGGGCGGAAAAGATTTTATCCTCGCCCATCCAAGTGCTGATCCAAAAGTTGTTGCCACTGCTATTTCACGTGGCGCTTTTGAATACCAAGGACAAAAATGTTCTGCCGCATCCCGTGCGTACATTCCAAAAAACATCTGGAAAGAAGTAAAAGAAACAGTGCTTGCCGATTTGAAATCGATGAAGATGGGGCCTACTGAAGATTTTGGAAATTTCATCAATGCTGTAATTGATGAAGCTTCATTCAACAAGCTGGCTTCCTATATTGATGCTGCTAAAAAGGACAAAAAAGCTGAAATTATTGCAGGTGGAAAATATGACAAGAGCAAAGGGTATTTCATTGAGCCCACCATCATTCAGGCAAAAGACCCTTTTTACGTTACCATGTGTGAAGAACTTTTCGGACCTGTCCTCACTGTTTATGTTTACGACGACAAGAAGTTTGATGAGACTGTAAAAATTCTTGACAAAACTTCCAATTACGCACTTACAGGTTGTATTATAGCACAAGACCGTTATGCAATCGAGAAAGCCTCAAAAATGCTGGCGAATGCTGCCGGTAATTTTTACATCAATGACAAACCAACCGGCGCCGTAGTTGGCCAACAGCCCTTCGGTGGAGCTCGTGGTTCTGGAACAAATGACAAGGCTGGAGCGATGATTAATCTTCTGCGATGGGTTTCTCCAAGGACAATTAAAGAAACTTGGGTTCCACCAACAAACTACCGTTATCCATTTTTGGAAAAAGAATGATTTTCACAAAACTCATCAAAACCTGTCTATAAATTAATGAAGGAGAAAACGCCGAAGAGCAAATAATAAAATGCCCCTGACAAATACAGGGGCATTTTTTTTCTTTGAAAATTTGAAGAGCAGAAAGATGATAAGTTAGCCCTGAATGCAGTGAGCTCCGTCGAACGGAAAGCAGGAACACAGAAAATTTATTGCTGTATTAGATGCGCTCCACATTCATCACGGTGGCTTCACCATTGATGACAACCTCATTGGTGTTTTTATCTACAATAACCGTCTCCACGTTTGCGCGATGTTTTTCCTTCACAACTTCTTTCACAGTCATGCGCACCTCGTAATCTGTATCCACAAACATGGGACGCATGAAGGACATACTTTGCTTGAGATAGATTGTTCCTTCGCCTGGAAAAAGTGTGCCGAAAATTTTCGAGAAAACACTGCCGCCTAAAAACCCATGCATGATGGGACGCTTGAACATTGTTTTGGCGGCATAATCAGCATCCAGATGTACTGGATTTTTGTCACCGGTAACTTGTGCAAAAAGTTCCACTTCTTTTTGTGTAAAACGGAAAGTGTAGTTGTAAGTTGTTCCTTGTTCGATTGTCATGATTGGGGAATTTTTAAGAGTCTGTTTTGACAAATATAGAAAATCCAATGAGCTTAATTTTTTGTCAATAAAAAGCATTCCAATTACAGCCCAAGCGCAAAATTTATCTGATTAGCTGATTTAGAAAAGAGAAAACTCAATTGCTTTGCCTGATTTCTTTCACAAATCATGGAAGTGATAGAAGTAACAATTTGATTTTGTTCTGAGAATATTGGGTTAAAGCTAAATGCTGATTTTCGTCATACGAATGCGAAAATACTGTAGACGAATCAATAATTTGTACCTCAAACACTTGACAAATTGGGAAAATGGTCTACCTTTGCACCCTGAAAAAGCAGGATTTAGGTCTTAATTTTCTGAAATTCAACACTTTATAAATAAATACCAAAATGGAAACCAACACATTTTTCGACGCCTGGTTAGAAACTCAAAAACAACTGACCAACAACTGGACAGAAAGCAACAGCAAATTGCAAGATTCTGTTAAAAACGGAGCTGCAATGAATGACGGCCTGAACATCTACAAAGAATGGCTCGCGAAACAGTCTGAAATCACAAAGGCTGCAACTGAAAAAGCTACAACAACTTTCCAATCTCAAATGGCTGAAAATGCTGAAGCTTTCAAAAACGGAAAAACTCCAGTGAACGTTTCTGAGATTTACAATAATTGGCTTAACACACAACGTGAACAGATGAACAAAGCGATGGGAAATTTCCCAAGCTTTTCAAATCCATTTACTGCAAATAATTTTTTCACTGCAAACAATCCTTTCACTGCAAACAATCCTTTTGCAACAAATCCAATGACACAATTTACTGATTTCCAAAATCAGTGGATGAATAACACACAGAATTGGATGAATCAACCAAATCAATTTTCACAGCCTTGGGCCAACTCTTTCCAAAACTGGGGTAAAGGTCTTACAAATGATACTGTGAAAGATACTTGGGGCAACATGACAAATATTTCTGCGGCTTACGTGAAATTTTATGAAATGTGGGCACCAATGTTTAAGAACATGCAGAACAATACCTTCAATTCAGAATGGATGAAAAAAGGTTTCAACCTTGATTCCTTCAAAGAATTGATGGATCGCACGATGACTCAGGTTGCTCCTGTTCAAACAAAAGAATTGTTCCAACAATTCCAAAGCATGTCAGAAGTTGCGAGTAACTACAACAAACATATGTTTCAACAGTTCTCTTCAAGTGTTCCTGAGAATTTGAAAACACTTACACCATTTCTTCTTTTTGGAAATGATTCGAATAACGCCAATAGCGCATTTGCAGTTTACCAGCGTTCAGTAAGTCCATTGCTTCGTTTGTTCTACCCAGGAAAAGAATCCGAGTTGAATGAGTCAATGACTGGGATGATGGAAAAAATTTCTATCTACGGACAAAAACTAGCTGAACTTCAGCAAGCAATGTATACAACAGGGGCAAAAACCTGGGAAACATTTTTGTTCGAGAATGCAGAAGAATTGAAAAAAGGAAAAGATCTCAGCGACATTCAAGAAGTTTTCCAGAATTGGGTAAACAAGAATGAAGCATCAATGATTGAACTTTTCAAAACAGATGCTTTCTCTAAAATTCAAGCGGAAATTCTTGATTTGAGTCTTGATATCCGTCAGCGTTCTGAGAAAGTTGCTGAAACACTTCTTCAGCCATTGCCAATTATGTTACGCAGTGAAGCAGATGAACTTTACACAACCATCTACGAACTTCGCAAACGAATTTCTCAATTGGAAAAACAAGAAGGTATTGAATCATCATCTGATTCTAAAGAAGCAAAATCTTCCAAGAAGAAAGCTGCTACAGTATAATTAGTACGAAGCCAGGAGTTGGGAGTTCGGAGTTTTCCGTTTTCTTAACTCCTGTCTTCTTTCTCCCAAAATCAGACTCTTAATTCCTACCATCATGGCGAATGAAAATCCTTTCAAAGAAATGACCGAGACTACTAAGAAATTAGTGAGTGGTTATGATAATCTTGTTCACGTTGACAAAGTTGAAATTGCAACGACACCAAAAGAATTGGTTTTCAAAGTCGACAAAATAAAATTGTTTCGTTATGTGCGTGAAACGCCTGCGAAGTTTAAAACTCCAGTAATTGTTTCTTATGCACTCGTGAACCGATTTGAAATGATGGACATTCAACCGGATCGTAGTTTCATTAAAAATCTGCTTGATCTTGGTTTGGATATTTATATGATTGATTGGGGTTATCCTACTCGCGCTGATAAAGACGTGACAATGGATGATTATGTCAATTGGTTTTTGAATGACATCGTTGATTTTGTTCGCAAGAATAACGATGTTGAAAGCGTGAATCTCATGGGCGTTTGTCAAGGAGGTACATTGAGTCTAATTTATTCCGCACTTCATCCAAAGAAAATCAAGAATCTAATCACGCTTGTTACGCCTGTTGATTTTGCTACCAACGACGGTTTGCTTTTCCGTTGGGCGAAAGACATGAACTTCGATCGTATAGTTGATACACATGGAACTGTACCAGGAGAATTCTTGAACAGTGGATTCTCCCAGTTGAAACCAATGATGAATGTCAACAAATACAAGAGTATGGTTGACATCATGCAAGACAAAGACAAGTTGATGAACTTCCTTCGTATGGAGAAATGGATTAATGACAGTCCAGATCAATCGGGTGAATGTTACCGTCAATTCATGAAAGATTTATATCAGCAAAATAAACTAGCGAAAGGTGAACTTGAACTTGGTGGGCAAAAAGTAAATCTGAAAAATGTGACGATGCCCTTGCTCAATATTTACGCATCGGAAGATCATCTCGTTCCACCTGCGGCAACAATTCCATTGAATGAATTGGTTGGAACAAAAGACAAGCAGCTTTACAAATTCCCAGGCGGCCACATTGGTGTTTTCGTTGGATCACGATCACAAAAAGAACTTGCGCCTGCCGTTTCAAAATGGTTAAAAGATAGAGACTAAAATAAATTGGTAATCAAAAATGGTAATTGCTTCAAAATAATATCTGAAAATATTTAAGGTAAAAGCATAACCCTTATACTTTGCATTGTTTGTTTGTACGTTTGCTTGAAGTCCCGGTCTCTCTAAGATCGGGACTTCTGCTTATTTAAGATTTACAGATATTAATATCATTTTAGTAATTTTAAGAAATGTGGTCAACTCAAAGTTTTATCGCAATAAAAAACCCCGAACTGAAAATTGCATTTCACGACTCGGGTAATGTTCATTCCGATACACAAGCAACTAAACCAGTTTTGTTTTTTGTACACGGTTTGGGACTAAGTTCCACCATGTGGAAATATGTAGTGGAACATCTCGAATACAATTATCGATGCATTGCTATTGATTTGCCTGGCCATGGAGCTTCATGGAATCAAAGAGGGAATTTTTCAATGACATTTTATGCGCAGGTGGTGCGATCAGTAATTGAAGAAATGAAATTGACTGACATTACACTTGTTGGCCATTCATTAGGAGGTCAAGTCAGTGTAATTGCTGCCCTACAAATGCCCGCAATAGTGAGTCGACTTGTTTTGGTTTCATCGGCAGGCATTGAGTCTTTTACCAATGAAGAATCAGGAAAAATTATTCAAGGAGCAGAATTCATTTATCAAGCACCGTCTGATATAAATAAAATTATTGCCTCATACGCTCCACATTTCAGCATGCATGGAGAACGCATACGAGAATTGATTGACGATAATATTATTCAGCAAACCGAACGGTTTTCTTCCTTTCGTGAAATGATAATCGCCTCCATTAAAGGAATGCTCCATGAACCAATAATTGCTTTTTTACAACACTTGCACCAACCTGTACTTGTTTTGTATGGAGAAAAAGATCAACTCATTCCCAATAAATGGCTTCATCCGCTAATGACACATTTACAAATTACTGAAACCGCCAAACACAAAATCATAAAATCAACTATTGAACTGATTCCTAATTGTGGCCATTATCTTCCGTTTGAACAACCCCAAATCTTTTCCGACAAGCTCCATCAATTTCATTTGTCTACTGAAGATTAAATGTCGATATTTGCCGCGCTACTAAACACCTAATATGCGGACGTGTTGTAACTGGTAGCCAAGCCAGACTTAGGATCTGGTGCCGAGAGGCGTGTGGGTTCGATTCCCCCCGTCCGCACAACTATAAACCAGCAAGTTAGATTTTACATAAATCTGCTTCCTGGTTTTTTTATGCCATTTCACTTGCAAATTTTCTGCGATTTTTTGCTTTAAAACATGACAATTCTAGCTTACAACTCCCCAAA
>CAIQQJ010000004.1 GCA_903873905.1 uncultured Flavobacteriales bacterium
CCTATTGGTCCAATAGAACCAGTTGAACCTGTATTTCCTGTTAATCCAGTTGGTCCTGTCAATCCTGTAATTCCCGTAGGACCTATTGGTCCAATAGAACCAGTTGAACCTGTATTTCCTGTTAATCCAGTTGGTCCTGTCAATCCTGTAATTCCCGTAGGACCTATTGGTCCAACAGAACCAGTTGAACCTGTAATTCCTGTTAATCCAGTTGGTCCTGTCAATCCTGTATTTCCTGTCAACCCAATAAGACCTGTAGGACCTGTTAATCCTGTATTTCCTGTTGGGCCTATTAGACCTGTTGCTCCTGTTAATCCAATTACTCCTGTGGGGCCTGTTAATCCTGTATTTCCTGTTGGGCCAGTTGGTCCACCTGCAGAGGAACCCGCATACAAAGCATATGGAACTGACATCAATTGAGTTGTTCCCATATCTGTAAATCCAGTTCCTCCATCAATTTCCACTTTCAAATAATAGGCACTATTAGCCCAAAAAATTGAATTGAAAGCTCCAACTGAAGTTTGAGTGCCATGGCCAATTATTACATTGAACAAGCCAAATGCATTTGTGGTAACGGAATGTGTTTCTTCAAAAACTTGGTTAGTTGCGGCCTGATCTGTATAAATTCCAATTCGAACAGTCAAGGGTACATTTTGTAATTCCGCACCTGATGTATTTCGTGCCACGGCTTGGTAATTTATTCCCTGTGGAGGTGCTTGTGCAAAGGCAAATTGGGAAGAAATAAAAATCGTCAAAATAATTAGAGAACTAAAAAATAATGATTTGTTCATATTTAAAAAAAGTTGATTTTTCATAGTATTAATGTGAAAGTTCAAACTACCTAAGTGAATTGGAGTTAAGTAAAATATATTCTGGCTGTAAATGAAAATGGGAGAAGTCTATTCGCTTTTTCCAATATCCATTTATTGAAGCGAAAACAAACAAGTTTTCATTATGCATAATGATAAATGCAAATAAAATTAGGACTTCTAGGGTTTTATGCATTTGCCAAATCGCCAGTTTGATTTATTTTCTGAGCATGGCAAATTACAAAAAAAAAGCAATATAAATCCAACTTTTTAAGGAGGGAAAGTGAGTGTTAATTCACCCTGAATCCAATAACAAGGATATCATCCACTTGTTCTAGGTTTCCACGCCAGTGTTCAATAGTGGAATCCAGTGTCTGCATCTGCTCCGCGAGCGGAAGTTTGTGGATTTGATTGAGGAAAGTACGGAATTGACCAACCATGAATTTCTTACCCTTTGGGCCACCAAACTGATCGGCATAACCATCAGAGAAAAGATAAATGGTATCACCTACTTCGAGTTGAATACTATGATTGGTAAAACTTCGTGAATTTCCTTCAACATAACCGATTGGAATTTTGTCGGCTTTGTATTCTTTCAATTCGCCTTGACGAAAAAGATAAAGTGAATTGTTTGCTCCTGCCATATCCATCATTCGTGTGATGGGATCAAAAATGCAAAGTGTCATATCCATTCCATCACGTACTGCACCTTCTTCTGAATGTTGATTTATTGTTTTACCAGCAAGGATATTCAATTCATCAAGCATTTGCCCTGCATTCAAACCTGGTCTTTCTTTTACGATTTGATTGAGCATATTATTTCCAACAATACTCATAAACGCACCAGGAACACCATGACCTGTACAATCAACTGCAGAAACAAAAACACGGTTTTCTTTTTCATACATCCAGTAGAAATCACCGCTTACAATATCTTTTGGTTTAAAAAGAATAAATGATTCTGGAAGCAAGCGATTCACGAAAACCGAAGGAGGGAGAATTGCATCCTGCAAACGTTTCGCATAACGGATACTGTCCGTAATATGTTTGTAGACAATTTCAAGTTTCTGATTCTGAATTTCAATTTCTTCTTTCTGACGAACTACTTCTTCGGTTCTCTCAATAACTTTTGCTTCCAACACTCGCTCATTTTCACGAAGATCTTCACGCATTTTCAAGAGTGCATCGCCCAGAGAATCTTCTTCAGAAAGTGGTTTGTAATAGGAATCGAAATTCCCTGCTCCAACTTCACGTGCAAACTCAGTGGTCAATTTCATTGAATCAACAAGGCTATTCAGTGCAACTGACATCTCACCAATTTCATCATTCCGCTTTTTAATTTTTTCATGCGGAAGAATGCCTCGTGCCATTGATAAAAGTATGCCTTTCAAAAATGAAACAGGTTTTGTAATGGATCTTGTCGTTAAAAATGCAATAAGAATTCCACCAAGTGGAAGAACAATCAACAACAACATTACCACAAAAGAAAGTGTCTGAAACGACTCCAACATTTCTGTTCGTTTGGCCGACGCAGCATCATATTGACGTCGAATAAGATGATCCAAAAGATCACTAATATTTCTTGTTTGAACAGTTATGTCACCATCTTCATCCAAAACACGTGGTTTTGTAAGAAATACAATTGAAGGATCATCATAACTGTCAAAAGAATTCAGGTCGTTCATCACTTGGTGGTGCATGATCCAAAGTGAATCACAACTGATGAAAATATATTTGATGAGCGCACTATCCTTTTGACTCCAACCTTTCGAAAGTGTCTGGATATCCTTCTTCATATTTGGATATTCCTCGTCGATGAGGCGCTTGAGCTTATCCTTATCCTGTGATGAGGTTTGAATGTTTACCCAATTGGTAAGATACATTTTTGACCGTGTGATCATCAAACGCATTTCCTGCAGTTTGTCAACTGAAGGCGTGTACAAATTCGCTATTTTATCATTGATTTCTCCACTCTTACGGATAGTGACAAGCGTTAACGAAAATGCAAGCAACACCAAAAAAATGAGTGCTCCAAATCCAAGGAGAATTTTACGGCCAATCGTAAAGCGAAACTTCATATATGCTTGATGCGAAATTTGTGTTAGTTAATTGTTGTGTATATCACTTTTGTTTACGAAGGTCGTCGAGCATTTGCTGATATGCTTTTGATTTCTGAAATTCATTCAAACTATAATAAATGCCGGAAAGCACAATCAGTGTTTCTTCGCGCTTCGGTTCAATTTCATAAGCCTTTTCTGCGAAAGGAAGTGATTCTTTAAACAAATCAACTGAATGATTTTGTACAGCCATCACACTATCAAGATTAATATCATAATCGATATCATACATGAGATCAACTCCTTTATTCCAGAATAATAAACCAAGATTATAATTGGCAGTGTAATTATTTGCATCCCACGATAAAACTTGCAGATACGTTTCACGAGTCAAATCAAAATATTTTACATTTTTCTTTTTGTCAATATTGTAAACGGCATCATAGGTTGAAGCAAGTGCCAAATAAAATTCAATGTCTTTCTTTTTGATATCAAAACCTGGATCGGAAATCATCGCCGCCTCTCGATATTGCTGATAACAAGTAACTGATGTTGCAAAACGAATGGTATCAAGTGTTGTAACAGCATCATTATAAAAACGTCCGCCGAGATAACGAATCTGATCGCGTGTTGCTTTTTGTCGGGCAGTGTTTGAATCTAATGAAAGCGATTTTTTATAGGATTCAAAAGCCTGAATTCTATAAGGGGAATTGAAATTTGTATTTTCATATTTCTTGTACAATTCCTTGTATACAAATCCAAATAAATACCAACTCTCAGGATCCATTTGAGATTCTGCTTCCTTCATGTGCAAATCAATTTCTTTTTTTGCACTATCAATTGCACCTTGCTGAACGAACATCATGGCCGCATTATAATGAATACCTGACTGCGCACGCAAACAACTAACACTAGATAGCAGAAAGGCCATCAGTATCATCATTGTCCGTATGCAGGAGATTTTTTTCATAGTATTTGCGTGTTAATTTTCCACGGGTATTGCCAAAGCAAGTAATGCTGAACTTACTTTGAGATTATTTTTTGCTGCGTTATTCTGATTCAATTCAAATTTCTGACGATTGTCTACTACAACGAAATTTATAGCAGCCCCTTTTTTTGCAAGTCCAGGTTGTTCAGTAACAATTAACGTTGCTTTGCCTTTCACTTTTGCAATAATTTCAGCAAGAGATGTTGTTACTTCAGGGGAAACATACAAAATATGACACTTACCTATTCCATCTAATGTTGTGGTATTTTTGATTACAATTTTTTGTGTGCCAACAGTTTTTGTCAATGCCATTTTGTTTAATTCAGAAAGCATTGACGTATTTGATCCATACATATTGATAATAAAATCCCCTGATTTGTATTCGGCAGGCCAATCAATATAGCGCGTGAAATTATAAATGAAAACCGATTTGAGTCGAGCATTCGTATCCCCGTTGGGTGAGGTTTGAAAACCAAACACCGCAGGCAAAACAAACAGAACGAAACAAAATAAATGGCGCTTCATTACCTTGATATACCAAAGGTCAGGCCAATCCCAATCCCTATTTTCCGAAATGGATTAACCTCAATGCTCAAAGTTAATAATTCCCCCTAGATTGAACAAGTCCAGCTGGTTATCAACAGGTTCCAAAGGATAAAATAAATAGTGAGCATACAAAGCGGAAAATAGAGTTCCTAAATTTAATTTATGATTCCTAAACACCTTTTGCATCAAGCACTGATCATCTGTTTTGGATTTTTCCTTACTTCATGTGCTGGTCATAAACACGTTACAAAAAATGAATCAATTCCTGGCAGTGAGGTATTGAAAAAAAAATACGCGACAATCATCGGAGTGAATGAAAGTGAAATCACAAACGTGGCACTTTACAAATTTATTGACGAGTGGTATGGAGTGCCCTATTTATATGGAGGAAAAACAAAATCGGGTGTTGATTGCTCGGGATTTGCATCCATTCTCTATTCAACTATTTATAAAAAAAACATTAGCGGATCAGCGGCCTCTATTTTCAATGCATGCAAAGCTGTATCGGAAAAAGATTTGGAAGAAGGTGATCTCGTTTTTTTTAAAATAAATTCTGATAAAATTTCGCATGTTGGTGTCTATTTGAAAAATCATCACTTTGTTCATGCATCTACTCACAAGGGAATTGTCATCAGTTCGCTTGAAGAGGATTATTACAAAAAATATTTTTTCAAAGGTGGAAAATTGCAATAAAAAAATCCCACAACAAAATTTCATTGTGGGATTCGAATTATTTTGAATTTCTTTTTAATCAAACGATTTTGAAGAAGAGCTTTTTGAGAATGAATTGGGTGACATGAATCGCAAGGAAACTTCAAAACCTCCACGCGCTTTACTTGCTGTTTTCAAATCGGAAAGATTCACATCATAACTCATTCCAATTTTGAATCCTGAAAATTCATAGCCCGTTGCAATCACAGCAGCGTCACCAAAGCGATAATAACCTCCTAGAATAAATGCACCAGGTTTTTTCCTTCCTGTATATACAGAAGCATCCTGCATAATATATTTGAAAAGCATTCCCGCATTTATTTCATGAGCTCCACCTTGAATCATGACAATGTAGGATGGCTCCAAAACCAAATTTCTGTTTTTCAATCCTATTTCCGCATTGCCATGTGCAACCATTTTCATTGGTAAATGTTGATCAGTTGCACCATAAAAACTATAAATTGGTTGATTAATATGTTGAACTGAAAAGCCAGCACAAAATGAACGTGCATCATTGGAACTCATTGTTGCATGACCTTTCCCATAAAACCAAGCAAGACCTGCTCCGAAATCTGAATAGGTATGATTCCCAAATGTAGTAGGCTCAAATGTTGGACGTGTAGCATCAAAAGTTATTCCGTCATATTGTTTGTCCCATTGCAAATTGGCATAATCCAAACTTCGTTGACCGAATCCACCATAAAGTCCAAGTGAGATTAAATTTTTATCATCAGCAGCTAGCACTCCGGAAAGGTGCAATTGCCCTGTTGTCGTTCCCATTTGTCCATCACCTGCTTTATCGGAAAAAACATTTAATCCAACACCAAGATGACTTCCATTGTTTTTTTTGAGATAAGCCATGTCTGCACTCACATTAAACGTTCTGTATGGCGTGCTGCTCACACTTTTCCATTGATCTTTAAAATTAACAATCGCCATTAAATCATGCGACATTCCTGCAAGTGCGGGGTTGAGCAATAATGGAGTTTCTGTCAATTGTGAAAAATGGACATCCTGTGCAGAAGTAAAAAGCGGAAGCAAAAAAAGCGGAAGTAAAAAAAGTTTAATTTTTCTCATCTTGGAATTATTTTACCAATGAAATTGTGCCTTGTTTATTAATTTGCGTGTCATCGATCAATGTTGCGCGAAGGAAATAGGTGAATGTGGCTGCTTCGCATTTTTCTCCACGCCAAGTTCCATCCCAACCTTTTGCTGGATCAGTTGAAGAAAAAACTTTTTCTCCCCATCGATTATAAATTTCGAATTGCATAAACTTGATGCAATTCCCTCGAACATAAAAAGTGTCATTCGCATTATCGCCATTTGGAGAAAAAGCATTTGGAACAAAAATTTCTCCACAAGCAATATCAACGAATACGGTGACCGTATCTGAATCGGTACAGCCGTTTGCATCTGTCACCGTCAAGGTGTAAACTGTAGTTACACTTGGTGTCGCCACAGGAAATTGACAATTTGTACAACTCAATCCAGCTGGAGGTGACCATGTGTATGAAACACCACCACTTCCATTCAACACGGTTGATTGTCCTGCAGTAATTGTCACAGCGGTTCCAGCATTTGCATTTGCACCGCTTGTATTTCCCACCACTACGGTTGTAGAATCAATACATCCATTTGCATCAGTTGCAACGACAGTGTAAGAACCCGAAGTGAGATTACTAATAGTATCGTTCGTTGATGAATTACTCCATGTGAATGTGAAACCAGGTGTTCCCCCGCTTGCGCTAACACTTGCACTTCCATCAGCGCTGGTACAATGTTCAGGAGAACTTGCATTCGCCAATTGAATTGCTGTCGGTTGAGTCATTGTAACAGATTGTGTTGTTGTACAACCTGCTGCATCCGTAATTGTACAGGTATAAATACCATTGGACAAACTAGTTCCTGTTACTGCAGTCCCTCCGTTTGGCAACCATGAATAAGAATACCCAGGCGTTCCACCCGAAGCATTTACAGTAGCTGTGCCATTTGATCCTCCAAAACAAGAAACATTACTTGATGATTGAAGTGTTGCACTTGGTGTTGGATTAACTGTAACCAAAATATTTTGAACGGGAGAAGAACAACCATTTGAATCAGTAATGGAAACAGTATAAGTGATGGTAGTATTTGGAGAAACAGTTTGTGGTCCAGGTCCAGATAAACTATTACTCCAGTTGTAAGTAAATGGTCCAGTACCGCCAATTGGTGTTGCATTAAGTGTTGCCGATTGGCCGTCACAAATTGGCGTTGTACCTGAAGTTGTTATTCCCATTGAAGGATTAACGAAAACCGTAATAGAATCAGAACCGGAACAACTATTTGCATCAGTTACATTTACAGTATAAGTTGTGGTTGAAGTTGGAAATGCATTTGTAGTAGCGAGTGTTGGAGTTTGTAATGTTGCAGAAGGTGTCCAATTATAAACTACTCCTCCGGCTGTGCTTAACAAAATTGTATCTCCTGAACAAATCGTTACATCAGGCCCAGCGAAAACTGAAAGAATATTTGAAATTGTAACAACGATGGTGTCATTCAAAACACAACCTGCAGCACTTGTTCCAGTCACAACATATGTTGTTGTCACAATTGGACTAGCCATTGGATTCGAAATATTATTAAAATTCAAACCAGTGGAAGGACTCCATAAATACGTTGTAGCACCGCTTGCGTTCAATTGAATGGAACTACTCGGACAAATTGAAACATTAGGTCCTGCATTTGTTGTAGGAAGAGGATTTACTGCAATATTTACTGTGTCATTTTTTGTGCAACCAAAACCATTTGTAACAGTAACAATATAATCAGTTGTTATAATTGGAGAAACTGATTGAGCTGCTCCTGATGCATTAACTAAAGTTCCTCCGTTCCAAGAATATGTTCCTCCTCCAGTTGCCAAAAGTGATGCAGGATTTCCTGCACAAATTGTCTGATTGATTCCCGCGTTTGGTGTTGGCAATGGATTTACCGTCAATGTAACTTGTGCATTAGCAGAACATCCATTCACATCCGTTGCGGAAACTGTATACGTTGTTGTTGAAACTGGAGAAACGTTTTGAGGAATTCCATTTGCATTTACCAATGCTCCACCATTCCAAACATAGCTTGTTCCACCACTTGCCGTCAATGAAGCGCTCTGACCCAAACAAATTGCTGCTGGTGCTGAAGTGGCGGTTGGTGTTGGTAATGGATTTACAGTAACAATAACTTGAGCTGTGCTTGTACAACCTAATGCACTTGTTCCTGTAACTGTGTAAGTGGTAGTTGTAACAGGAGAAACAGAAATTGGAGAACCCGTAATATTCCCAGGATTCCAATTATAAGTAAGTGCTCCACCTCCTGTAAGTGTAGCGGAAGCTCCAACGCAAATCGATGGTGTACTCGTTGTAGCAGTTACGGTTGGAGTTGGATTGACAGTCACTGTAACATTCGCGGTATTTGTGCAACCACTTGCCCCAGTTCCAGTAACCGTATAGGTTGTAGTGACAATTGGAGAAATTGTAATTGGCGAACCGTTAATATTTCCAGGATTCCAATTATAAGTCGAGGCGCCTCCTCCTGTTAGTGTGGTAGAATTCCCTAAACAAATTGCAGGACTTCCAGAAGAAGCCGTAACAACAGGAAGTGGATTAACGGTAACGGTTACTTGTTGTATACTAGTACAACCATTCGCTCCAGTTCCTGTGACCGTGTAGGTAGTAGTTGATGCAGGAGTAACAACAATTGGAGAGCCATTTATGTTTCCTGGATTCCAATTATAAGAAACCGCGCCTCCTCCTGTAAGTGTTGTAGCGCTTCCTGCACAAATTGTCGGACTTGAAGCGGTTGCTGTTACTGTGGGAGTTGGAATTACTGTTACTGTAACAGAAGCTGTACTCGTGCAAGATCCCGATGTTCCGGTAACCGTATAGGTTGTTGTTGCCACAGGAGACACGACGATAGGAGAACCATTAATATTTCCTGGCATCCAATTATAAGTTGTCGCGCCGACTGCTGTTAATGATGTAGAACTTCCTACACAAATTGAAGTTGGTAAAGCACTCGCAGTAACCGTTGGAGTTGGAACTACTGTAATCGTCACTTGTTGTGTAGCAGTACAACCATTGGCCGCGGTTCCTGTAACGGTGTAAGTGGTGGTTGTAACAGGAGAAACCACAATCGGAGACCCATTAATATTTCCTGGATTCCAATTGTATGTCAATGCCCCACCACCGGTAAGTGTGCTCGATCCGCTATTGCAAATTGTAGGCGTACCTGCAGTAGCTGTTACTGTTGGGGAAGCATTTACGGTAACAATTACTTGTTGTGTACTTGTACAACCATTTGCTGCAGTGCCAGTCACAGTGTAGGTTGTTGTTGATGCAGGAGTAACAACAATTGGAGAACCACTAATATTCCCAGGATTCCAATTATAAGTTACTGCTCCACCACCAGTTAATGTTGTAGGATTACCAGAACAAATTGTAGGACTCGATGCTGTTGCTGTAACGGTTGGTGTAGGATTGACAGTTACAATAACTTGCGCAGTGCTCGTGCAAGTTCCTGAAGTTCCAGTGACCGTGTAAGTTGTTGTAGCAATTGGGGAAACAATAATTGGGGAACCATTAATATTTCCAGGATTCCAATTATAGGTTGTTGCACCTCCTCCTGTAAGCGTTGAGGATCCTCCAAGACAAATTGTAGCGCTTGATGCTGTTGCCGTTACTGTCGGAGTTGGGTTTACAGTAATGGTTACTTGTTGTGTGCTAGTACAACCATTAACCGCTGTTCCCGTAACCGTGTAAGTGGTCGTTGCAGCAGGAGTAACTGTCCATGGAGATCCGTTATGATTTCCAGGCATCCAATTGTATGTACTTGCGCCTGCTGCAGATAGCGTTGTTGAGTTTCCCGAACATATTGTGGTGCTAGTCGCTGTTGCTGTAACGGTTGGCGAAGGATTAACCGTAACAGTAACCTGTTGTGTACTAGTACAACCTAAAGAAGTTCCTGTAACTGTATAAGTTGTTGTTGACGCAGGTGAAACCACAATTGGAGAACCAGAAATATTCCCAGGATTCCAAACATAGGATGTTGCACCTCCTCCTGTCAATGTTGTTGAACTACCTGCGCAAATTGTAGGTGAAGAAGCTGTTGCTGTAACCGTAGGAGTTGGATTTACAGTAACAGTAACCGAAGCTGTACTTGAACATCCAACTACAATAGTTCCAGTAACCGTATATGTAGTTGTTACGGCAGGAGAAACAACAATAGGAGAACCTGAAACATTTCCTGGATTCCAAACATAAGTTACAGCACCTCCACCTGTTAATGTTGTTGAACTTCCGGAACAAATTGTTAGTGAAGAAGCACTAGCAGTTACAACAGGTGCAGCTGCAACAGTCACTGTAACAGGAACTCTCCACCAACCAGGACAAGTTCCAACCCAATAGGTAGTTGTGATAGCAAGACCAGGCGTAGTGTATGAAGGTCCTGTAGAAATAGGGGCCCCACCTACTGATGCAGAATACCATTCGATAAGTACACCACCAGGAGGAGTTCCTCCTAATGTGGCAGTCAATGTCACTGAGTTTCCTGTGCAAATTGTAATGTTAGTTACGTTGATGGTGAAATTGGTAATGGTAGCATTGTTTGTTCCTGGACAACCTTTTGTTGCACCATTTGGAGTAAATTCGGTTAAGGAAGCAGAATTTGTTGTTCCATTATTTCCACCATTTGAAACACGTGTAGGTGCACCAGAAGAAACCGTAATATATCCACCCCCGCCACCTCCACCAGGGCCTTCTGCTTGAGGCGTTGAAAAAGGAAGATTGATTACCTGATTTCCACCATTACCACCCGTGGCATTAATTGCAATAGTATTTGCAACACCACCTACTGCATTCAAAACAACTGCTCCACCGCCACCGCCACCGCCTGCTCCATCAATCCCAGTGATCAATCCAACGCCACCAGTACCATTCCCTCCATTTAATCCATTTGCGTTTACAGTTCCGCTGCCACTAATATTTCCAAATACCATAAGAAAAACCAATCCTCCACCATCACCACCAGCCCCACCGCCACCATCATTCTGATCGCCTGCACCACCGCCACCTCCAAAAAAAAGACGCCCCCCAGAATAATCAAGTATTCTTCCTCCTAATCCAGTTGCTTGATGATTTCTGTTATCACCAGTCCATGTAACATTCCCCGGAGGAACAGTTAATGCATTTGCATCGAAATTTGAAAAACTATAACCACCTCGACCTCCACCTGCAGAATTGACAGCAGTGCGAAGTGACATTGTATTAATTGGAGGTTCAATATTCCAAGCTGTTGTCCACCCTCCACCCGATTGGTCAGGTATTCCATTGCCACTCCAAAATGCTAAGGCGCTGGTACTATTTGGTGCATTTGCACCACCACCGCCACCACCATTGTGTCCATCACCACCACCGCCAGCATTTGCAGCAGCACCGCGGCAATATCTTCCGCCAAAAACATCATATTCCGCTTGGAAACCAGCAACGCCTTCGCCTTTTTCAGCACCATAAATTACATTGGTACTCGCTGTGGTATTCGTACCATATTGGGTACTTAACGAAAGCGCACCCCCCCTAAAACCTTTTCCAGAAACATCAATAAAACCTCCACCATTAATCACAGTGTTTCCTTGAACTTCAACAGCAAGCACACCACCTATTGTTCCATTCCAATCATCACAAGATAAAATTCCACCTGAATTGATTGTCAATGTTGTATAGCGAGGAACTCGAACAACCATTGGCTTTCGAGCAGTACCTGCGTTGGGAAAATAATCATGGCTCAATCCACAATCAATGTTAATTGTTGTCCCATTGGGAACAGATACAACTTGATGAAGTTCATAATAGCCCGTGCTCCACAAATCGCCAGGAGCAATTCTTCCCCATGTTGTATCAGCTGCAATAGCTACTGGTCCATTTATAATTGTTCCCTCCACCTGATAAATCATTACAAGATCACCGGGTACTAATGGACCGGAAAATCTTCCATTGGCATTCAAAGTACTTGCAGCAACAGTTATTGAAGTACTTCCTGTTGAGGCAAGTGCAGTAATGGCAGTGTATTCATTGACAATAGTTGTACCTGCGCCAATAACTTTAGGACCATGGATTCCCTGTTGTGCAAATGAATTCTGGAAGAAAAATGAAGATAAAAAAATTAACGGAAACGTATAACGCTTCATGAGATGCAGTTTTTTATGAATGAGCGGACAATTAATTTTGGGAGAGTACTAATATAGGGAATTGTTTGAAAAATTATATGAGATCCTCCTGTAGAAGTCATTTTTGTTCAAGAGTAAAACATAAATGCGGTGGAAATGGGAAAAATGAGGACGAAAAAACAAACGACCTATTCATCAATCGCAAAATTCAATCCTTAAATGGATTTCTAGGAATCCATGTCGAAGGTTTGAGATAATCAATGAATGGACGAATCACCTGATTGGAAAGTCCATTTCGATGGCGGATGTAACAAACCAAATCATTTGGAAATGCACCAACCGTTGATTTCATTTCAGCTGCAGTTCGACCTAAAAAAACTTTTTCATAGCCAGCATCAATTCCTTCTCGAATAAAATCATAAAGTATGCGTTGATATAACGGCAAACTTTCATTCACGGAATAATCAATTCCGATAAAGTGGGCTACGAAATGCGTTGGCAAATAAAATGATGAACGAAAGGCTACCCATTTTCCATTTTTCTGATACCCGAAAATTCTGAACTTTTCTGGAAATGCTTTTTTCATTTCAGAAAAATAATCAGGATGCAGCATTGACAAACGGAATTTTGCTCTTTGGCAAACATTTTTATAAAGCATGAAAATTTCTGGAGAAGCAATTTCAAGTTCAGCTCCACTCAATTCCACCACATGCAAAATTTCCGTTTTTTTCAAAACGCTTTTGGTTCTATTTCGATATTTCTTCGCCAAGGCGCCGAGATAATCATCGAAGTTTTTCCACTCATCTGCAATGTTCACAACCATTTCCGGCTCAACAAGAAAACGATGATATCGCTTGCTCTGAAGTGTATCGGAAGAAGTGATTGCATTGTTTTCAAAATAATCTTTAACTAGAATCGCCGAAATCTTTCCTTCTGAACGATCCGATTTTGTTATTATTTTAACCGTTTCCGCCAAAGCCAAAAAAACTTTTTTCGGATCCGCATTCTTTTTCATTGCCACACCAAACTCTCCGCTGATAAAATTGTTTCCAGAAATCAATATTCGAAATCCATTTTCCTTTCGGCACTTTTTCAACCATTCCCTCAAACCATTTCCTATGGTATGAATTTTGGAGGAACTGGTTATGGGTTGAAGTACATAGGCAATCTCCTCTGTAGAAAGATGAACAACTTGAAAATAAAATGCCGCAATTAATTTCCCCCCTTCTGAAATCAGGGCATAATGAAATTTCATGTTTCCGGGCGACAGTTTTTCAAAAGCCGACAAATAATCCCATTGCATAAAAAAGCTTTCTTTGGAAACCACTTTTTTCCAATCGGATTTAGAGCTTTTTTCGAGCGCAGGAAATAATTGCAATTGCAGTCCTGAAGGAAGACTGAAATTACCGGAAGGAATTTTAATATTTTTATTTTTTGAACGAATCAATGTTTTTTGTTCAAGGATGAAATGAGAAGTACGTGTGATTCTGAACAATGAACTGAATGCACGGTTGTTCAGTCGTTTGAGAATCGTTTTTATTTTATCAAAACAAAATTTATATCAACGCGCTAGAACATCCACCATTTTCAAAAGGCTTGGATCTGGTCCCACAAGGTGTTTGACAGCATCGGTAAATGGTGTGTAAAGAATCTTTCTATTGACAATTCCAATCATGACACTTTTTTTACCTGTTTGCAAAGCATCCACTGCAGCATAACCCATTCTGCTTGCATTCACACGTTCCATACAGGAAGGAGATCCTCCACGTTGGATATGACCTAGAATGGACACACGGGTCTCGAATTGTGGATATTTTTCATTGATGGCTGTTTGCACCTTGAATGCTCCGCCTGCTTCATCACCTTCCGCCACAATAATTATTTTGGAATGTTTTTCTCGCTGATGTTCTCCAAGTCTATTTAATAAAACTTCCAAATCATTTTTTGTTTCAGGAATTAGAATTCCCTCCGCACCAGAACCAATTCCACTATATAACGCAATTAATCCTGCATCACGCCCCATCACTTCAACAATAAAAACTCGATTGTGTGATTCAGCAGTGTCCCTAATTTTATCAACTGCTTCAACAACTGTATTGATGGCGGTATCATACCCAATTGTAAAATCAGTTCCGACCAAATCGTTATCAATTGTTCCAGGACAACCAACCATATGAACATTACAGATTTTTGATAATGCTAGCGCTCCACGGAAAGTTCCATCACCACCAATAGCAACAGCACCTTCAATTCCGAATTTTTCTATTTGCAATTTTGCTTGTTGCATTCCCTCAGCCGTCAAAAATCTTTTGCTTCTTGCTGTTTTCAAAATTGTTCCACCGCGATGAATAATATTCGCAACTGAACGAGCATCCATTTTTATAAAATCACCTTCAATCATGCCTTCATAACCATAACGGATTCCATAAACGGTTATTCCGCTATTTACAGCTGTGCGAACAACAGCGCGAAGACATGCATTCATGCCAGGAGAATCTCCACCTGATGTGTATACTGCAATTGTTTTCATAAAGCGTATGAATTACGAATGATTACGAATTTACGAATGAAAATAGGTAAAATGAAACTGAATTAATCATTTTGAAACGCATCATCCTTCACTTCTCCTTCTTCTCTTTTTTCGGGTTTCGTATATCCAGGTTCCAATTTATGAACCCTCTTTGTGCCAGAATACATTTCATATTTCATCAATCTGCATTCAAGAGGTCCGTTGAACAAAGTGATTTTTCTTGAAGGACGCAATGCGATTTCACGTAATGCTTCTTGATTGGAAGAAATCAACCACGCTTCATAACCAGCATATTTTTTCTTGAATGTGTCGCCAATCTGTTTGTAAAATTCGAGTGAGTCATCTTGCTCCATGCGTTCGTCATAAGGAGGATTCATAATTAAAATCCCTTTTCCTTCTGGTGGAGTCCATTCGAAAAAATCGCCACAAATTGTTTTCACCAAATCATCCACTTTAGCTCGCTCAATATTTTCTCTTGCCTTTGCAATGGTGTTTGGAGAAATTTCAAGACCTGTAATATCTAAACCTTCATTGCTAATTTTATTAATTGCACTTTCAGTAATGGTTTCCCAAAGTGGCGCTTCAAAATCATTCCATTTTTCAAAACCGAAATTTTCACGAAAAACTCCAGGAGGAATATGACTTCCAATCATTGCTGCTTCAATTGCAATTGTTCCTGAACCTGTCATTGGGTCAATCAATCGCTGACTCGGATGCCATTCACTTAATAA
>CAIQQJ010000005.1 GCA_903873905.1 uncultured Flavobacteriales bacterium
ATTTTTCACGAAAAACTCCAGGAGGAATATGACTTCCAATCATTGCTGCTTCAATTGCAATTGTTCCTGAACCTGTCATTGGGTCAATCAATCGCTGACTCGGATGCCATTCACTTAATAAAACAATTCCCGCAGCCAAAACTTCATTCATTGGAGCTTTTCCTGCTTCCTCGCGATAGCCCCGTTTGTGTAATGAATAACCAGAACTATCCAGAGAAACGGTTACTTCCTGACGTGTAACATGCACATTGATTCGTAATGTTGGGAATTCCGTATCGACAGAAGGACGCTTTCCAAATTTCTCACGAAACTGATCAACGATTGCATCTTTTGTTTTTTGCGCGATGTAATATGAATGATTGAAAATATCGGTGTTCAAAGTACAGTCAACGGCAAGCGTATCTTCTGGCTTTAACCACAAACTCCAATCCATCGCGTAAATTCCATCGTAAAAATCTTTTTCATTTTTTGCGTTGAATTTTGCAACAGGTTTTATAATGCGCAAAGCTGTTCGCAGCAAATAATTTGCTTTATACATGGTGCCATTGTCGCCGACAAAACTTACCGCACGTTTGTGTTCTTTCACATCTCTAGCACCAATTTTCGCCAATTCAATTGCGAGCACACCTTCTAATCCCTGCATGGTTTTTGCCACCATACGGAAATCACCGGGATTTAATTTTTCTTCTGAATTTTCCAATGAAATAAATTTATCTGATTAATAACCAAGCTGCCGCGACTCCAAGAAGGATGGTCACGAATTTTAATGCGTTGAAACGATGATTTTCTGTGCTCTCGAAAAGTATTGTTGTGGAAATGTGCAAAAATATTCCAATAACAACTCCAGTCACTGCAGAGAAATATGGAGCCAAATCTCCTTGTAATTGCATTCCAATGAAATGACTTGCAAGCATTCCAAATGGTGTCATCAATGCAAACATTCCAAGCAATGAAAATGCCTTTGTTTTTGAATGTCCGAGATGAAGCAAAAGTCCCATAAATGCAATCGCAATTGGAATATTATGCAAAACAATTCCCATTAGAAAGGGAGGAAATATTTTCGAATCGGAAGTGACCATTCCCAATGGCATTCCTTCCAGAAATGAATGCAGACAAAGGCCAATGACAACGCCAAAAGGGATTTTCGCTCCGAGATGATGTAAATGTTCATCATCCTTCCCATGCATGTGAATGTGCCCGTGTTCAATTCCTTCTGATAAATATTCCAACAAAAGCTGAATGAGAAATCCTGTGAGGATCCACATACCAATATTTTTTGCCTGGCTTGCATACAACTCCGGTATGAGGTGAAGCATGCTTATTGCAAATAGAAATGCGCCACTGAATGCAAGCAACAATCGCATGGAATTACGCGGAATAGTCACCACTAGCAACAATGCGCCACTGAGGATGACCGAGACAAAAGCGATAAGTCCGTACGTGAACAATTCCATCATCTATTTTTTACGTGCAATCAGAATCAATCGAGGCGAATTTTGTTCGTCAAATTTACCAAGCTTATAATCACCGAAAATATTTTCTATTGTAAAAAACGGCGAAAGCAATTTTTCAAAATCCTCCAAGGTCAATAATTGAACTTTTTCGCTAAAACAATAGGTTTTATTTTCAGCTTCAAAGGAAATATCCTTGATCACGAAATTATTTTCAATTCGCTTTTGCCAATGAAAAATAATGCCTCCAGCTTCGACCGAACCTTGATTGTTTTCTTGAACATTTTTTTTCACCAATTCGGCATTCAAAAAATCAATGACAAAAACCCCATTTGCTTTCAAACCACTTTTCACTGCTGAAATGACAGAAGAGTTGTCGCGCTGTGATGAGAAATATCCGAAACTGGTAAAAAGATTAAAAACGAAATCGAAATAATTTACCATGAAGGGATGTCGCATATCATGAACAAAAAAAGCGATCCCTTCTTGCTCACTTTGCTTGGCCTCCACAATACTCTGTTCGGCAAGATCTATTCCTGTAACATCAAATCCTTTCCTATGCAAAGCAATGGCATGCCTTCCCTTTCCACATCCAAGATCAAGAGCCGTTGCCCCCATTTTGGCTTTCAAGAATCCACTGAGAACTTCAATGAAATTTCCAGCTTCCACTTCATCACGGTTGCCATATAGCAGGTGATAGTAAGGACTATCAAACCAACTTTCAAACCAACAGGTATTTTCGTTTAGGCTATTCACTTGCGCAAAGGTAATATCTCCTGAATGATAAATGCAGAATTCCTTCTACCTTTGAATTCCTGTGAAAACTAACCTGCTTCCTGGAAAGAAATCGTTTTTTCGCCTGCTTTTTGCATGCCTGCTTCTTGTTGGAACAAAAGTGAATGCGCAAGATTTTAAATTCAACCATCTCAGTGTTAAAAGTGGCCTTTCACAATCGGTCATCAATTGCACCATTCAAGACGAAAAAGGATTCATGTGGTTTGGAACGCAGGAAGGATTAAACCGTTATGATGGATATAATTTCAGGATTTTCAAACGCGATCCAGAAGACACGAATTCACTTTCCAATAATTTCATTTACGCACTCAAGCAGGATAAGAAAGGAATAATTTGGATTGGAACAAACGGTGGTGGATTAAATTCATTCAATCCCATAACTGAAAAGTTCACACATTACCTCAACGATTCTAAAAACCCAACGTCCATCAGCAATGATGTTGTTCATGTTATTCATGAGGACAAGGCAGGCAAATTGTGGATTGGTACTGATGGGGGAATGAATGAGTTTGATCCTTTAACTGGAAAATTCATCCGTTACGAAAATAATCCAATTGACCCTTTCAGTATTTCTTCCAACCATGTTTATGACATTCTCGAAGATCCATCAGGAAATATTTGGGTTGGAACCTATGGAAAAGGCTTGTGCATGTACGATCAGAGTTCACGGAGATTTTTTAATTACGAATTATCCGGAACTGATTTTGACCGTTTGTTTCCAAAGAATATCCCATCTGATTTAAAACGTCGAGAGCAATGTTTACAAATTCGTTCACTTCTTCAATTTGATGAATCGCACATTTGGCTTGGAACAAATGGGGGCGGAATTGAATCGTTCAATATCAAAAACAAAACATTCGAGAGCATGATGTATCCGGATGGAAGTGTCACCGGTATTTCAAGCACACAAATTTTGACGATGTGTGATGATGGGGAAGGAAATGTCTGGATTGGAACTTTTGAAAGTGGAATTGACATTATCAATAAAAACGACAAATCACTTCAACATTATACGCAAAATGAACAGGATGATTACGCATTGAGTTCAACCGGAATTAAATGCATTTATCGTGATAAGAATGGGAATATGTGGTTGGGAACAAATGGAGAAGGAATAAATATTTATTTCACTTCCACATCTACCATTACACATATCCGTCATTCAGAAAGACCTGAAGTAGGAGAAAACACGCTAAAAAGCAGTGCGATTCTAAGTGTGATGGAAGACAAATCGGGATTATTATGGATTGGAACTTCTGGTGGTGGACTTTCTACACTCAATCGGAAGAATGGACAATACCAACATTACCCACAATTATCCACTGCTTTGAACAATTCCATTTTATCATTACTCCAAAGTTCGGATGGAACAATTTGGGTTGGTACTTATGGTGAAGGTTTGAACAGTTATGATCCGGTAACTAAAAAAATAAAATCATATACGCCCGACAATCAAATTATAGAAGGAACGATTTTGTCTATCGTAGAAGAACCTGGAACGGGAGCTATTTGGTTCGGTACATTTGGAGCAGGAATTTATCGACTCGATCCGAAAACAGATTCGCTCCAACAATTCACTGTGGAAAGTGATGGGTTGAGTAGCAATTATATTTATTGCCTTTACTTCGATAAAAGAGGGGAATTATGGATTGGTACGCGAGCAGGAGGAGTAATGATGCACGATATGCCACGTGGTAAATTTGAAATTTTCAATCATGATGACAAAACAAAAAAATCACTTTCAAATAATATTGTTTATTGCATTACGGAAGATGTAAATAATAATATTTGGATCGGCACAGCAAATGGCCTTGATAAATTTGATCGTCCTTCAGGAACTTTTGATGTTTGGTATGAACGCGATGGATTACCAAGTGATAATATTTACACGATCATTCCAGACAACGATGGATATTTATGGTTGAGTCACAACAAAGGTCTTACACGTTTTGATCCTTCGCTTGGGAAAAAAGATTGTTTCAAAAATTTCGGTTCAGGTGCCGGAGTGCAACCAGCAGAATTTAATCAAGGGGCTTATTTCAAAAACAAAAAAGGCGAATTGTTTTTTGGAGGACAAGAAGGATTGAATATTATAAATCCTTTGAAAGTGAAAATGCTTTCCACCGCTCCTTCTGTTTTTATTATTTCCTATAAGCGTTTTGGTAAGGAAGTGGTTCTCGACAGCAATATTATCAACACAAAAATTCTAAATGTAACCTGGCGTGACAATAGTTTCATGTTTGAACTTGCCGCATTGAATTTTGTTGACCCAACTAAAAATTTTTATCAATATAAACTTGAAGGAGTGGAGGAAGAATGGTCGCCTGCCACTTCCAATCGTTATGTAAGTTATACCAATCTTGCTGGAGGGAATTATTCACTGCACATTCGTGCTTCCGATTGCAATGGAAATTGGAGCGAAGACAAACTTGTTCTTTCCATTCATGTAGAACCTCCATTCTGGAAAACAAATTGGTTTTATTCCATTTGTGTTTTATTGCTTGTGAGTGGAATCTTTATTTTCATTCGCGTCCGCACAGCAGCGATCAAGAAAGAAAACAGAGTGCTTGAAATGAAAGTTACAGAGCGCACTCAAGAACTTGCGCAAAAAAACGCAGACATCACGAGTAGCATTCAGTACGCCAAACGGATTCAAGCTGCAATGCTTCCTGAATTGGATGTGATCTACGAACATTTTCCGCAAAGTTTTGTGTTGTACAAACCAAAAGATATTGTGAGTGGAGATTTTTATTGGTTTGAAGAAAAAAATGGAAAATACATTCTTTGCGTTGGTGATTGTACGGGTCATGGTGTTCCTGGAGCCTTAATGAGCATGATTGGACACAATATTCTCAATCAAGTTGTTCTCGAAAAAGGAATTGTTGAACCGGACAAGATTTTAAATAGCTTGAACGAGGGAGTGCGAGCTGCTTTGAAACAAGATCAACATGAGCAGGATACAACAGATGGAATGGACATTGGAATTATCAGCTATGATAAGGATAGAAAGGAAATTTTATTTGCTGGTGCATTACGTCCGTTAATTGTTATCCGAAAAGGATTGTTGAGCAAAATTGAAAGTGACCGATTCCCAATTGGTGGATCACATGACACGCGCGACAAAAAATTCAGTGTACATCGTTTCTTCGTTGAAACAGGTGATACATTGTATATGTTTTCAGATGGTTTTGCAGACCAATTTGGAGGTGAGCGTGGAAAAAAATTCATGATGAAAAACCTTCTTGCAAAACTTCAGGAATTGCAGAATTATCCAATGAGTGAGCAATCCTCCATTATGGATGAGACTTTTGAAAACTGGAAAACTGGATTTCAACAAGTCGATGATGTGCTTATTGTAGGCGTAAGAATTCCATAAAGCTTTCTTGCATCTCTCATGCAAAAAGGTTTAGATTTGTATTAAACCCCGGATGAATCTCAACATCTAAAGCATAACAACCAAAATTCAAATCCAATGAAAAGGATCCTCACACCCGCCATTATTCTTATCTCGACTGTTCTGATATTTAACGGTTGTAAAAAACAAGCTCCAGCCGACACAGAAACAGTAACTGCAACTGACAACAGTATTTGTGAAACAGAATACATGCGTTTGCTACCAACAATCAATAAAATTGCCATTGATGACGCAGGTGTCCACCGCAGTGGTCCAGGATCATATGTTGCCTCAACTTGTCCTGTAGTTACAGTACCAGATTCTCTTTTAGCCTATCCACGACACATGATCATTGATTACGGTCAAGGTTGTCCTGATCCTGTTGATGGAAAAACTCGTAAAGGAAAAATTCGTTGCACATTTTCGGCGCCTTGGAATACTATCGGAGCAATTGTTTCTATTGAAATGGATACTTTTTTTGTTGGAGATATTCAATTTGAAGGTACAACCACATTAACACGATTAAGTCCTACGTCATTTACAAAAAAGGTAACAAACGGAAAATGCATAAAAGGTTCATCATGGACAATCTTATATCATGCTGACCGAACAATTACCATTAGTTCAGGAGCAAATGCTTCTACAGATCCACAAATCATTACCATTTCCGATACAAATGGTGGAATGAATGGCGGAACCGACCGAAATGGAAATATTTGGACCTCTTCAATTACAAGTCCAATTGTTCGAGATCTAGGTTGTACTTGGATTACAAAGGGAGTTGTTACCATTTCCCCTGACGGAAAATCTCCACGCACCGTTGATTTTGGTGATGGAACTTGTGATTCAAAAGCAACCATTTCCATTAACGGAAATAAGTTTGAGTTTACGATGCAATAGAAAATCAGCAATAGTCAAATGCATAATGAAAGAACGGTTTCTAAAAAAGAAGCCGTTTTTTTATTGTGTGTTTAAAAAATCCAATGAAATGGAGTCGAAAAAGCAAGAAACAGATTTCCCAGCCCTTCACCCTCCTTTTCTTGTTACCGTTTCTGTTTTGGTTATTCCAAAAGTCCCACTATATTTGTAACAACTGTAACCCGAGATTCCTTTCCCTCTTATGATGGTGGATATTTACGATTTTTACGACAAGATGGAGCGCAACAATATCATGCTCTCTTTCAAAGGTGATATAACCTCGGAGTTACTTACATCGATCCTTCAAATCATGGAGTCCAAATTGGACACGATGCAGGAAGAGCCGAAGATCAAAAAGAAAGTTTACAATGTTTTAGTAGAATGTTTGCAGAATCTTTATCACCATATGGATGAGATTCCACGTTCTTTGAACGGAGCTTCCATTACAACTGGCGATGGTGAAAATATACGTTCTGCTATTTTTATGATTGGCAAATTGGACAATCAATACAACATCATCACTGGGAATTATATTCTTACAAAAAATGTTGAAGTATTAAAATCGCGTTTAGATGAAATCAACAAACTTTCAAAAGAAGAACTGAAAGATTTCTATAAAGCGGTTTTGAATAATGGAGAAATGTCCGAAAAAGGTGGTGGTGGATTGGGAATGATCGACATTGCACGCAAGACCGGTCAAAAACTCAATTATCATTTCATGGCAGTTGATGACACCTATTCTTTCTTCAGCTTGAATATTAAAATCGCACAATAACACACAACACAATAATAAGAGCACTATGGAACGCATCGTAATTGAAGGAACTCCGAAAACCCCAACCATAAACTTCGATATGGCAACTGGTCAACTCGAAATCAGGGGACGTTCAATTCCTGAGAACTCAATTGAATTCTACAAACCACTTGTTGAACATCTTGAACGTTACGCAGGAAAGCCACAGGCAAATACCAACGTAAATATTCAACTTGAGTATTTCAATACAAGCTCTTCCAAATGTATCCTTGATGTTTTCAAGAAATTGGAAGCTATTCACAAAGGAGGAAGTGCAATTCTAATCAATTGGTATTACGAGCAAGACGACGAAGACATGTTGGAAGCTGGAGAAGATTATCAAGCAATTATATCTGTTCCTTTCAAGATGATTGAAGTGGCAGAATAAAAAATATAATTTTAGGAAACGGGAATTTCGAAAGAGGTTCCCGTTTTTTTTGTCCCCAGAATTCTAGTAAATTATAAGGTAAAGCGAAATAATTTTCATCAGCACATCAAAATAATATCCGTTTCATTTTATTCTTCCGTTTCAAATAAAACCGAACCAATTCATCTGCATCTGGATAATAGGTTTTCTGCAAAATGTAAGATTTCAATTCTTCCGCCGAAGAAATCGCTATGCTTTTGTCAACATAACCATATCCAGCAAAATGTCCATTCTCAATGAGAATGACCGATTGCTCGTCCTCATGACGGCCTTTATCCAACAATAGAAAATTCCTATTCTCAAATAAATATTCATCTACTATTTTTTTTGCCCGCAAATTATATTCCGCCACAGATTCCTCTCCGCAGCAAATTCCATAACACTTTCTGATTTGCCGATTGAAACATTCACCTCCATCCTTATTTAAACCGCAATAATTCAAACATAATGCAAAATCATCCACCCAAGCATTCAACCTTTCTCTTGCGGACATGTAATTCGTAAATGAAACCAATGCTTTTTCAGATTCATCTGCAGGAACAATCTTGAAATTGATTATTCCATTTTCATTCTCTCCGAAGGAGTCACCGACAAACCAATCAATGCTGAAATTGAAATTGCTTTGTCGACGCGCACGATTATAAGGAGTTTTATGTTTTTTTATTTCTTCAGATTCCAGCAACAATGCAATCAATTCGCTTCCCGTTTTCACATGATCCACATCGTACAAATCATTCAACATTTTTTTTGCCTTGTTCTCCTTGTTGTTGAAATGCGAAATGGCACGCAGTCGCATATTATTGCTTTTGCCTATGTAGATAATGTTGGAATCCTTATCACGGAAATAATAAACGCCTGTTGTTTCAGGCAATTTCTTCAACACAAACAATTTGATCTTATCGATGCGCGAAGTATTCAGTTCCGAAATATCCTGCCGACGGTAAGTTGCGCTTTCACTTTTTTTTTGAAGCAAAATGTCAAACAACTTCGCAGTTGCCTCCGCATCACCCGCCGCACGATGCCGCGATTGAATTTCAATTCCAATCGAATCACACAATTTCCCCAAACTATACGAAGGAAGTTTCGGAATCAATTTCCTGCTCAACTGCACAGTGCAAAGTTTTTCACGCTGCCATTTATATCCCAATGATTTGAATTCGGCATGAATGAAATTGTAATCGAACGTCACGTTGTGCGCCACAAAAACTCTTCCTTCTGTCATCTCCACAATTTTTTTTGCCACCTCAAAAAACTTCGGTGCATTCTCAACCATATCATCAGTAATTCCCGTCAAACGCGAAATCATCTGAGGAATTCTTCGCTCAGGATTTATCAGCGTCGAAAATTTATCGACAACCGTCAATCCATCATGCACAAGAATGCAAATTTCCGTGATCTTGTCCCGATCATAACTTCCACCTGTGGTTTCTATATCGACAATTGCAAACATTAACGTAAAGTTAATACTTCAAATGGGAGATTTCAGAATGGGAAGTTCCAATACAAAGGCACGGAAATACGGGGAAAATATTCCCCACGCCCCACGCCCATGTCCCATGTCCCTTTTTCTGTACTTTTGTCTCCTAAAATTCAAACACTGTGGCAAAACAATCAGCGAAAGAAATCAAAAGGATTTTCGATAGTTTTTCAAAATTGCGCGTTCTCATCATTGGGGATGTCATGCTTGACAATTATGTGTGGGGAAAAGTTTCCCGGATTTCTCCGGAAGCTCCAGTTCCTATTGTTTCGGTTGTGCGAAAAGAACAACGCCTCGGTGGTGCTGCGAATGTTGCATTGAATGTGAAAGCATTGGGAGCAACGCCAGTGCTCTGTTCAGTCATTGGTGTGGACAGCGCGGGAAAACATTTTCTTGAAATGATGGAGGAACAGAAACTCAGTGTGAAGGGAATTCTGAAAAGTCGCGACCGGATTACAACAATAAAAACAAGAGTTCTTGGAAATACAAGCCATCTACTGCGTATTGATGAGGAAATTGATTCCGACATTACTGCACATGAGACGAGCTTATTCCTTCAGAGTATTTCTTACTTGATCGACACACAAAAAATTGATGTTATTATTTTTGAGGATTACGATAAAGGATTGATTACAGAACCATTAATTCGTGATGTACTGCGCCGAGCGAAAAAATTAGGTGTTCCAGTTGTTGTGGATCCGAAGAAAAAACATTTCATGAATTACCAAGGCGCAACCTTGTTTAAACCTAATCTGAAAGAATTAAAAGAAGGATTGAAAATCGATTTCGATCACAGCAGCGAAAAGGAATTGACAAAAGCAGTTGATTTACTCAAATCAAAATTGAAAATTGATCTTGCCCTCATCACACTTTCTGAACATGGAATTTATATTCATGGTCGCCACGTGAAAAAACGCTTGCCTGCTCATTACAGAAACATTTCCGACGTTTCCGGTGCAGGCGATACTGTAGTAAGCATTGCAGCGCTTTGTCTCGCAGCAGGATTAAAACCAGAAATGATCGCAGAAATTTCCAACATCGCTGGCGGATTGGTTTGCGAAAGTGTGGGCGTTGTTCCTATCGACAAAAATCAGTTGATGGAGGAAACGATTAGTCTTCTGGTGAAATAACTTTCTCCAGATTCCAAATTAGAATAATCAGTAGGGCGTGCCCTTCGTACCTCAGGTCGGGCTATCCGCTGCAAGTCCTCGCCAAGCTTTTCCCCGAATAAATTTTGTCCCGCTGTGGGCTTTCCGCTACTATCCCTCACGCAAAAAGGAATATCGAATAATGAATATCGAATATCGAATGTCAAAGTAAAATCAGTTAAAAAACCCTTCATACTTCCTTCGATATTCAGTGTTCGATATTCGATATTCAAACTCTTCAAATGAAATTTCATTATATTTGAAAATGTCTTCCATCGTAATCGATTCTCCTATCGGGTTTATTGAAATTTCTGGAACGGAAGAATTCATTACATCAGCCATTTTTTTCGACAAGCCTCCTACTCCATCAGCTGATTCAACTCCACAACTTTTATTCAAGGCTGCAAATCAATTCCAGGAATATTTTTCTGGTACCCGAAAAGAATTTGATTTACCCATTCAACAAAATGGAACGGAATTCCAACAAAAAGTATGGGCTGAATTGTGCAGAATTCCCTATGGAGAAACCATTTCCTATTTGGATTTGGCAAAACGCTTGGGCGATGTGAAATCCATTCGCGCAGCAGGAACTGCCAATGGAAAAAATAAAATCGCAATCATTGTGCCTTGCCATCGCGTCATCGGAACGGACGGAAGTTTGACTGGTTATGCTGGAGGATTGTTCAGAAAAGATTTCCTGCTACGACACGAAGGCGGTTGGCCGAATACCAATCAGATTTCCTTGTTTTAGTAATTGGTAGTAAGTAGTAGGTAAAAAGCAGTAGGTCTGCCAAATGAAAAACTGCGAAATCTTTTGAATCTGCGAGCAAAACAGCTTAACTGAAATCAATCTCATTCATCAAAATCCACAATTCATCTTTCAGTTTTTGTAGATTTTTTTCGGAATGGGATGAGAAAATCACATAAGGAATCTTGAACTTCTTGAATTTCTTATCGAGATCTTTTTTCAAGGCATCATACAATTCATCATCCAACATATCTGCTTTGGAAATTCCCAACATCCGTTTCTTATGAAGCAATTCCGGATTGTATTCTTCCAATTCATTCAAGAGGATTTTGTAATCCTCCACAATATCATTGCTGTCAGCTGGAACAAGAAATAATAAAACAGAATTTCTTTCAATGTGTCGAAGGAAACGAACACCCAAACCTTTTCCTGTTGCTGCTCCTTCAATGATTCCAGGAATATCCGCCATCACAAAAGATCGGTCTTCACGGTATTTGACAATTCCCAAATTCGGAACAAGTGTTGTAAATGGATAATTTGCGATTTCAGGTTTCGCTGCTGATACAACAGAAAGCAAAGTTGATTTACCAGCATTTGGAAATCCTACCAATCCAACGTCAGCCAATAATTTCAATTCAAGAATTTTCCATTCTTCTTTTGCATCTCCACCCGGTTGCGCATGACGAGGTGTTTGGTTCGTTGGTGTTGCGAAATAGGAATTCCCTCTTCCACCTTGTCCACCTTCAACTATTTTGAACTCCTGTCCATCTTCATTTATTTCACAAACTATTTCTCCTGTTTCAAAATCACGTGCAATGGTTCCCAATGGAACATCCAAATATTCATCCTTCCCATTCGCGCCAGTACTGTTCGACTTTCCTCCTCTTTCACCATCAGTCCCAATAACATGTTTGCGATATTTCAAATGGATCAACGTCCACAAATTTCTATTGCCACGCAAAATGATATGTCCGCCTCTTCCACCATCACCACCATCAGGACCGCCCTTCGCAGTTTGTGCGGTTCGAAGTAAATGAACAGATCCAGCACCACCGTGTCCCGATTTGCAACAAATTTTTACGTAATCAACAAAATTCGAGTCAGCCATTTTTATTTATTAATTGTCAATTTCCAATTTGAAATTGATTTGGGAATTATTTTAATGTGTCTATTTCTTTGCAAAGTCCATTGAAAATTTCTTCAATGGTTCCAATTCCTTTTACGCCACGATATTTTCCTTGTGCCTCGTAATAATTTTTCAAGGGAGCCGTATCACGATTGTAAACATTGATTCTATTTTGAATCACTTCCGGATTTGCATCATCAGGTCGACCTGATTCTTTTCCACGAAGCAATAACCGTTTTTTTAATTCCTCATCATTCACTTCCAATGCAAGCATGGCAGAAATTTTCCAGTTTTTCCCTGCAAGAAATTTATCGAGCGCATCGGCCTGTGCTGAAGTGCGTGGAAAGCCATCGAAAATAAAACCTTTCGGATTTACTTGTTTGTTCACCACATCTTCAAGCATGCTAATCGTTACAGCATCGGGGACTAATTCTCCCTTGTCCATAAAACTCTTCGCCAATTTCCCCAATTCAGTTTCGCCTTTAATGTTCGCACGAAAAATATCGCCGGTAGAAAGATGAACAAGAGCATATTTCTCAATCAATTTTTCCGATTGAGTTCCTTTCCCTGCACCGGGAGGTCCGAATAAAACGAGATTCAACATTCTACTAATTTTGAATTTTTAATTCTAAATTTTGAATTTACTTTTTGGGGCGTGTCCCAAGGGTCGGGCTTTCGGCAGTCGCTTTTTTGTGAAAAACAAAAAGAGCTCCAACAATGCCTCAATCCCTCACGCGTATTATTTCATTGGTAATTGGTAATTGGTAATTGGTAATCTCGAAATTGGTAATTATTTTTTGATCACATAAATGTCACGCAAGTTTCTTCCAAGTCCATTGTAATCGAGTCCATATCCGACAATAAAATCATTCGGAATTTCCATGCCGATATATTGAATCTTGAAATCCTTTTTGAAAACATCTGGCTTAAAAAGAAATGCAGCAACTACAACTGAAGCCGGATTCTTGGTTTTCAAATCTTCCAGAATGTGCTCAATTGTATTTCCAGAATCAACAATATCTTCTACCACCACAATATTTCTTCCTTCAAGCTTTTCATTCATCCCAACCAGTTCCTTCACTTTCCCACTACTCGATGTTCCGCTGTAGGAAGCCAACTTCACAAAAGAAACTTCACACTCCGTATTTATTCCACGCACCAAATCGGCCGCAAACATAAATGCACCGTTCAAAACTACAAGAAACAGAGGGTTCTTCCCTTTCATGTCGTCATTAACCCTTGTCGCGACATGTTTAACAGCCTCAAGAATTTTTTCTTCTGGAAGATAGGGTACAAAAGTTTTGTCGCCGAGTTGAATGGAGGTCATAAGTTTCAAAGTGGATACAAAAGTACGCAGTAAATGGGTTAGTTGTTTGTCCCGAAGGGATGCCTTCGGTATGCTTAGTCATTAGTCCTTAGTTATTGATTCTAACTTCATTATATCTTTTGTTTTACCCAGAATCAATGTCGCAAGCATCCGCGAAGGACAAAACACAAACAACAAACAGAAAATCGAGCTAAAATGCTTTCCAAATACTGGAAAAGCTCTGTTCAAAACTAAATCCGAAAACATTAACAAATCTTGTTCAAAACGCGTTTACATTTATGTAATAACTCTTTCCACCGAAAAGTTCGATTTAGTGTTGAAGGGAAGGAGATTTATCTACTTTTGATGCCCGCCAAAAAAACAGCAGACCATACCCTCATTATGAGTACCGAAGAAAAGAAAAATACGACCCGTACAGAAGGAATTTCCAGGAGTAAGCCAACGCATCTTTCCCAAGTCACCCAGCAATTATATGAAATAGGGAAATTGCCACCACAGGCTGTTGAACTTGAAGAGGCTGTACTCGGTGCACTCATGTTGGAGAAAGATGCCCTCACAGCGGTAGTTGACATTTTGATTCCAAAAAGTTTTTATAAAGAATCACACGGGCGAATTTTTGCGGCCATTCAAAATCTTTTTCAACGATCAGAGCCAATTGATATTCTTACCGTAACCAATGAACTCAAGCGAACGGGCGAATTGGATATTGTAGGAGGTGCATACTATATTTCCCAATTAACCAATCGTGTTGCATCAGCTGCGAATGTGGAATTCCATGCGCGTATCATTTCGCAAAAATACATTCAGCGCGAACTCATTCAAATTTCAAGCGAAACAATCAAGAATGCTTACGAAGACACGGCTGACGTTTTTGATTTACTCGATCAGGCGGAGCGGAGTTTGTTTTCTGTTGTAGAAGGAAATATCCGTAAGAATTACGACAAAATGAGCACGCTCATTTCCCAAGCATTGAAACAGATCGAATCGGCGCGGGACCAAAAAAGTGGAGTGACTGGAGTGCCAAGCGGATTTACTGCATTGGATCGTATTACTTCAGGATGGCAGAACTCGGATCTTGTAATCATTGCGGCTCGTCCTGCAATGGGAAAAACGGCTTTTGTACTTTCTCTTGCGCGTAATGCAGCTGTAGATTTTAAAAAACCTGTTGCTGTATTTTCATTGGAGATGGCATCTGTGCAATTGGTTCAACGACTAATTTCGGCAGAATCAGAATTGCCAGCTGAAAAATTGAAAAAAGGTCAATTGGAAAATCACGAGTTTCAGCAGATGAATGCGAAAATTGGAAATCTTACCGATGCGCCTTTGTTTATTGATGATACTCCTGCCCTTTCCATTTTTGAATTACGTGCAAAATGTCGCCGTTTGAAAGCGCAACATGATATTCAATTGGTGGTTGTCGATTATTTGCAGTTGATGACAACTGGTGGCGAACATAATCGCAATGGAAATCGTGAGCAGGAAATTTCCACTATTTCTCGTTCCTTGAAAAGTATTGCGAAAGAATTGAAAATTCCAGTTATTGCACTTTCTCAGTTGAGTCGTGCGGTGGAAACGCGTGGTGGAGATAAGCGTCCTCAACTTTCCGATTTACGTGAATCAGGAGCGATTGAGCAAGATGCGGATATGGTTATGTTCATACACCGTCCGGAATATTATGGATTCAACCAGGATGCAGATGGAAATAATACGGCTGGTGTTGCGGAAATAATTATTGCGAAACATCGTAACGGTGCTGTAGGAAGTGTCAATTTGAAATTCGTTGATCGTCTTGCTAAATTTATGGATGGAGAAAACAATAATGAAGGCGCACCAGGCTTTTACACATCTGGAGATGGAGCCTACGATCCCAAAGCAGGTCTTAGTCCTTCTGATGAATTCAATGCAGGTGCTGGAAATATCATTCGTGGATCGAAGTTGAATGATATTGAGGAGGATCCTTTCTAGAAAATTATAGTTGGAAGGGTGGAAGGTTGGAAGGTTGAAAGGTTGGAAAGTTGAAAGGTTGAAAAGTTGGAAGGTTGAAAGGTTGGAAGGTTGAAAGGTTGGAAAGTTGAAAGGTTGAAAAGTTGGAAAGTTGTAAGGTTGAAAAGTTGGAAGGTTGGAAGGTTGGAAGGTTGGAAGGTTGTTCCTTAGGAATCACTTCGGGAAAAGTTGAAATTTATTCTTGAATATTAATTTCCCTAGTACTAGGCTTCGAGATGAAAAATCTTTCAAAATTATTTTTCTTTGGAATTTCTTTATCCTTATTGGTTTCCTGTTTTACAAATTCCGTTGATTCACAAAAGCGGAAAGTTCGAATGAAATGGCTTGATTATTTCATTGCAGATTTGGATTATCGAGGGAAAGCTTCAAAACTGGGAACTGATAGTACACGAGCTACTTTTGAAAACAAATCGGATTACAAAGTTGATTCCGTTATATTGGTTTTTGAGAATCAGGGCATGTTGGTGCACAGTTATGACACCATCAAAGTTTTCAATGTATTGCCAATGGGAAAAACTTCCACATTGACAAAAGCCTACAAGTTGGGCTGGTCACACAGCATAAAAATTGCAGCCATTTATTCGCGCGACTTGGAGTTTTGTTATAAGATTGGAAAGTCGATTGATGAAATAAAGGGGGACTGTTTTCATTGCCC
>CAIQQJ010000006.1 GCA_903873905.1 uncultured Flavobacteriales bacterium
GAAGTTCATATTCTTCTCGGTTGTGCTGATGCACGCGATCTTTCACAAATTCAAATCGATGCAATCCGTCATATTTCTGCTGAGTGGCGACAAAAAGGAATTGATGTGGATTACCACACGATTCGTGCTGCAGGAACTTTCGTAACGCCTGATGTGGTCATGGATATCAAACGTACCATCGAACAGGAATTGCGTGCTAGTCATGATGTGAATCGTCCTGTGAAATTCTTTGTGCATGTACAAAGTCATGGTCACCTTACGGAAGATTCAAGCAAGGATTATATTTCCCACGTTCACAATTTGCATTTGGTGGAAGGCTCACCTCTGAATTGTGGTATGCTCGGCGCTGCCGCATTGGGAATTGAATTGGAACAACTTTTATTGGAAACAAAGCCTGAAGTCTTTTTCAAAGGCGAAAAACATATTATTGACAGTGACGTCATGATTCGCCGTATGCTTCGTAATATTTATAATCATGATGGCTACTTGGCAGGCGATTGGATAAAAAGTATTGATCTGCTGCGCACGCATCCTCGCAATCAACGTACACAACTTGAACGCGCAATTAAAAATGATCCAGATTTAAAAACGCTCGACATAAAAATCACAGCCGGAATTCAGGATTATTCCATTCATGCATTGATTCGCGTTGATGGAGGCGAACCTTTAGCACCATGGTGGGATGAGGTTCAAGAATATGTTCGCAACCACGGATCAAATGAGCGTTTGAAAAGAGAAACTTTGCTCGCACAAGCTGAAGAACAAAAACCACTCGCGGGTTTATTGTGTATGTCCGATCCAAGAATGTCTTCCAGAATTGCAGCAGCACAATATTATTTGGCAATGAAAGATCTCCAAACGGGAACAGCTTACATGCCGAATACTGTATTTAATATTTCCGGAAGTAATTTCGATATTCCGCTTACTCCATTCGGCCCCTATGTCATCGCTGGTTTTTATTATAGCGTGCATTATTTAAAACTGACCGATCAAATGGTAATGGGTTATGATCCGCAACAAACCGATCGCATCATGGCAAAAATTGAAAATGATCCTTTGATGAACCTGATTGTGAAAAAATACAACGTGAATTTGATTCCGGTAAATCAAGTCGATGTAATTCCTCAGTAGACTTCTATACATGTTGTCAAACCACTGCTTTTGTGAATATGAAATGTTTATGTTGACAAAAACACTCCGCCTGACAAATTAAAAATTCAAAACTTAGAATTCGAAATTATTTTATGGGCGTGCCCCCAATCCCAACAATGCTGTTGGGAGGGTCGGGCTTTCCGCGCTACATGGTAGCTTGCTGCAATCCCTCACGCAAAAAACAAAATAGGCTTCCCAATTCAAATAAAATTGGAAATTGGAAATCAACAAATTGAAAATCCTTTTTTATCCCACCAACATTCTTGCATGCCACGATTTTTTCATTGGAACTTCCCACTTCGTCGACATTTCCTCTTTCGTTCCCATCAGGTTATTAAAAACAATTGTATCTCCACTCAAAACGCCCTTCTCAACGAGCTTTTCAAAATCCTGAAGTTTAGTTCCGCGGATAATGTTGTTTTCATCACGGAAAGTAACAAGCATACGATCCAATAGATTCACCAGATAGTCTTGCTCCAACATCTGAATGAATTTCACCGATTTGTCGATGCCACATCCTCCAGGCATTGCAGCTTTTTCATCCACCAACACAACAACAAACCGATTGTATAAAACATCAATAGTCGCAACCATCATATTCCCATGCGATGACCAATCCAATAAAAACACGACTGCCTTTTTTCTGATCTCGGAAATCTCAGCATCAGTAAAATTTCTATCCGCTTGGTAAATCCAAACTTTAGAAGTATTCGGCATTTCATTGAATGATAACATGGGAAATAATTTTGAATTATGAATTCTATATTTTGAATTGATTGTAATAATAATTTGTGAATTCGGAATTACTGAGCTTTTTTAAATTTTTGAATTCAAAACTCAAAATTCAAAATTTCATTTGTGTATTTGGCTTGCAATTAATTCCGCAACATCAAGCACCTTTGTTTTTTCTTCTTTGTTGAAATGTTTTACGCCATCTGTCATCATAGTCATACAAAACGGGCAACCTGTAGCAATCACATCGGGATTCAATTCCAATGCTTGCTCGGTGCGTTCCACATTCACTTCCTTTTCGCCTTTCTCTGCTTCCTTGAACATTTGTGCACCACCTGCTCCACAACAGAATCCATTTTCTCTGCTGCGTTCCATTTCGGCTAATTCAGCATTCAGTTTTTCCAAAACAGAACGAGGCGCATCATATTCCTCATTCGCACGACCCAAATAGCAAGGATCATGGAAAGTGATTTTCTTTCCTTTGTTGGCTCCGTCTTGTAATTTTATTTTTCCCGCATCCAACAAACCTTGAATTAATTGTGTGTGATGGACAACTTCATAATTTCCACCAAGTGCAGGGTATTCATTCTTTAATGTATTAAAACAATGCGGACAACCGGTTACGATTTTTTTCACTTCATAACCATTCAGCACAGTAATATTATTCATTGCCTGCATTTGAAAAAGAAATTCATTTCCCGCACGCTTCGCAGCATCACCTGTACAACCTTCTTCAGCCCCAAGCACGGCGAATTTCATTCCAACATGATCCAGTATTCTCACAATAGCTTTGGTGATTTTTTTTGCACGATCATCAAAACTTCCAGCACAGCCTACCCAAAAAAGAATTTCAGGCACTTCACCTTTAGCTGTCAACTCAGCCATTGTCGGTACGTGAATCGGTTCGTTACTCATTTTATTTTTTTAATCTGCGTAATTCTATTTGCAAAATAACTTCACTAATTTTCTATTGCCCAATTCAATCGGTCAGATGGAGAAAACTGCCAAGGCGCTCCATTGTTTTCAATATTCGTCATCATCATGTTCAATTCATTCGACGCAGCAGACTGTTCCATCACCTGATAACGACGAAGATCCATAATGATTGAAAGTGGATCAATGTTCACTGGACATTCTTGCACACATGCATTACACATATTGCATGCCCAAATTTCTTCACCCGAAATATAATCTCCGAAAAGTGATTTCCCATCCTCCACAAATTTTCCTGCATTCTTGTCCATGTTTTTTCCAACTTCTTCCAAACGATCACGTGTTGCCATCATAATTTTTCTTGGAGAAAGTTTTTTACCAGTGATATTTGCAGGACAAGAAGAAGTGCATCTCCCACACTCGGTACAAGAATAGGAATCCATCAATTGTTTCCAAGTGAGATCATGAACATCTTTTGCACCAAAACGATGAGGCTCTGCTGCAGCTGGAGGAATGAAAGTAGGATCCAACATGGCTTTCACTTCATTCGTAACGGAAGAAAGATTAGTGAATTCTCCCTTTGCATTTAAATTGGAATAATATGTATTGGGAAATGCAAGTAGAACGTGAAAATGTTTCGAGTACGGCAAATAATTCATGAAGGCAAGAATTCCAAGAATGTGAAACCACCAAGTGGAACGTTCTGCCATTACCAAAGATGGAATAGAAGCATTGCCATAAAGTGACGCAAGATGGGAACTGATCGGAAATGCGTTTGGTGAAAGTCCAAGATTGTAATGAGAGAATTGTAATGTTTGTAAACGAAAATCAGCAGCATTCATAAATAAAAATGCGGCCATCAAAGACATTTCCAACATTAGAATATAATTCGCATCTGATCTTGGCCAGCCATCGAGATCTTTACTTCGCAAGCGATTAATATGCGCAACATTTCTTCGAAGGAAAAACACCAAACATCCAAGAAAAACCAGCGCACCAAGAATTTCAAAACTCGCAATCAAGATGGTGTAAAGTGGTCCGAGAAATGAAAGAACACGATGTGTTTTAAAAATTCCATCAATGATAATTTCAATCACTTCAATATTGATGATGATAAAGCCAACGTAAACGAAAATGTGCAAAATGGCAGGCAAAGGACGTGTCACCATTTTCGATTGGCCAATGGCAACACGAAACATTGTTTTCCAACGTTCAGATTTATTATCGTTGCGATCAACTGGTTTTCCGATTAAAATATTGCGTCGGATTTTCTTGACATTCAACGTGAAGAGTACGATTCCTGCTATGAGGAGAACGAAGAAAACGATATTCGGAATGTATTCCATAACAGATGGAAATTTAAATACTATGGTCCAGGAGGTGGATTCTTCGGTTTTTTATCTCGGCCGAAAACTGAGAAATAACGTTTTGGATGTGCTTTCAAGTCAACAATGAGTGCATCCAAATCTGCATTTGATTTTGTAAGGCCTTCATATAATTTTTTATCGTTAACAAGCATTCCGAGTGAGCCTTGACCTGTATTGATTTTGTCCATGATGACCGCAGTGCGAGCCATTACAGAACTTGCGCTATCAATAACTGTTTTCAATTTTGATTTTGCAATACTATCAGAAATATTTGCGAAATTATTTATGGCCTTTGTGAGTGGCTCGTTATTATTCGCAAGATTGGTTGAGATGGATTGAATTTTCACCAATATATCAGAGAAGCGAGCAGATTGCGCAGCAACCATTGTATCTAAACGAATGGAAGTTTTTTCGAAAGTAGCAAGTGAATTTCTAATGCTTGCAAAGCTATTGGTGAGATCAGTTCGAGCATTTTCATTCAATACCGCTTGAAAAATCTGAACAACGGAATCAACTGAAGCAACCAATCCTTCCAATTTCTTTTTCAATGGAAGCACCATTTCGCTCACCTGATCCTTCAATCCGGATTCATTAGTACCAGTTAGTGTGTCTTTATCCTTAACAGGTTTTCCGCCAGGATGAGCAATAATTTTAATTGCCTTATAACCCAATAATCCATCACTGAAAATCTGACATTCGGAACTATCCGTGATAATCGCGTTATCATCGGTAACCATAAAATGCACGATCAATTTATTTGTCTTTGGGTCGAGTTTCACATCGCGAACGGTTCCCACTTTGAAACCATTAATCTGAACAGTATTATTCGCTGTAATTCCGTCAACCTGATCGTACACTACATACAAATCCATGTTGGTGGAGAAAATATCACGCCCTTTAAGGAAGTTAAATCCGTAGATGAACAAAGACACAGCCACTACGACAACAATTCCTGTCCTTATTTCTTTTTTGTATTTCAAAGCTGATTGGGTTTCTTTTGAGATGCAAAATTACGAAAAATTTGTAGGCGGTAGTAGATTCATTTTCAATGGTAAGCGATTGAATAATTAATGATTGTCATTGTTATTAAATCGTAATCAAACTCACTCCACTCCTATTCCCCTTTCACCAATTGATAACTAAAATAATTTCCACTCTCCGTGTTCACTCGTAAAAAATAAATTCCAGAACTAATTGTACTTAATTCTTTCAAGGAATAATGATTTTCAGAATTGCCTGATGCAAATATGGTTTGATTCAAAACTTGTTTTCCTTGCACGTCAAAAAGTATCACACTTAACTTCTGATCCTTCATGGAATAAAAAGAAAAATTCAAATTATCCATAAACGGATTAGGACTCAAACCATATAATTGATCAACACTTCCCAATTGTAATGGATTGCCTGATAAATACAAATTCGCTGCGCAGAAATCCGGAATACCATAACCCAACAATGAATCGGGTGCTGCATATTGACTTGCGCTTTGTCTGATAATTTGAAGAATTTGCATATTAGTAAAGCTTGGATGCGCTTGCCACAAACAAGCAACGAGTCCACAAGTTATTGGTGAAGAGAAGGATGTTCCATTACCGGTAATTGTTCCCACGCTGTAAGGATCTGCGATTACAGCGTTTTGACCTTGTGCACCAACATCTGGTTTTTGATGATGAAATAAAGACATTGAGCCACGTGAACTGAAATTTGTCACTGCTCCACTTGCATCTGTTGCGGCAATGGTCAATGCAGAATCAGCATCGGCAGGACAGCCAATATAAAACCAAGGACTTGTCCCCGAGTTACCAGCTGATACAACCACAGCAATTCCTTTATTCGCCGCAAAATTTACAGCACGAGAGCAAGGTGTTTTGTGTCCATTCATATCAGCATAAACATGATTATTGGATGCATCATCGAATTGGTTATAACCCAGAGAAGAATTGATTACATCAGCACCAACACTATCTGCAAATTCCGCAGCGGAGGCCCAATAATATTCTTCCACCAAATTTTCTGTTGGGGCATCTTCGCTTCGTAACAACCAAAAACTTGCATCAGGAGCAGTTCCAACTAATTGTCCTGGAAGGTTTCCGCCCATTGTAGAAAGGACCATTGAACCATGCTGATTGTCATCGTAAACATTCGCATCACCAGCAACAAAATCCCATGTGCCAAGAATTCTGTTATTCAAAAACAAGGTGTCGAAAATTGGAAGATTGTTTGCATTATAAAATCCAGCATCAATTACAGCAATTTGCATTCCTTGGCCACGGTATCCATCATTGTGCAAACAAACACCACCAAGCATATTGATCTGATTATAGGAAGGACCGTAATTCAAAGTAGCGGAAGAAATAATTCCTGAGCGTTGCGCATTTAAATCAACAGCAGAAAATGATTCATCAAGAAATTTATTGTTTGTTGTATCAGCCAAACGCAAACCGATATTTCCTACGGTTGTAACATAAGGCAACGCGGCAACTGCAATTAATGCAGCGGGAGAACTTGTAAAAATCACCACACCATTCAACCATTTCGAATGCGAATGAACGGTAACTCCAGGAATGGCAGCAACACCTGCAACATAAAGTGGCGTAACGGGCAAATCCAATGAATCAATTGCAATACCATGCGCCGCACGATGAGCAAGTGCGCGTGGCGACAAATAGGCAGAAGGATTGCTCAATGAAAATGGAGTGTTTGCCTTGTTGCGAAATTGCACCCAATATTTCGTTGGCGTCTGCGCAAATAAACTCAGGGAGAGAAAAGAAATTAATAATGCCGTGTATATTTTTTTCATCTTGTATTTTTCATCTAAAAAATTAAAAAAACTTACTAAAGAAAACTGATTTAAGAGAATTGAAAACTTTTTCTGAAGCATCCTGCCGCCTGTTTTTACCTCGGACCCCAGTCAACTAATTTGATATTATAAATAACACCTACATTAATTCGATTTAAAACGGGCACACCAATTACAAGGCTGTCATCAGCCACATCAATTACATTTTTCTCAATCAAGCCCACGTGACGTGCATATCGTTCCACGTAATAACGTTTGTTCAATAAATTCTCTTCATCTTTTTGTACAACAGTCAAAGTGGAATCAAAACTCATTGCATTGATCAAATAAGGTTCATCCACCTGTGTGTATTTGTAATCCCATTCTCCAATCGTATTGAATTCATTTCCATTCCATTTTTTTCCAATGCGCGGAACAAATGCCAATCGCACAAATCGCTGATTCTCTTCCAATTTTTCCGCAACAGAATTGGTTCGCGTGAACGCCCAAACACGTGATAGTGTCCAAGGTAAATTGGCATAAGCAATCGTATCAATGTAAGGACGCTTGTAACGCTCAACACGCATGGCTGTCCTGCCCATGTTATCTGTGAAATACGATTCAATCACTTCTTTTATTTGATATCGATATAAAACTGTGTCGTGATTGAAATTATCATAAATCGTTGAATCGACTTCGTAAATGCAATAATGTCCGATCGCATTCGGGAAATAGGAATAACCACCGTCAATAGTTGTGGCTTCATCTTTTTTGCAGGAGGAAATGCACAAAAATGCAAGCAGCATCACAAACAAGGTTTGTGGAAAATTTGAAAGCACTTTCTTGAATGTATTTTCTTTCATTCGCATTTTCAATTTCTGAAATTAATTTTCCACTTCCAGTTTCACAAAATTATTCGATGCAGCGGAAAATTCTTGTCTTGCAATGAATCCTCCTCCTACCAAATCATCACCTTCAAAAAACACTGCCGATTGTCCTGGTGCCACTCCTGCAACTGGACGATGAAACAATGCTTTCACTCTGCCATTTTCAACCGTAAGCGTTGCAGGCGTGCCTGGATCGTGATAACGTATTTTTGTTTGCGCAACGAAATTCTCAGGAAGCGTTTCATACTTCACGAAATTATAATCGCGGATATACACTTCTTGCTGGTCCAATTCATTTTTTGTTCCGATAACAACGGTATTCGTTTCCGGAATAATTTGCGTCACAAACATGGGTTCTCCCAATGCAATTTCTAAACCCTTGCGTTGTCCGATTGTATAAAACGGATAACCACGATGGGTTCCAACAACTTTTCCATTCGTCAAAACAAAATTTCCGCCTTCCACTTTTTCTTCAAGTCCGGGAACTTTAAATTTCAAAAAAGCACGATAATCATTATCAGGAATAAAACAGATTTCATAACTCTCGCTTTTTTGCGCTAGTTCAGCATAACCTGCTTTCATGGCCCTATCACGAATTTCACTTTTGCGATATTTTCCCAATGGAAACATGGTTCGCTTCAAACTTTCCTGCGAAAGTCCCCACAAAACATACGATTGATCTTTCGTTTCATCAAGACCTTTTGAAATGACGTAACGGTCATTTTCAAATCGCACTTGTGCATAATGTCCTGTCGCAATAAAATCACATTCCAATTGATCGGCACGTTTCAACAAAGCCTCCCATTTGATATGTGTATTGCACAACACACAAGGATTTGGAGTGCGGCCTGCCAAATATTCTTCCACAAAATTATTAATGATGTGTTCACCGAATTCCGCTCTAATATCCAAAATGTAATGTGGAAATCCGAGATTCACTGCAAGTGTTCGTGCATCATTAATGGAATCCAAACTACAGCAACCCGTCTCTTTTTTCGATCCGCCCGCCGCTGCATAATCCCACGTTTTCATGGTAATGCCAATTACTTCATATCCTTCTTCATGCAACATGAGCGCCGCTACCGAACTATCGATACCACCGCTCATTGCCACAAGTACTTTTCCTTTTTTGCTCACGTCATTGTCCTCCGGGCTCTTGGCCTCCGTTTTGACCCGGGTCTTGTGGGTCATCCGGATGCTTATCCATATCCTCTTTTTTGATAACCTGTGCTTGAGAAGTTAGTCGTCCTTCTTTCCAGGTTTCTTTTCCTTTTACCGTTCCATCAGAATTATAATATACCCAATTCCCGTCTTTCACGCCGTGCATATAATTACCTATAATATTCACTTTCCCATCGGAGAAATACCATACTGCTTTTCCTTCTGAGTTTCCTTTTTTATATTTTCCTTCCGCCTCCTTTTTTCCATCATTATAATATTGTGTCCATGTGGAATCCTGCAAACCATTTTTATAAAAACTTATTTCCGAAACACTTTTTGTACCCGGATAATACGTCACCGATTTTCCATCCTTCTTCCCATTCTTATACGATTCCTGAGAAAGCAATAATCCATCTTCGGTAAAAAATGTCCAAAGCGAATCTTTTTCATGATTGACATATTTTCCTTGCGCTTGCAATTTTCCCGTCACACTAAACATTTTCCCATAAGCGACCGGCCCACCTTTCAAAAAATTAACCTCACTCATCTTGCGCGCATCCGTATCGAAATAAATAAAAACACCAATCGGATTATTGTCCTTGAACTGCCCCACGTAAATACAAGTTCCCAAAGAATCCACTTTTTTCCAAGCCCCTTGTTTGAGACCTTTTGCATCCATCAAATTTGGATAATCACCTTTCGGAACATCACCTTGGGAAAATAGCGAGGCTGGCAAAACAAACAGCAACACTAACGTAGTGATAATGAGATGGGCAACGTTGATTTTCAGATTTTTCATGAGTTACGAAGTTACGAAGATTAAGGCTTAAATAAAACAGGCAAAAAGCAGACCAATTCTATAAGACCTTGCTACCCTTAAAGTAACGCACAGATGATGAAAAAAATGTGCTGATGAAATTGAGAAATACGACTGTGACAACAAATCGCTAACACTAAACGCTACAGCTTTCTTTTTTTTACCGAGCGTCTGAAGGAGTCACTTGGACCTCACACAGAAAAACATAAAGCTCTCGTGTATCACTCAATTTCTGCCATGGCAACCAAAATTTTCTCCAACTTCTTCTTCATTTCCGTTGGAGTGCAGGTGTAATTATTTGCCAGCAGGGAAAAGCACAACAATTTCCCTGATTTTGTTTTTACATAACCTACATATCCACGAGCGCGATTGATGTATCCAGTTTTTGCTTGCAAATTATTTTCTGCCAAAGTTCCCTTACAAAGTGAAGTCATGGAACCGCTTTTTCCTGCAACGGGAAGAGAATTTAGAAAACTGGAATACCATTTCTGATTGGAAATCTTCTGCAAAATACTTGCCTGAATTAAAGTCGTAATTCCATTTGACCTTGACAAGCCACAACCATCAGTCATGTAAAGTCCATCTAGTTTTACACCAAGTGATTTCCAATAATTCTTAACAACATCAATTCCCGCTTCAGTAGTTCCTCCATCGCCTTTCAGAAATCCAAGTGTCCGAAGCAATTGTTCTGCATAGGTATTGTCGCTGTGAATATTTGTTTGTTCAACAATGGCTGAGAGTTTTGGGGAATAAATAATTGAAAGTACTTTTCGTTTTACACTTATTTTTTCATTGACAATTTGCATTCTACGAACCGTTGTGGGTTTTCCTGAAATAGAAATTCCATTCGTAATCACCTCATCATAAAAATCCTTTGCACATTGATAGGCAGGATCAGGATTAGAGGCTTTCACTTCAAAATCCTTTTTGGCTGCAGGAATACTTCCATGAACATAATAGGTATTTCCAAAAGGAGCACCATACACAAGCGCCTCATCTTTCTTGCTATCAGAAGTTACATCGGATCGATAAATTACATTTTCTAAAACAGGAATGGTGTGCGTTAAAATGCAAGAGTCGCCCTTATTGGAATCGAAATACAAACTGACTGAATTGTCGCTGTAAGTAAGACCACAGGTACCTGCGCCGTAATATTGTCCGATATCACTCCAAGTCCAACCATCGGGAATTGGATTGTCGGAAAAGCAAGATGCATCGCCAATGATATTTCCCTCTATTTTTTTAATTCCTTTTTTTCTCAGACGAAAAGGCAAACTTTGAAAAAGTGAAATGGTATCATCCCTATTAAAACGTTCAGAATTAAATGTTGGATCGCCAGAACCGTGAATGTATAAGTTGCCTTTTAATACACCGCTCAAACTATCAAAAACGCCATCGTATTCCAGCTTCGTTTCATATTTATAATCGGGACCGAGCAAACCCAATGCGGCACCGGTAGTGAGAATTTTCAAGGTGCTAGCGGGAATCAAACTTTTCTGCATGTTGTGCAAAGCAATTAATTTCCCACTGTCCGCTGTCATGACACAAAATCCCCAATCGCCGTGTGCAAGAACGGTGTCGGCATTTAGCTTGTCAATTTCTTTTTGAAGATTTGGTGGAATGGTGCCGGAAAGAAAAAATCCCGCGATCAGAAAAAGTCCGAATAGTTTAGCGGGAATACTGCGCATAAATTTCATCGATTTTTTTTGCGAGTTCACGATCTTTGTCCGTCACGACATTTCCTGCATCGTGTGTACTCAAATTAATTTCAACCGTGTTCCAAACATTCGTCCATTCTGGATGGTGATTCATTTTTTCACATACAAACGCAACGCGTGTCATGAAAGCAAATGCTTCGGTAAAATCCTTGAACGTAAAAAGGTGATTGAGATTATTTGGTGTTTCGTTCCACATGGCGGTTGATTGCTATTTGAAAATTCGAGTATTCGAAAATTCATTTCAGAAATTTACGAATAAAGAAGGTATGAAATTCAGAACAGTTTTTTGAAAATCTTGATTTCAGAAATACCTTATGATTTTGTCAGGGCTAAAGCCCATATTTTGTTTTGATGTTGATACCCCAAGATAAATCTTGGGGTCATTTTTTTTTGTCAGACTGAGTGGCCGATGCTGTTCAGGAGGACTCCTTCAGATAGGCGTATTGAAGTATTGCGTGAGGGATAGAAGTGCCACATAGTGGTCCCTTCGGGAGAAAGCCCGCACGCAGGAGGACTTGTAACGGATAGCCCGACCCTTGGGGCACGCCCACCTACGCGTAAATATTTTCGTTTGAAAAGTAAAAATCACTGAGATGACTCCAGTGGGCAAGCCCTACTTCTTCGTATAAAAATCTGAAAGGCATGTCGTCAATGTAAACGTATTAGTTCCACCAGAGAGGTGATAAGACGCGTGTGCATAACTGATATTGAATTTGTAAACATGAATTCCACAACCGAAAGTGAAACCAACTGCACCGTGTTTACCATCAACCATCAATTCTTTTCTACGCATGTAGTTGTAACCGAAACGCAAGGAAACCGCTTTGCCAATCAACAATTCACCACCGACAACAAGATGTCTTGCAAATTTATCGTTGAACGTTTTGAATTTGCTTATGTGAATGGAATCGCCTGTCAAAGGATCTACCAACTGCGGTGGATTATTCGGATCAATGTAAGTCAAATCCCATTTCTGCAAATTGGTGAATGCGAATGAAAAACGGAAAGGCATGTGTTTTGGTTTGAACGACATTCCCGCTTCCACTTCAAAAGGAAGTTTTTCTTTATTTCCTGCAGTATAAGTCGACATCACAGTTCCAATATTTCGAATTAAAAATGCAGCTGTGAAATCTCTATGAGGAATTTTATAACGAGCGGCAAGATCGACTGCGAATGCGTTTGATTTCCATAAATACAAATTGGACTGAACAAATTTTGCTGTTGCCCCAACAGAAAAACTACTGTCAATCATTCTGCTGTAACTTCCATTTAATCCGAATTCCCCAGCGGAAAATTCGCCAATGATTGCACCGGTATTATCCGTTTCCTGAAACTTTCCGTAATTGATATGTGTCGCGGTAAATGCAAACGTTCCAACTTTATCGACATGATAAGCGAAGCCTGCGTAACCATATTTTATATCAGAAAAATAATCGGCGAAACTGAAAGCGAGTTGTTTACTCATTCTCGAACTCAACATGGCAGGGTTCCAAGTTGCAAGATTGATATCATTATCATTGATGGCCATGCAATTTCCACCAATAGCAGCAGAACGAGCTGAGAGTGGCAAATCGAGCGTAGAAAAAGTTGTGCTTCCACCCATTTGCGCTTGCAGGTTGACGAGCGAAAAAAGGCTGATGATAAAGAAAAATTTCGTGGTGATTTTCATTGGTGGTGCTAAGATAGGAAATTGGTCAGCGTTAGAACGTCAATAATCTTGGAATATTGCCCATTCGGCAAAATTATGAATTCATTTATATAGATAATTATGGGCTTAGAATTCAAATCAATACCTTGGAGATGATTTGAATGTAAAAATAGGTTGCGTATTACTGGTTTTGTGTTTATCAACGCTAGAATTATGACGAGAAGCAAAATAATTCCCATATCACCTGGCTTAACAAGCGAAGACCGTTTAAAAACGCTGGTTGAAAACAGAACCATATACAATCTCGAAAATTGTGAGTTGAATTTATTCGAAACCTATAAAAAGTCCGAATTGGTTTCACTTCAATTCAACGATCTTGTGGTAACGAGTATGCTCAAAGGGAAAAAGGTGATGCATCTTTTTGATGACGCAGGGTTTGATTATTTGCCCGGAGAATCTGTCATTATACCGGCAAATGTTGAAATGAAAATTGATTTTCCAGAAGCATCAATGGAAAATCCGACACAATGTCTTGCACTTGCAATTGACAATAAGAAAATCCTAAGTACACTTGATTTTCTAAATGAGAGATACCCTAAAGAAGGAAAGGATAATTTTTGGCAACTTGATGAACGCACTTTTTTCTTTTACAACAATGCTGAATTAGCCATAACAATAAATAAGCTTATTAATATTTGTCAGAGCCCCTCAATTACTAAAGATGTATTGGCGGATTTGACTTTACAGGAATTGCTGATAAGAATAACACAATGTCAAACCGCAAAAAATATTGAAGATGGCTTTTTGAGAGAAACAAATTCCGGTCTTGCTGAAATTGTCACTTACATCAGAAAAAATCTAACCGATAAATTATCTCTTAAAGCAATTGCAAATGTTGCTAGCTTGAGTCCTGCTTCGCTTTACCGCGTGTTCAAGCGAGAACTGGGAATTAGTCCCGTGGAATTTATTATCCTGGAACGTATCAAATTGGCCAAGCGGCTTTTGAAAGACCAAAATCAATATGTCAAAACCGTTTCTTTTGAAGCTGGATTTGATGATTGCAATTACTTCATTCGAACCTTTAAACACCACGAAGGAATCACACCAAAAAAATATCAGCAACTGAATAACAAGAGTATTAGCTGATTTTATTCTGCAAATTTTACGGCCTGCAGATTTTTCAACTCCTCCTCTGTAAATAATCTGGAATGTGTCATGAAGCGAAGGCCCATTGGAATCTCCAACGAGAAACTCGATCCTCTCCCACTTGACACATGAATATTTAGTTGTGTAAATTTCCAATATTCAAATTGATCCTTGCTCATCCAGAATTCACAACCCTCTATTTCTCCAAGACAAACATCACTACTTCCTACTTTGAAATCGCCCTTCTCAAAACACATGGGCTGTGAGCCATCGCAACATCCTCCACTTTGATGAAACATCAATTCACCAAATTTAGCTTTCAATGTCGAAATAACATCGGAAGCTTCACGACTGACTGTAACACGAGGAATCATATTATGCTTGATTAAAAAAATACCGGCAAGGTAATTTCTTGCCGGTATCCAAATTATAAAACAAGACTAGAAAAATCCTAATTTCTTTTTGTCATAAGAGATCAACATGTTTTTGGTTTGACGGTAATAACCCAACATCATCTTGTGATTTTCTCTTCCGAAACCTGATTTTTTATAACCACCAAATGGAGCATGCGCTGGATAAGCATGATAACAATTCACCCAAACTCTTCCTGCTTGAATTGCTCGAGGCACTTGATATAATTCATGCGCATCTCTCGTCCAAACACCAGCACCTAATCCATACATGGTATCGTTTGCAATTGCAATCGCTTCTTCTGTTGTTTTGAAAGTGGTTACACAAACAACTGGTCCAAAAATCTCTTCTTGGAAAATTCTCATTTTGTTATGCCCTTTGAACAAGGTTGGTTGAATGTAATAACCACCTGCCATTTCACCATCCAATTTCTGAACATCACCACCACATAATAATTCAGCACCTTCCTCTTTTCCAAGTTTCAAATACATTTGAATTTTTTCATATTGATCGTTGGATGATTGTGCGCCCATCATAGTTGTCGCATCAAGAGGATTTCCCATTTTGATGGCTTTGGTTCGTTCAATTACCTTGCTCATGAATTTATCATAGATGCTTTCGTGAACAAGAATACGCGATGGGCATGTACAAACTTCCCCTTGATTCACGGCAAACAAAACTGCACCTTCAATTGCTTTGTCAAAGAAGTCATCATCTGCATCTGCCACAGAAGGGAAGAAAATATTTGGCGATTTTCCTCCTAATTCCATAGTTACAGGAATAAGATTTTCAGAAGCATATTGCATGATCAAACGACCTGTTGTTGTTTCACCCGTGAACGAAACTTTTGAAATACGAGGAGATTGTGCCAATGGTTTTCCTGCTTCAGGGCCAAATCCAGTTACAATATTCAAAACACCAGCAGGCACTATATCTTTTATTAATTCCATCAAACACATAATAGATGTCGGAGTTTGCTCTGCAGGTTTTACAACAGTGCAACAACCTGAAGCCAATGCTGGAGCGATTTTCCAAACTGCCATTAGCAATGGGAAGTTCCAAGGAATAATTTGTGCAACAACACCGAGCGGTTCGTGTAGACAAATACTAACTGTATTTTCATCGTGCTCAGCAATTGAACCTTCTTCTGCACGAATAACTCCTGCGAAATAACGGAAGTGGTCAATGCACAATGGCAAATCGACATTAACTGTCTCTCGAATTGGTTTTCCGTTGTCAATGGTTTCAATGGTTGCAAGTAGTTGAAGATTCGCTTCCATTACATCTGCAATCTTATTCAAAATTCCTGCGCGATAAGCAGCAGAGGTTTTGCTCCAGGTTAAAAATGCGAGATGAGCTGCATCAAGAGCCAATTCGATATCCTCTTTACCTGAACGAGCTGCTTTTGTAAATACTTTTCCATCGATAGGACTTAAATTTTCAAAATATTCTCCTTTAACTGGAGGAACAAATTTTCCGCCTATGAAATTATCATAATGCGCTTTAAATGTTGGTCGTTTCTGTGTCATAATAAAATAGGTTTAAGATTTATATAACAAGGTTAATTAAGATAAAATCGATGAAGTAGCATTATCTGATCAATCCATAGCATTTTAAAATCAGGGGAAGTGTTGGATTTTGATTGAAATAGAAAGGAGAATTAATACATTGCAGTTATTCTACGATTAATAAAACCAAGGAATCCATTTGTAAATTCTCAGCATGTCCAATTACGCACTCGTTCATCTTCCCAAACCTGTTCCAACTGTCGAATATTTCGAAAAAATAAAAACTTTAAGTGAAAAATATTGGAATGAAATCAAACTCGACAAATTACTATTCGGGTATCAGGTTCAGCCAAAATCAAAGTGGAAAAAAGGATTAAGCGAAGAACAATTACAGGAATTTGAAAAAGTGATGGGATTTGAATTCCCACTTCCTCTCCGTAATTTTTATTTGACGATGAATGGCTTGGACAAACCCTGCATAAATGTGTATGGCAACAGTGGAGAAGATGCGGCCTTTCAACCGATATTTTATTCCTTTCCCGATGACTTGGATTTGATCAAGGAAAATATCGATTGGATTTACAAGAAAAACAAAACCGATCTGAACAAGTTGAAAAAAGCGAAAGCTTCAAGAATTTTCCCAGTTCATGGACATCGTTTCATGCTCATTGATGAACCAGGTTTCCCGATTCTTTCCATGCACGCAGGAGACATCATTTACTGGAAAGACAATTTGAGTAAAGTGCTTGCCGTAGAAATTTTCCCTGACATTGAGAATGAACATGATTTTCTGAATATTTCGGAGAAGAAAAGATGGGTGAAGTTTTGGCTGGAATAGAAAATCCAGATTTAATATGATTCATTTTCAAACCACCCATTGGAAAACATTCCATCCACAGAACACAAAGGCGAATCAGGTACTGCCATTTGGAAAACCTTGCAATACAATAAAATCAGGGTTCGCTTGATAGAATATTCCGAGAATTACAAAGCGGATCATTGGTGCAGTGTCGGACACATTATTTTTTGCGTGGAAGGAGAATTCATTTCTCACTTGAAAGATGGAACGGATTATCTGTTGACAATAGGAATGAGTTACCAGACAACAGACGACAAGGAAAATCCTTATATGTCAACTTCAAAATACGGTTGTAAATTATTTGTGGTGGATGGGGACTTTTTGAAACTTACTTAGTAAGATTCTCAACATCGTCAATGTCTTTATTTCTCCCAGCCCTTTTTTTTGCTTTCAGCAGATCGTCATAACTGATCAAACGAATAAATTGAATAAAGGATTTCTAAGAAAATTTCCCTCCGTCATGTCAAAAACCGGCATCCTGAATTTTTCAAATGCCTTAACAAGTTTATTATAATTCTCTAGAGTCTTTCCCACCCAAATATCCATATCTCCAGTGGTTCTATTATGACCATGAAGAATTACTGAATAACCTCCAACCAACATATATTCCACTTCGCAATCATTCAGTGCTTGAATAAATTCTCTGAAGTCAGTATTGAAAATATTACCCATTAAGCATTTGTGTTTCCTATCCTAAAAATGGTTTTATCCATTCTAGGTGGATTATTGATATCAAAATTGTAAGCGACACTATTCAAATAAAAAGCTGCTGCCAATTTCTCTGCATCGGATTTGGTTTTCCAATATTCAAAATCATTTCCCTTTTTTTCATGAGAGGTTGCTCTGAAAGAGGTTCTGTCTAACTTAAAATCCATAGTTAAAGTTAAGAAATCGTTTTACCATAAATACACCATGGCACAAAGAAAAATCCCAGAACCATTTCGGGATCTGGGATTAATCTTTCATCAAAATTGTCAGACTGAGTTTTCCTTACCGAAACTTCGGTAAGGAAAGTATCGAAGTCAGTTCATCTTCTCCAATCTCGGTTCTTTCGGAACGGTAAGTATGATTGGATTTTTAACTTTCTCTTTCAGCAGAGAATATTCCAATACATCACCCATTCGTTCGACGTAATGGAAAGTAATTCCCTTCAAATAATTCTGATTGATTTCATCAACGTCTTTCTTATTTTCTGCACAAAGCACCACTTCTTTTATTCCCGCACGTTTTGCTGCAAGAATTTTTTCGCGTATGCCCCCCACAGCGAGCACGCGTCCACGTAAAGTGATTTCTCCTGTCATTGCCAGATTCTTTTTCACTTTGCGTTGTGTGAATGCGGATGCCAATGCGGTGAGAATTGCAACGCCTGCTGATGGACCATCTTTTGGTGTTGCTCCTTCTGGAACGTGAATGTGAACATTGTAATGATCAAACAATTCAGGATTGATTCCGAAAGAATCTCCATGACCACGCAAATATTCCATTGCAATGATTGCCGATTCTTTCATCACTTCACCGAGATTTCCAGTGAGTGTCAATTTCCCTTTTCCCTTGCTGATGCTCGTTTCGATGAATAAAATATCGCCACCAACTTGTGTCCATGCAAGTCCAGTTACAACACCGGCAACATCATTTCCCTGGTAACGATCTTTCTCGTGTGCAGGTCCAAGAATTTTTACTAGATCCGTCGTAGTAGGTTTGTCTTTATACTTTTTCTTCATGGCGATATTTTTCGCCGCGTAACGCACTACTCTACCAATTTGTTTTTCAATATTTCTCACACCCGATTCGCGCGTATAATTTTCAATCATGAATTCCAAAACAGCATCGGAAATCGCCAATTGATTTTTCTTCACGCCATGATCTTCCAATTGTTTAGGAATCAAATGGCGACGTGCAATTTCCAATTTCTCTTCTGTTGTATAACCTGGCACTTCAATAATCTCAAGACGATCGCGCAAAGCAGGCTGAATGGAATTCAAAGTGTTTGCCGTTGCGATGAATAAAACTTTTGACAGATCATAATCGTGCTCCACGAAATTATCGTAGAACGTACTATTCTGTTCTGGATCCAAAACTTCCAACAATGCGGAAGAAGGATCGCCATGCCAATCGTTTCCAACCTTATCAATTTCATCTAGAATAAAAACAGGATTTGATGTTCCCGCTTTTTTGATGTTCTGTAAAATTCTTCCCGGCATCGCACCGATATATGTTTTGCGATGTCCTCGAACTTCAGATTCATCTTTCAATCCGCCCAATGACATGCGTACATATTTTCTTCCCAATGCTTCAGCAACGGATTTCCCCAATGAAGTTTTTCCAACTCCGGGAGGTCCGTACAAACAAAGAATCGGTGCTTTCATATTGCCTTTCAATTTCAAAACGGCAAGATGTTCCAGAATTCTTTCTTTCACTTTTTCCAAACCGAAATGATCACGATCGAGAATTTTTTGCGCTTTATTCAAATCGAAAAGATCTTTCGAATATTCATTCCAAGGCAAATCAAGCAACAATTCCAAATAATTTGTTTGAACGGAATGTTCTGCCGCATTCGGATTCATGCGCTCCAACTTCGCCATGTCTTTTGCAAATGAAGCCGCGAGTTCCTTGCTCCACTTTTTACTTTTCGCACGCTCCTTCATCTCGATTACTTCCTGCTCCATCGGATTGCCACCCAATTCTTCCTGGATGGTTTTCATTTGCTGATGAAGGAAATATTCGCGTTGTTGTTTGTCAATATCCACTTTCACTTTCGACTGAATCTGATTTTTCAGTTCGAGCATTTGAAATTCTTTTGAAAGCAAAGTCAACACACGTGTCGCGCGCTCTTTTACATCAGCACATTCGAGAATGGATTGCTTCTCTCCCACTTCCGCATTCATGTTCGAAGAAATGAAATTCAGCAAAAAAGAATTGCTCTCAATATTTTTAATTGCAATCTGTGCTTCCGTAGGAACTTGTGGATTATTCTGAATGATTTTCAGAGCGGTATCTTTTACAGAACCAATAATCGCTTTGAATTCCTGATCACCTTTTTTTGGAAAAATTTCCACGAAAGGTGTAACGTTCGCAATCATGTAAGGTTCATTCTGCACTTCCTCACCCAAAACAAAACGGCGTTTACCTTGAAGAATCACAGTTGTATTTCCGTCAGGCATGCGCAACATTTTGATGATATAGGCGACAGTTCCTATTTTGTTCAAATCTGCAATTTGTGGATCTTCAACGTGATCATTTTTTTGTGAAACAACTCCGATAGTTTTATTTCCCTTGTGCGCATCACGAATCAACTTGATCGATTTATCGCGACCAACGGTAATTGGAATTACAACTCCTGGAAATAAAACGGTATTTCTTAATGGAAGAATCGGCAGAATTGGAGCCAAGGCCTCATTATTCATCTGTTCTTCATCTTCCGAACTCATCAATGGTATGAATTCCGTTTCATCATCATTAATGTTGCTAAGGTTCAATCCCTCAAATATATTTTGCATATTCATTTTTTAGTCAATTTGTCAGTGCCGCTGCTAATCGGCGTTTTCCACATCCCAAACAATTCGGCAATTGCGGTCAATTCCTTTGCTGGTGTGGTTTCTATTAATGATAAGGGCAATGAGCGTGCCAATGAAAATTTGCTGACTTATTGGCAAAAAATCAGCGAGTACTTATTTTCTGTGTTTTTCTGTTTTTTTAAAAACAGTCTTCAGCATCGCAATTTCTTTCGCATCCAATTTTATTTTTCTTCGCTCGTAAACTCTTTGAATGGTTTCAACCGCTTTTTCAAATTGGTATTCGGATAATCCATCTCCTCCGCCCCATGAAAAATCAGGAATGAATTTCGCTGGAAATCCTCCGCCAAAAATATTCGCCGCCACACCAATTACAGTTCCAGTATTGAACATGGTATTGATGCCGCATTTAGAATGATCGCCCATGATAATTCCATGAAATTGCATGCCAGTATTTTCACTTCCTCCAATGGAATAATTCCAAACAGCAATCTCACCATAATTATTTTTCAGATTGGAACAATTGGTGTCGGCACCAAGATTGCACCATTCACCAATTACAGAATTACCAATAAAACCATCGTGCGCTTTATTAGAATTTCCGAAAATGACACAATTGGAAACCTCTCCTCCGATTTTACTTCCAGGTCCAATTGTCGTATCGCCATAAATTTTTGCACCCATTTTCAAAACCGCATTTTCGCAAATGGCAAGTGGTCCACGTAAATGGCAACCTTCCATGATTTCCACATTATCCCCAATGTAAATTGGACCTTTTGTTGTGTTAAACGTACTCGCTTCCGCAATTACATTCTTACCAACAAAAACAGGATGTGTTCCAATAACAATATTACTAGAACTCAATTTTGCACTGATGTGATTTTTTAATAATTCAAAATCTTCAACAATCGCTTTTCCATTGTGCGTGAAAATATCATTGATGCGATGAAGATTGATTGCGGGAACATTGGATTGCTTCACTGAAAAATCTCCATTCAAATGCTCATGCGTGGTTAAAGGCATTTTCTCAATATCATTTCCACGATTGACTGCAAGTAGAAATTCTCCTTTGATCAAAGCTTCTCCAGGTTGCAAGGCAAGCACTTCAAATGCAAGTTCTCCTGTTGGAACAACGCGCGAATTGATCCAGAGATTTTGTTTTGTTGCATCGGGCAAATATGGGAATGCAAAATCCTGTAAATAATCCGCGGTTGCAGTTGTGCTCTCCGATTTCAAACGTTGTTCCCATTTTTCGCGAATGGTAAAAATTCCAATGCGGAAATCGGCAATCGGTTTTGTCCAAGCCAAAGGCAAGAATTGACTGCGGGAATCATCATCAAATAATACTAATCGGAAATTGGACATAAAAGTGGCTTAAACTGTTAGTCGGAGGAACTTAAGAGTAATGACAAAGTTCAGAAAAAACAAATCCCCTCCCAACATATTTGTTGGGAAGGGACATAATATTTGAATTTCCGCCTCAGCGGAGGAATTACTTCTTCTTTTCGTAACGTGTACGGAATTTGTCGATACGACCTGCAGTATCCACAAGCTTCATTTTGCCTGTGTAATAAGGGTGGGAAGTATTTGAAATCTCCATTTTCACAAGTGGATATTCGTTTCCATCTTCATATTTGATGGTCTCTTTTGTATCCGCACAAGACTTGGTAATGAAGGTGATGTCATTAGACATGTCCTTAAACACAACGAGGCGGTAATTTTCTGGGTGAATTCCTTTTTTCATGATTTTATGTATTGCCGTATTTCCTACGGGGACGCAAAGATAGGAAATTATCAGAAAATAAAGCTAATTCCTTAAAAATTGGCTGTTTCGGGGGGTAATTGTAAGAATTTAAAGTTAGCAGAGGTGAAAATAAAAAGCCACCTACGTTCCCGCTATTGATTAAATCCATAAGTATTCTACCCGTTTTCATTGACAAATTAGCAACTAGGCAGATGAAATAAATGCAATTATTGAGACTGTAAGTTAGACCAATACCTATTCTACTATTTGATCCTTAACCTTTTATATAATTATTTTGCACTTACATCAGCGTGACTCTGAAAGTTTGAATATCCGTCAAATGAGACCTAATAGAAAAATGTGGAAGACAATATTTTTGCCTTTCCATCGTATTACCCCTGAAAACCGACTACCACCTACCAACAACCGACTACTGACTATATTTGCACCGATGCGCCAAATTTCATTTTTAATTATTTCCATCGCAATTATTTTTTCCATGCAAACCGGTTGCAGGAAAGATCCGATTACTACTGACTCTTCAGCACGACTTCGTTTTTCAATAGACACAATTGTATTCGATACTGTTTTTACAACAGTAGGATCTTCCACTCGACAATTTAAAGTCTATAACGATGGAAATAAATCTGTAAACATTGCATCCATCAAACTTGCAGGTGGGAATGTTTCTAATTTCCATTTAAATATTGATGGCTCTCCTGTTGTTGGCACTGGCAATATTCTTTTGCGTGGCGGTGATAGCATGTATGTTTTTGTTGATGTTACCGTTGATCCCAACAACAGCAATTCACCATTGATGATTGAAGATTCCGTTCAGTTTGAAACGAATGGAAATCATCAGCATGTTATTTTGAATGCGGTTGGACAAGACGCTTATTTTTATCACAACGAATATTTGAATTGTAATGAAGTTTGGAATAATGATAAGCCACATGTGATTTACGGATACGCTGTTGTTCCACAGTGTTGCACATTGACAATTAATGCGGGCGCAAGAGTTTATCTGCATCATAATGGGGTTTTAGCTGTTGATTCCTGCGCGACATTAAAAGTTTTGGGAGCATTTGGAAATCCTGTAAAATTTCAAGGCGATCGATTGGAAGCGGATTATGCAGAAGAGCCAGGACAGTGGGGATATATCTGGTGTTCTTCATTGAGTAAAAACAACGTTATTGATTGGGCAGAAATAAAAAATGGCACAATTGGAATTTTGAGTGATAGCCTTGGAGGTTCAGCAAACCCTACAGTGAAAATTACGAATACAAAAATTCGTAACATGAGCCTTGCAGGAATTTTTGGTCAGGGTTCCTGGATTGAAGGTGAAAATATTGCTGTTCAGAATTGCGCACAATATTGTTTGGCGATGGCGTATGGTGGAAAATGCACCTTCCGACATTGTACGTTTGGCGATTATTACGATATCGCTACTCGCACAACTCCTTGCGTGTTGTTGAACAATTGGTACAAGGTGAATGATTTGGTAAACAGTTATCGCGATCTTTCACAAGCTGATTTTTACAATTGTATTATTTATGGAAATCTCGACAACGAAATTGGCTTGGATTCCAATAGTGCTTCTACCACACAATTCCATTATTACTTTTCACATTCTCTGATAAAAACAAATGTGAATGTTTCTAGCATTTCACATTTCCTAAGCAACGTTTATAATCAGGAACCTTATTTCCATGATATTTCAACTTATGATTTACACCTTAATGCCAGTTCTCATGCAATTGACATTGGTGATAATACAATAGGACTTTTAGTTCCTTTGGATTTGGATAATATCTCGCGCTTCAACAATGGAATTCCTGATGCAGGCGCTTATGAAAATGTGCCGTAGATTTTTCTGAATTCACATTTTCTCCATCTTTAGTCGTTTACAAACACTTGACAACCGAATAATTCATTCCGACTTGGATAGGTTTGCATTCCAAATAATATTTAGGACATGCAATCAAAATTCAGTCTTCCGATTTTCATCCTCACTATTTTTTCGTTGCTATTTTTTTCTTGCTCAACATCTGTTGCTACACCACCTCCACTCGATCCAGCAACAGAAAAATTCAGCATGTATTTGAAATTGAATTTCGAAGACAGTATTCCAAACTCGCGACATCTTTATGTTTTAATTTCTAAAAAAGATTCTCGGGAAAATGTTTCAAAAATTTTATCTCGATTGAATGTTGAAATGGGAAATAAAAAACCAGAGACCTATTCTTCCATCGTCAGTGTCAATATGCCGATTGATGATTCAATGATGCTTCCCGGTAAAATTCATACCGACTGGAATGGGGCGATAGATAAATTGAATTTGAATTTATCAAGTGTCACATTGATTCAAACAGAAAACAATAAAATCGCTGATATCCTTCCACTTTCAGTGGACAGTTCAGGAATGGAAAAACAATTTCTGAAATGGTGAGATTTGAAATTTCCTAAAAAAAGCTTGGCTTGGAAAGTCTTGTGTTCTGAGAACTGTATAATCCTGTATAAATCAGCATAAATTCCATTGCCCCCCTTCCATTGCTCGCCGCTGTCAATTTCGAAACATTGAGGTCGTAATTAATTGCGGCACCAATCGCTCCGATGTCCACGCGCACATAAGCGGAAACGGCATCACCTAATCGATACATTCCACCAAGTGTAAATGAACGATCATTTTGATAACCCGTGTAATGAGATCTGTCTTGCATTTTGAATTTTACCCCAGCTCCTGCGTTTATCATTTTTGCAGGTCCTTGCTGAACATATTCGAACTGTGGAATCAATGTCGTATTTGCATTTTCTCCCAATGCAATTTGTGCAGAATAATGTGCACACAATTTCATGTAGAGTTTATCTGTGCCGCCAAGAAATTGTACCTCTGGTCGACTCAAATGACTTACCGCAGCACCTCCATTCATTTTGAATCGATCATTTCTCACTGTTGTAATGGCAATTCCAGCAGCATAATCTCCAAATAGATAATGATCATTTGGCAATGCAGTTTCTCCTGATCCCAATGTCGGATCATAGTTCAACCCATCAAATTGTTGATTCCAAGTCGAACTGCCAAGATTAATACTTCGTTGATCCATACCAGCCATGAATCCCATAGAAAAAAATGTTGCCCCCGCACCATCGAGTGATTTGTTGTAAGAAAAACTTCCACTGAACTGATTGTTTTTCAAACTTGTGCTTCCCGCTTTATCCACATTCACATTCAATCCAACGGCAAAAAAATCAGGACTCGATTTCTTTTTATCTTTTTTCGGCAATGGCATATCCCCACCAAATGAATAAGTGGTGTAAGGTTTGGAAATATTCGACCATTGTGTTCTGTAATTATTTACAATACGCAAATCGCCAGTGAAATTTCCAGTCAATGCAGGATTTAAAGTCAAAGGTGCCATGGTAAACATGGAATAATGAAAATCCTGTGCTTCGGAAAAAAGCGGTAGCAGTAATATAACGCAAAGCATTTTAAAAAAAAGTTTCATCCGTTTCATAGTTTTGCCTCCTGAATATTATCGCACAAGTGAAACATCACCTTTTAAAGTTTGCGTTGTCCCATCATAAAAATCAGCATTGACATACCAAACATAAATTCCTGTATTCATATCCTTACCATGAAAAGTCCCATCCCAACCATCATTGATATTTGAACTTTCAAAAACCTTTTCGCCGAATCGATCATAAACAACAAAATTCAATGTTTTTATTCCCGCACCTCGAACCCACAAAATATCATTTACATTATCTCCATTAGGAGAAAACGCACTCGGAATAAAAATTGAATAGGCAATGATAACATCCACTGTCACTGTGTCTGTTGACATACAACCAAAAGCATTGGTATAAGAGACAGTATAAGTTGTCGTCACCGTTGGACTTGCTAGCGGACTCTGACAACTCGTGCAACTCAATCCAGTTGCGGGCGACCAAGAATAAGTTCCCACTCCTCCACTCGCATTTAAAGTGGTGCTGTTTCCAATTGCAATGGTAACGTAAGCACCAGCGTCCACATTATTTTGAGCGCCAACAACCATGTAATTATTCATGACAATTGTATCTGAACCAAATGCATTTGTAGAAATTAAAGTCACAGAATAATTTCCTGGAGTGTTGTAACAAATGTTTGTCGGATTTTGTAGCGTTGAAGTTGCTGGCGTTGCTCCTGGGAAACTCCACGACCAACCCGTTGGTGTTCCTGTGCTCATGTCTGTGAAATTCACGCATGATGATTCACAAATCATATTGTCACTTACATTCAAAGCTGCTGTTGGCAACGAACAAACTGAAACCGTAATGGTTACCATTGAAGTCGCAGTACAACCATTTGCATCAGTAACTGTAAGTGTATAAGTTGTCGTTGTTGTTGGTGTAACAATTACGCTATTACCAGAAAGATTTCCAGGCATCCAATTATACGTTAAACCACCTGTGCCATTCAATGTTGTTTGTTGACCTGAACAAATCGATGCATTCGGTCCTGCGTTTGCTGTTGGAGGAGGATTAACAACGATGTAACCTGTTTTTGTCAACGTCCCATTTCCATTTGCATTTGTTGCTACAAGTGTAACCGCATAAGTCCCTGCTGCAGGATAACAAATGTTTGTTGGATTTTGTTGTGTAGATGATCCAGTTGAAGCACCAGCAAAAGTCCAAGTCCAACTTGTTGGAGAATTATTACTTTGATCGGTGAAATTGATACAATCACCAACACATAAGGTTGAATCGGTTGCTAGAAAAGATACTTGCGGCACATTGCAAGCCTGAACGACAACTGTAACCTGTGCAGTATTGGTACAACCTGCGGCACTCGTTCCCACGATTGTATAAGTTGTAGTTACTATTGGCGTTACACTTACAGCGGAACCCGTTAGATTTCCCGGATTCCAAACATAAGTAGCTGCACCAGCTGCACTCAAATTCGAAAATTGCCCAATACAAATTGTTGTTGGGCTTGCAGTAACAATCACATTCGGTGCAGGATTTACAGTTATGACTTGTGTGGCACTTGTACTTCCATTAACATTTGTCACAGTTAATGTAACCGTATAAGTTCCTGCGGTAGCCCATGTCACTCCGGTGACATTTGGTGTTGTTGCTGTCGCTGGTGTGCCACTAGGAAAAGTCCAACTCCAACTTGTTGGTGCGCCTGTGGAATTATCCGTAAAATCCACAGGATCTCCAATACAAACCGATGTTGAACTTGGTGTAAATGCGGCAATAGGGCCCGCACAAATATTTACTGTAACGGAAACAGTTTGTGTATTAATACAACCTGCTGCACTTGTTCCCGTGACCGTATAAGTTGTTGTAGTTGCAGGAGAAACACTAACTGAAGTTCCTGATAAACTTCCAGGCATCCATGCATAGGTGGAGGCACCTGCTCCTGTCAAGGTGGTATTCTGTCCCACACAGATTACCGTTGGACTTGCAGTTACCGTGACGCTTGGTAATGAATTTACCGTAACGGAAACAGTTTGTGTATTAATACAACCTGCTGCACTTGTTCCTGTAACAGTATAAGTTGTTGTTGTTGCAGGGGAAACGCTAACTGAGGTTCCAGTTAAACTTCCTGGCATCCATGCATAAGTTGAAGCGCCTGCTCCTGTCAAGGTGGAATTTTGCCCTACACAAATGGAGGTTGGACTTGCAGTTACAGTAACTGTTGGCAATGGATTTACAGTAACGCTTACCGTATGAGTACCAACACAACCTAAAGCACTTGTTCCCGTGACCGTATAAGTTGTTGTAGTTGCAGGAGAAACACTAACTGAAGTTCCTGATAAACTTCCAGGCATCCATGCATAGGTGGAGGCACCCGCTCCTGTTAATATAGAACTCTGTCCAACACAAATTGTAGTTGGACTTGCTGTTGCTGTAACTGTTGGCACTGGATTTACTATGACGGAAACAGTTTGTGTATTAATACAACCTGCAGCACTTGTTCCTGTTACCGTATAAGTTGTTGTTGTGGCTGGAGAAACGCTAACAGAAGTTCCCGACAAACTTCCAGGCATCCATGCATAAGTTGAAGCGCCTCCTGCAGTGAGGGTGGAAGACTGTCCATTACAAATTGGTGATGGAGATGCAGTAGCAGTAACAGTTGGTGTTGGATTTACAGTAATTACAACAGTCGAATTACTGCTGCCATTTACATTGGTTGCAGTTAAGGTAACTGTATAAGTTCCTGCTGCCGCCCAAGTAACTCCGCTTGGATTTTGCACTGTTGAAGTTGGAGGTGTTCCACTTGGAAAGGTCCATGCCCAACTTGTTGGTGCCCCTGTGGAATTGTCAGTGAAATTCACCAATGTCCCAATGCAAACACTTGTTGCACTCGCAGTAAACGCGGCAACTGGAGGACCAGCTGAAACGGTGCTCAGCTTAATGTCATCCACAGCAAAAGATGGATCAGTTCCTACGTTATCATCATTATTAGTCCAATTAAAACCAATTTTAACATTGGCATTATTATTTGCACTTGCTGGAAGTAAAATTGAAAATGCTGTCCATTTACCTTGAGGATTGCATGTTAATGCTGTTTTTGCAAGCGGATCAATTTGTGCCCAAATGGTTCCATTAAAATACCAAAGTGTTGCATCATCAACAGTAGCTTGACCATTTTCTATATAATTAAAAGCTAAAGTGATATTGGTATGACCTGTACAATTAATTGTTGGAGATTGGCATCTCATATTTGTTTCTGGAAACCAAAAACCCAATCCTCCAGCTAAATAAGATGCACCTTGATCTCCCAAAACGGTTGCATTTGAACCAATGTGCAAAGACGGATCGGTCGCGCCACAAACGGATCCACATGCTGGAGGAAGATTTCCACATTCTGAACCCGCAACATACCAAACATTGGGATCAGCGCCGTTTACTCCTGTAGTTGTTGTTGTCCATGCCCCATTGGGACCGACATAGGCGCTGGCATTGCAATCAGAAACACAACCATTTTGGAATGCTTCAGTCCAAAATACTTGTGATTGGCCAGTATTACAAATGAAAAGGCAAAGCAATAAAAAAATGACGGCTGGCCTTAAATGAGAAGTATAGTATCGGTGTTCCATTCTAGAAGTATTGACCACTACCAAAATACGAATAAAAACACAGGAAGTTTCGAAACTTAATTCAGATTTATCAAAAACGCCAATACATCTACCCCGTCAGCATAATCGGATGGAAGTGTTAATTGGGAATGACCGAATGGAATGACAGATTTAACAATATCCGAATTCCCAATTATGCACTGAATCAGTTCTGAATCAGTTTCCAACTTTTTTGAGATTTCAAGCGTCGAAGAATAGTTATCATAAAACACAACTCCAGGAGGAGAAGAGATTCCTGCATCTTGCTTTAGCAACAAAAAATTATTATCAAGCAAGGGTATGGATGAAAGCAAATAAAGTGTTTTGTGGTAATCGTAATTGTTCATGTATTTATTATTGTGCAGCATTTCCTCTCCCCAATAATAAATCGCTTCGAAAAAAAGATTGAAGTTGTAATTTTCCGGAACAAATAATTTTGTAACGCTTCTACAACCCAATCCGAAATAGCGAAAAATATCATCACCCAAGGCAGCAAGTTCGTCCTTCGTTTCATTGCCTGTCAATATTGCAATTCCATTCCTATTTTTGCGAATGATATGTGGATATTTTGAAAAATAATGTTCAAAATAACGGGAGGAATTATTACTACCAGTTGCAATAATTGCATTCATTCCCCGCAATTGGTTTTCCTCGAAAATAATTCTGTCTGAAAAGCGTGGTTCAATTTCAATGAGTATTTCTCCTATGAGCGGCAGCAAAACTTTATCGTCTGAAGGGATTTTTCCAAAAAACTTATTTCCTGAAACCAACACACAACGGAAATCATCGAAGCCAACCAGTGGTATGTTTCCAGCTAGAATAACTCCAATGTTTTTGGGTAATGCATTTTCAGGAATGGAATAATTGCCCGTCCATTTTTCAAGCACATCCCTTTTTAATCCCATTGCAAGTGTTTCCAAACGGTGACGGACATTTCTCTCAGTATACCATCCATTTCTGTGAATAAGTTCGGAAAACATAGAAAAAAGTTTTTTTCCTGAATTGGTTTTTGAATTGCCTTCGATAACAAATTCAAATTCCTCACCCAATTTCACAAAAGCATTAATTCGTTCTGAAAGATTCATTTTGAAACTATTTCGATTTTATTTTTTTGATAATTTTGCCGCAACAAAACTACCAATAAGCAGAAAACTATGGCAATCAAAATCACGGACGAATGCATTAACTGCGGAGCTTGCGAGCCCGAGTGTCCAAATAATGCTATTTATGAAGGTGGAAACGAATGGCGTTTCTCCGATGGAACAACCATCAAAGGGCAATTTACTTCCAAAAGCGGAATTAGCGCTGATGCCGATGCTGCGCAAAATGCGGTAAGCATGGATTTCTATTATATCGTTTCTGACAAATGCACCGAATGTGTAGGATTTCACGATGAACCTCAATGCGCTGCTGTTTGTCCTGTGGATTGTTGCGTGGATGATGAGAATTGGCGTGAGTCAAAAGAAGAGTTGGCTTCAAAGAAAGCTGCACTTCATGGGTAATAATTTCACATTAATTATGGAAATGCCATCTCAGAAATGAAGGTGGCATTTTTCGTCATTGTGAGTATCTTTAGACACTAAAACTTAAAATCCGGCGTTTTTCTTATAGCCACACCGCCAATGAATCGTCGTTTCCTTTTCCTGCTGTTGCTGCTTCCCTTTGCCGGATTTGGAAAACCCGTTGTCACGAACGAAAAACAATTCATCACATTCGAAGATTCATTGAAGAAAGTTGGCCCCACGATGTTCATGGGAACCGATCAGGATAAAATTGCAGCAAATAAAAAATTCACCGATTTATTCAGAAAAGCTCTGAGTATAGAAGGCGCTTTTGATTATCCATTCGACTCACTAAAATTCCTGGCTAACCTTTCTTCACCAGATAAAGCAATTCGCATTTTCAATTGGGATATTCCCAGAAATGATGGATCGTACGTGTATTACGGATTTTTGGTTGTGGATGAATCGAAAAATGCCACCAAGAAAAAAACGGATAAAAATAAAATCACGATTTATGATCTTACTGACAAATCGGATGAAATAAAAAACCCTGAATTGTCCATTCTTTCTCCCGACAAATGGTACGGCGCATTGTACTATAAAATCATCTTGACAAACGACAAGGATAAAAAATATTACACGCTTCTCGGTTGGGACGGTAATACAAATCAGACTTGGAAAAAAATCATTGATGTAATTTCATTCGGGAAAGATGGCAAACCTATTTTTGGAGAGAAGCGTTTATTTGTCCGAGGCAAGAGAAGTTCCAACCGTGTCATTTTTGAATTTCGTGCAGAACTTGTGATGGCTTTACGATATGAGGACGATAAAAAACGAATTGTTTTTGACCATCTCGCTCCTGAAGTTGGTGGTGCGGAAGGCATGTATCAATTCTACAGCCAGACTTTTGTTTACGATTGTTTCAATTGGAAAAAAGGAAAATGGATGATTGAAGAAGACATTGATGCAAGAAACAACAAGACCAAAAAAGATAATGAGTACATCAATCCTCAAGGCGATCAAAATCCGGGAGGCAATACTGCGGGAAATGGAAATAAGGATCCAAATGGGCCGCCACCAGGTGCGAAGAAGAAACATCATTTGTTTAAGAGAAGAAATCATTAACATTGGTGATGAAGTGATGAAGGAATTAAGTGATGAAGTGATTGGGTTACTCTATAAAAATTCCATTTTATAATTTATTCACATTTCATTTTTATGGAAAGTAGCTTGCTTGTTAATCTTTCAGAAAACAAGCATAAACTGCCAATGATGGCGTTTGTGTAAAAAAGCTACTCGTATGAAAAACATGAAAACCATCCTGCCGGTCATTGCGATCGCAGGCTTTTTTATTTACAGTTGTGCCTCTTCCGATAAAAATTACACTCAGGAAGCTCCAAAAGCAAATGGCAATTCGGATTACACAAGACATGCCGATTCCACTTCGGTTTCCTCTTCATCGCTTTATGCAGATCAAGAAACGGGTGGCAATAAAAATGCAGCGCCAAGCTCATCTTCCAATGAGGGTTCTGCAAAAGACAATACTGCGGTTGCGCAAACCGAACAAAACAATAATGCCTATCAGAGTTTTTTATACTTGATGAATTCAACTGCCGCCCGCCCTACTCGACTCGACAGCACGCATCGCTTCGTTAGAACTGCAGCCATAAAATTTCGCGCAAAAAATGTAGCCACATGCTCTTATCGAATTGAGGATTTAGCAGTGAAATTCGGTGGTTATGTTGCCGATACAAAACTGGAAAGTCAGTTACAAAGTTCATACGAAAAACCCGTAAGCGTGGATTCTTCCTTGCAAACGATGCGCTTTATTGTAACCAACACCATCGTACTTCGTGTGCCCGTTGAAAACCTCGACACCACCTTGAAATCGTTGGTGCCAATGGTGGATTATTTGGATTATAGAAATGTAAATACAAATGACATTACACTCGATTTGCTTGCAAACAAACTCGCACAAATAAGAATTTTCAATTACAATCACCGCCTTGCACTTGACATTGACAACAAGGGAAAACATTTGGATGATGTACAAACGGCAGAACAAAGTATGTTGAATCAACAGGAAAATTCTGACAATGCCCTGATTGAAAATTTGCGCAAGGATGATCAGGTAAAATACAGCACTGTGACAATTTATCTTTATCAAAAAGAAACCATTCGCCAAGAATTAATTGCTCGAGAAAAAGATGTGGATGAATATGAGCCAGGACTTGGCACAAAAATTTGGCAAGCTTTAGGAAGTGGTTGGCATGGATTGCAAGCTATCATTCTTGGAATAACAATTCTATGGCCGCTTTGGTTGGTTGCTTTGGGAACTTGGTTTTTTGTCCGTTGGTTGGTGAAAAGAAGTAAGAAGGTGAAGTGAGGAAATGATTAGGTGACGGAGTGATTGGGTAATTGAGGTAAAACTTGATTACCCTTTTTTTCTGAAAAGATAATTGGTATCCAAGATCCTTAGTTGCCCCTTTTCCCCAATCACTCCATCACTTAATCACCTAATCACTCAAATTACCCAATTAACAAAAATTCCAATTTTCTTTACTACAAGTCCTCCATATCACATACAATGATTAATTTCGTCCTCCGAAAATTCTAACACCAAATCCGCAAATAAAAATGACAAACAAGGTTCACAATTTCGCAGCAGGTCCTGGAATTCTTCCTGCTGAAGTTTTGAAACAAGCTTCAGAAGCTTGCATCAATTTCGACAATCTCAATCTTTCCCTTCTTGAGATTTCTCATCGCAGCAAAAATTTTGAAGCGGTGATGGATGAATCACGTGCATTGGTGAAAGAACTTTTAGGTGTTGGTGATGGTTGGCAAGTATTATTTCTTGGTGGTGGAGCAAGCATGCAATTCGCAATGGTTCCAATGAACTTATTGCGCACAGATGGAACTGCTGCTTACGTCAGCACAGGTGTTTGGGCGAATAAGGCGATCAAGGAGGCGAAGATGATTGGCAATACAAAAGTGATTGCAACATCTGAAGACAAGAATTACGCATACCTGCCGAAAGGTTATGAAATTCCAACTGACGTTGATTATTTACACGTTACTTCCAACAATACCATCTTCGGAACACAAATGAAATCGTTTCCGAAAACTTCTGTTCCACTCGTGTGCGACATGTCATCCGATATTTTCAGCAAACCTGTTGATGGAAATCAATTCTCCCTCATTTACGCAGGTGCACAAAAAAATATGGGACCAGCAGGTTCCACAATGGTGGCTATGCGTGAAGATGCACTTGGGAAGACAGGAAGAAAAATCCTTTCTATGCTCGATTATCAAGTTCATATCAAGGGTGGTTCAATGTACAATACACCTCCTGTATTTCCGATTTACGTTTGTTTGCTTACACTTCGTTGGTTGAAACAAAATGGCGGATTGCAATGGATTGAAAAAGTCAACAACGAAAAAGCAGCGATGATGTATGGTGAAATCGATCGCAACTCCTTGTTTGCAGGAACAGTAATTGCCAAGGCAGACCGTTCCAATATGAACGCCTGTTTTGTAATGACAAAACCTGAACTCGAACCTGAATTTGACAAGATGTGGAAAGAAGCAAACATCAGCGGTATTCGCGGACACAGAGATGTAGGCGGTTATCGCGCATCGATGTATAATGCGCTTCCGCTTTCAAGTGTGCAAGCACTCGTGGAAGTGATGCAAGCGTTTGAGAAAAAGTTTGCGTAGAGTTTAAATTTCGAAAAGAGTGTGGTGTGTGCCTTATGCACCAGCTCAGTTTTATTCACAGTGCACAATACACCGAGCACGGAACACATTAAACAAAAAATAAAATGTCTAAAAAAATATTAGCCAACGATGGCATCGATGCCAAAGGAAAAGAGTTATTGGAAAAAGCAGGTTACACTGTTGTTACTGATAAAGTGGCTCAAGATAAATTGGCAATTGAAATCAACGCGCATCACTATGTTGCATTGACAGTTCGTTCTGCAACAAAAGTTCGCAAGGATATCATTGATGCTTGTCCTGGATTGAAAGTGATTGGCCGTGGCGGTGTTGGAATGGACAATATCGACGTAGATTATGCAAGGGAAAAAGGTTTGCATGTGATCAATACGCCTGCGGCTTCATCACATTCCGTTGCTGAATTGGTCTTCGCACATTTTTTCGGAATGGTTCGTTTTCTTGATGATTCCAATCGCATGATGCCAACAAAAGGTGCTACCGAATTTGATACACTCAAGAAAAAATATGCAAAAGGAATTGAGTTGAAAGGAAAAACACTTGGCATTATCGGTTTCGGTCGCATCGGACAGGAAGTTGCAAAAATTGGTTTGGGAATCGGAATGAAAATTGCCGCACACGATCCGTTTCTTGCTGAAGCATTAATCGAAATTGATATTCATGGCGTTTCTCCCGTTCGTGTGAAAATTGAAACGTTGCCAATGGATAAAGTCCTTGAAGTTTCCGATTTTATTACGCTACACGTACCAGGTGGAAAAGTAATTACCGCTGATCAATTCGCAATCATGAAAAATGGTGTTTGTATTGTGAATGCCGCACGTGGTGGCGTTATAGAAGAACACGATTTGATTGAAGCATTGAACTCAGGAAAAGTGGCACATGCAGCTTTAGATGTTTTTGTCAACGAGCCAACACCAATGAAAGATTTGCTAACCCATGAAAAAATCTCGCTTACGCCACACATCGGAGCTGCAACAGATGAAGCACAGGAAAGAATCGGAATTGAATTGGCAGAAAAAATGATCGCAGCACTTTCTTAATAGTTGTAAGTTCTGAGTTTTTAGTTCGGAGAATAGAACTGATGATTCTGAATTAAATTTCTAATGATCATAACAACAGATTTTAAATTTTTACCATACTAAAAACTATAAACTAAACACTAAAATGGCAATTTTAAAACCTTTTAAAGGAATACGTCCAAAGCAAGATTTAGTGAAAAACATCGCTTGTCGTCCGTACGATGTGTTGAACGAACAGGAAGCAAGAATCGAAACTAAAGGCGATCCAAATTCTTTTTATCACGTCATCAAACCCGAAATCGATTTTCCGGACGATCATGATCATTACGCTCCTGAAATTTATGAGAACGGAAAGAACAGCATGATGCGCATGATCAAGGAAGGAATCTTTTCACAGGATGCAAAAGAGTGCTATTACATTTACGCGCAAACCATGAACGGCAGAAAACAATATGGAATTGTTGGCGCCGCTTCAGTGGATGATTACACCAACAACGTCATCAAGAAACACGAATTAACACGTCCTGATAAGGAAGAAGATCGCAAGAAACATGTTCGCATCAGCAATATGAATTACGAACCGGTATTTTTCGCTTATCCAAATGTTCCTGCACTCGATGCGATTGTGAATGAAGTGGTGAAAGCAACGCCGGAATACGATTTTGTTTCCGACGACGGAATTGGACATACTTTTTGGGTTGTAAAAGAAGACAACCTCATCAATGGTATTACAAAGGAATTTGCAGGACTGAAATCCACTTACGTTGCCGACGGTCATCACCGTACTGCAGCAGCGGCTTTGGTTGGAAAAGAACAGAAAGAAAACAATCCGAATCACACAGGAAAAGAGGAATACAATTATTTCTTAGCCGTACATTTTCCAGACAATCAATTGCAGATCATGGACTACAACCGTGTGATCAAGGATTTGAATGGCAATTCTCCTGAGCAATTGATGGAAAAATTGAAAACAAATTTCATCATTGAGGAAAAAGGAACTGAAATTTACAAGCCGAATCAATTGCACAATTTCGGAATGTATTTCGATGGAAAATGGTATTCGCTCACGTCAAAACCTGGAACTTACAATGATAATGACCCGATCGGAATTTTGGATGTAACCATTCTTTCAGAAAAAATCCTCGCTCCTGTTTTCAATATTGTTGATTTGAGAACAGATAAAAGAATTGATTTTGTAGGAGGACTTCGCGGATTAGGTGAATTGAAAAAGCGTGTTGACAGTGGAGAAATGAAAGTTGCCTTTGCAATTTATCCAGTAACCATGAAACAATTAATCGACATCGCTGATTCCGGAAAAATCATGCCGCCAAAAACAACTTGGTTCGAACCAAAATTGAGGAGTGGTTTGGTCGTTCATTCATTGGCAGATTAGGCTTCGATACATCCCCACAATTCTGTGGGGAAACTCAGCCTGACAAGGAATGAATTCGATATTCAATATTCGGTGTTCGATATTCGGTGTTCCTTTTTTGAGGGCGTGTCCCCCAACAGTACTGTTGGGGGTCGGGCTTTCCACTTCAAGTCCTCAGCCCATTGGCAAAGTGTTGTCGGTTCTTCAGAACCGACATAATGGGCTTCCGGGCTTTCCGCTGCAATCCCTCACGCGAACAAACCCCAAGATTTATCTTGGGGGCAATATGATACAAAATGTCAATACAGGATAACATACTTCATATAAAAAAATCTCTTCCCAAAGAAGTAACACTTATCGCTGTATCTAAAACAAAAACAAACGAACAAATCATAGAGGCATACAAGGCAGGCCAACGCGACTTCGGTGAAAATCGTGTGCAGGAAATCGTTCCGAAGCATGAAGCACTTCCAAAAGACATTCGCTGGCATTTGATTGGACATTTGCAAACGAACAAAGTAAAATACATCGCTTCATTTGTTCACCTAATTCATTCTGTCGACAGTGAAAGTTTATTGGCAGAAATAAACAAGCAAGCCGCAAAATCCAATCGCGTTATTCCAATTCTCCTTCAAGTGTTTATCGCACAAGAAGAAACCAAATTCGGTTTTTCATTCGAGGAAATTGAAAAGTTGATGGCAGAAAATCCGGAAATAAAATATCCGAATGTCCGCATCGAAGGATTAATGGGAATGGCAACAAACACAGAAAACCAAACTCAAATAAGAAATGAATTTCATTCACTGAAGAATTTCTTTGTCAGTCTCAATACTCAACACTCAATACTCAATACTATTTCCATGGGCATGAGTTCCGACTGGAAAATTGCCGTTGAAGAAGGAAGCACAATGATCAGAGTTGGAAGTTCCATTTTCGGAGAACGCTAATTTTCATATGTTGAAATTCAATTACTTTTATAAAAAATCACAATGAATTCAGAAGATCAAAATCCTACAGACGAAGAAAATATAGAACCTTTCATTCATGAAGATGCTGAATTTCGCACAGCATTCTTCGGACCAGTTCCAGACAAAATTATTGAAGCTGTTCCACAAAAATTCGACAGAAAACTCATCTCAACATTAATCACTCAACTCACCGATCAAAATGCGCGCGAGTTAAAAGATGAAGTGCTGCACACACTTAAGACTGGAGAAGCGCAAAAATTACTTGTTGAAGTAATTGCAATGAAAGAATATGTAAAGCACCGTCAGGTGCTTCTTGCCGCATGCTGGGAAAGCGGATTGGATTTTTCAAATCACCTTGATTTTTTCATTGCACTTTTGAGTGACAAAGACACAAATGATTTATGTTTCGTTGAAATCGCAACAATTATTGAAGAAATTCCGGGCCCGATTGATCCAAAAATTCTGGCACAAGCACAAGAAATTTTTCAAAAAACAACTTTTGAAGAGCCGTTGAAAAGGGAATTTATGACCTCAATTTCTATGATCCTTATCAGTTTTTCTGCGCCCAAATAACCTTCACATTTCCAACAAACAGACAATTCTTGTAATTGGTCGAATATTTTAGGACACTGATATAAATTTCAACGCTTTTTCCAATTAATAAATCAATCTTTGAACAACACTATGTTAACATCGTTGGCCACGGCATGAAAAAAAAACCGACTTTTGTCGCTGGCAAATAAAAAGCACACAATTAACACACATATAATCTGAGCTCAATGAAACACACATTCAGAATTTTAAGTTTATCCGCAATCATTCTGTTCTTTACAGGAACAAGTGTATTTGCGCAATTGACTGGGACAAAAAATATACCTGGTGATTATGCAACAGTGGCATTAGCCATAACTGACCTCAACGCCCAAGGTATTGGTGCAGGCGGTGTTACATTTAACGTAGCCGCTGGTTATACAGAAACGATTGCTGCTCGTTTGAATATCACAGCAACTGGAACATCTGGAAACCCAATCATTTTCCAAAAATCAGGTGTTGGTGCAAATCCTTTAATCACAGCTTATGCTGGAACAGCAACACCAACTTCTGCAGCACCAGATGGAATCTGGAGTTTGCAAGGTTCGGATTATGTTACCATCGATGGTATCGATTTGATAGATCCAAACGCTGCCAACCCTGCTACCATGGAATATGGTTATGGTCTTTTCAAGAATTCCGTAACGGATGGAGCGCAACACAACCTCATTAAGAATTGCGTTGTTACATTGAATCGAATCAATTTTGCTTCAGGTACGGCACCAATGGTGGAAGGATCTGTTGGTATTCTCATGATCAACTCCATTCCTACTGCAGCAACAACTGCTCTTGTTCCTACAGCCGCTTCTGGATCAAATTCATTCAACTCTTTTTACTCAAATACTGTAAAAAACCTCAACTATGGAATTGTGCTGATTGGTTATGTAGACATTAGCCCATATACAAATGCAGATCAAAGCAATGATATCGGTGGAGTTTCACTTGCAACAGGAAATAGTGTATTGAACTATGGTGGTGGTGCCCTTGCAACTAACGCATCTGCAGGTATTCGTACACTTGCTCAATATGCACTTAACATTTCCTACAACACGGTAAATAACAATAATGGATCTGGTGTCAATCACGTTAGTACGCTTCGTGGTATTTATACCAATACAGCTGTTGGAGCAAGTGAAACCATTAGCAACAACACAGTAACCGTTACTTCAGGTGCAACTACTTCACAATTAGGTGGTATTGAAAATGTGGCTGGTAGTACTGCGAATAGTAATACCATTAACATTACAAATAACACAGTTACCACTGCCTATCCTACAGCTACATCTGGTGTTACATATGGAATTTATAATAATGGTACTACACCATCCAATTTGAATATCAATAGTAATACGCTTAGTTTAACAACAGCGGCAACATCTGGTTCGCTATATGCAATTTATTCTACTGGTGCAATCGTTACTGCACTCAATATTAATTCCAACACTATTAGTGGCATGACACTTTCAGCTGCTACTACTACAGCTACTGTGCGTGGCGTTTATTGTACAGGTGGTTCTGCAACATGTACTACAAGTATTTCAACCAACAGTTTTGCAGGATATAATTATTCTGGTGCTACTGGTGGTTCGGGTGAAACAGATTGCATCTACCACAGCGGAACACCACTTACTGAAACAATCAATGGAAATACTTTCAACAACCTTTCCTTGAAAACTACAGGTACAATCTATCTCATTTATAATAACTTTTCTGCACCTGCAAATGGAACAAAAACCATAACAAACAATACAACGCTAACTGGAGTTTCAAGAACAGCAGCAGCAACAACAGCTGGCTTCTATTGTTACTATGATTTTGGTTCTTCCCCAAGTACAGTTTCACATACCATTTCTGGAAATACATTCTCCAATATTTCCACCAACGTTACCACAACGGGTTCATTTTATGGTATTTATTCCCGAGATTATTCAGGAAATCCTAACCTGAATGTCTTCAACAATACTATAAGCAATATTACCCACAACGGAACAACAGGAAATTTCCTTCCATTTTATTTGGGAGGATTCGCTGGTACTGCAGGATCACCAAACTTAGTCTATGGAAATGTTGTTTCTGGTGTGAATAATGGTTCTATCAGTACTGCACAATATGGAATTTATCTGGATGCGACCGCCTTATATGTGAATTTGTATAACAATACAATTCAAAACAACACTTTTAATGGTGCAGCTTCACAGTTCGTTGCGATGTATAGTGGTGGTTCTACCAACAATAAATTCTACAATAATACAATCACCAACATTACCGGAACAGCAGTAGTTGCCATTGCTGGTATTATGATTAATGGTGGTACCCAAGTGGATGTATACCAAAACAAGATTAATACGATTACATCTGTTGGAAATATTTGGGGAATATATGCAAATGCTGGAACATTGGTAAATGTTTATGAGCACAAAGTAATCGGTCCTAACAACTACAGCATTTTTGGTTTGAGTTCATCAGGCTTAGCAACAGCTGTAGAAGGCTTGAGAGCTGCGGGTGGAACTACAGTTAACTTCTACAAGAATAACGTTTATAATCTCAGCAATACAAGTAGCTCCACCACTGCCACCTTCTCAATGGTCAATGGTATTTCTATCTCTGCTGGAACAACTGTAAATGCAAATAATAATACAATTGGTGATTTGAGAGCTCCATTAGTCAGCTATTCAGATGCTGTTCGAGGAATTTCAGTTACCTCAACTACTTTATTATCAAATTACAACTTGTATTATAATACAATTAATCTAAGTGCAACTTCTACAGGTGCAAACTTCGGAACATCTGGTATTTATCATATTCCAAGTGCAACAGCAACAACATCTGCCCTTGACTTGAGAAATAACCTTGTAGTAAATAATTCAGTCCCAATGGGAACAGGATTAACGGTTGCATACCGCCTTTCCACAATTGCATTGGATGATTACGCCAACACTTCAAATAACAATTCATTCTATGCAGGAACACCAAGTCCAGCCAATTTGATTTTCACAGATGGAACGAATAGTGATCAAACCCTAGCAACTTATCAACCACGTGTTTCTCCTAGAGACGGTGCTTCAATTTCTCAAAACCCTAGCTATTCAAGTACAACAGGTTCTTCAGTGGTTTTCTTGCATATCCCTGCTGCTACTTCAACTTTACTTGAAAGTGGTGGATCAGTTATTCCAACCATCACTGTAGATATTGACAATGATGCTCGTCCAGGTCCAGTTGGTTCTATTAATGGCGGCGGAACAGCCCCTGACATTGGAGCTGACGAATTTGATGGTGCTCTTGTGATGTGTTCAGGTGCTGTGGGTGGAACAATTACCCCTGCAACACTTACAACTTGTGCTGGTTTTACCATAAACATGAGTTCTGTAGGTGCCACAACCGGCCCAGGAATCACATACCAATGGAAGATTTCTACAACATCTGGCGGTCCTTACGCTAACGTTGTGGGAGGTTCAGGTGCAACAACTGTATCTTATACCAGTGCTGCCCTTTTAGCAGGTACTTATTATTATGTTTTACAGACTACTTGTTCTACTGGTCCAGTGACAGGTTTGTCGAATGAAGTATTTGTAACTGTGAATCCAAGTCCTGCAGTAGCAGTCACACCAACTTCAGGATCAATTTGTTTACCTGGTGGTTTGCCAATAACAATTACAGCATCAGGAGCATCTACTTATGCTTGGCTACCAATAACAGGATTGACTCCATCCTCAGGAGCTGTTGTTTCTGCAAATCCTGCTGCAACTACAACTTATACTGTAACTGGAACAGGTGGAAATGGATGTACAGCAACAGCAACTGTAACCATTTCAGTTGGTAATACTCCAACTGTTTCAGCCTTGGCAAGTCCTGCTTCTGTGTGCTCTGGTGGAAGCTCCGTTTTGACTGGCGCAGGTAGCATTCCATTTACGGGTACTTACTGCACTGGTGCATACACAACAGGATCTGGTGCAGGTGATTATTTGACCAATGTAACGTTGGGGACAATCAACAATACTACAGGAGCTTCTGCTTCACCTTACAATACCTATTATAATTTGTTGAATACCAATTTGACTGCTGGAAGTCCTTACACCATTACAGGTACAATTGCAAATGGTGGAACAGAAGATGTAGCCGTTTGGATTGACTATAACCAGGATGGATCTTTTGATCCATCAGAAAAATTAGGAGAGCAGCAAACACTAACATTCTCTATTCCATTTACTGTTCCTTTAGGAGCTTTCAATGGTGTAACAAGAATGCGCGTTCGTAACGTTTATTCTACAACTGGAATTTTGCCTTGTAGCTCCTATACTTACGGAGAAATTGAAGACTATAATGTCATCATTTCCGGTGGTGCAAGCCAAGTGAGTTTATTCACATGGGCGCCTCCAACATTCTTGAGTGCAACAACAGGAAGTCCAGTTAACGCTACTGGTATTACATCAACTACAACCTATACAGTAACTGGAACTACTCCTGCTGGATGTGCATCAACAAGTACAGTTACAATTACATCTGGATCAGCATTGTCGAGTTCTTCAACAATAGCTCCTTCAGGAACTGTTTGTGCAGGAACAAACGTAACCTTGAACTCAATCCCAGTTGGTGGCGGATCACCATACACCTACGCTTGGACTGGTCCAAACGGTTTCACTTCATCGGCACAAAACCCAGTAATTAATGGAGTTACTCCTGCAGCAACAGGCACCTACACAGTAACAGTTACTGATGCTTGTCTTGCAACTTCAGTATCTAACGTTTCATTGGTTGTGAATCCAGCACCACCTGTGGTGGTGAATCCTACCTCTGCAACCTATTGTGTACCTGGTGCACCAATCACAATTACGGCAACAGGTGCTGCAACTTATACATGGGGACCTGCAACAGGCCTTTCTGCAACAACAGGCGGAACTGTAGATGCTTCTCCTCTAGCTCCAACAACCTATACAGTAACAGGTACTGATGGTATCGGTTGTACTGCTACAGCAACTGTTTCAATTGCCGTTTCTGAAATGCCAATAGTTTCTTCTGTTACAGCAACACCTCCAAGTGTATGTTTGGGAGGAAATTCTCAATTGGCAGTTTCTACAGGTTTAACAGGATTGGCTGGTTACAATTTGACCAACATTACTTTCGCACCAGTACCGACACCAGGAAGTGGTGTTACTACACTTTGCAGTGGTGGTGTTGCAGTGACCCCACTTTCCTCTGGTTCATTGGATGACGGAGGTTGGATGGCACAAACAATTCCATTTAACTTCTCTTTCTTTGGAACTTCTTATTCTTCATTTGCAGTTTCTACAAATGGATTCGTATTCCTTGGTGCAGGTCCTCCATCAACCTATACAGGTTATTCAAATACTTTCCCTAGTGTATGGGCAGCAATGCCATGCGTTGGTGCAGTTTATTCTGATTTGAATTTGAGTACAGGAAGCATTACCTATTTCACAACTGGTACTGCACCAAATAGAAAACTTGTTATCAATTGGACAGGAGCTGTGTATTATTATAGTTCTGGATCACTCACAACACAAGTTATTCTTTATGAATCCAGCAATTTTGTTGAAGTACATACAACTAATGCAACAGGTTACAACTCAGCTGTAGAAAGTATCCAGAACGCAACTGGAACTGTAGCATATCCAGTAAGTGGAAGAAACAATACTATTTGGACTGTTTCAACACCTGATGCCTATCGTTGGGCTCCAGCAGGAGGACCTATCACTTTTGCTTGGTCACCTGCAACATTCTTGAACAATACTACAATCTATAACCCACTTGCTTCTTCCATCACATCAAGCACTACTTATACTGTAACTGCAACAAATGCTGGTTGTTCTGCAACTGGTACAGTATCTGTAACTGCAGGAACTCCATTGACAAGTACTGCCTCTGCATCACCTGCAAATACAGTTTGTGAAGGATCAAGCCTAACGCTTAATGCTACACCTATTGGTGGTGGTGCTCCATTCACTTATGATTGGGCTGGTCCTAATGGTTACCTATCAGCTGTTCAAAATCCCGTTATCAATGGAATAACAATGGCTGCAGCTGGAACATATACACTCACCATTTCTGATGGCTGTCTTTCAACATCAGTGTCGCAAGTTACCATCACTGTAAATCCTGCTCCCGTAGTAGCTGTTACACCTACAACTGCAAGTTACTGTATACCAGGACCTGCTGTTGCACTCACTGCATCAGGTGCTACAACTTATGCATGGGGACCATCAGCGGGACTTTCTGCAACTACAGGAGCTAGCGTAAATGCAACACCAAGTTCAAGTACAACTTATACCGTTACTGGTACAGATGCTCTTGGATGTACTGCAACAGCAACTACAGTTATTTCTTCAGGATTAGTTGCGACAGTTACAGCAACAGCAGCTCCAGCATCAATTTGTTCTGGCGGCAACTCTGTTTTGGCAGCAACTGCTTCATTCGCTTCAAATTATTGTCAGCCAACCTACTCATATGGAACAGGTGCTGGTGATTACTGCAGTTTGGTTCAGTTAGGTACAATTAACAACTCAACTGTTGGGGCTTTATCGCCATTTTACACGCTATATCCAGCTATTGCAAATACAACTACTTCCTTGGTTGCTGGAAACACTTACACCATCACTTTGAGTCCAGGAACTTGGATTGACAATGACATGGCAGCATGGATCGATTTCGACCAAAATGGCTCATTAGGTGACCCTAATGAAAAACTAGGAGAAACGGATGATATGTCTTCTTCACCTGCAAATACAACCTTCACCTTTACTGTTCCAATTGGTGCATTTAATGGACCAACTAGATTACGTGTTCGTGAAATGGATCATAGCACCTACGGTGACATAGACCCATGTGCGGTTCAATCTTCCTATGGTGAAACTGAGGATTACGTTGTCACCATTACAGGAGGTGTAAATGCTGTTGCTTTCGCATGGAGCCCTGCAACATTCCTAAGTTCTACAATAGGTTCACCAGTAAACGCAGTTGCAGCTACTACAACCACCACTTATACTGTTACTGCAACCACATCAATTGGATGTACATCAACTGCGAGTGCAACTTTAACTGTTAACCCACTTCCAACAGTTGCCGCAACTCCAGCAAGTAGCTCGATTTGTACTGGAAACAGCACAACTATCACTGCTACTGGTGCTGTTACATACGCATGGATGCCAGGCTCATTGACTGGAGCGACAGTTACTGTTAATCCAACAACAACAACAACTTATACTGTAACTGGAACAAATGCTAATGGCTGTATTAATACTACAACTGTTACCATTACAGTAAACCCACTTCCTACAGTAACAGCAAGTTCAACTGCTGCTACGGTTTGTTCTGGTAGCCCAGTAACAGTTACAGGTGGTGGTGCTGTTTCTTACACATGGACAGGTGGTGTTACAAATGCAGTTCCATTCAATCCAACCTCAACTGTTACTTATACAGTTACTGGAACAGATGCAAATGGTTGCACAAATACAGCTAACACAACTGTTACTGTGAATCCTCTTCCTACTGTTACAGCAAATGCTACTGCAACTACAGTTTGTGCAGGTACAAGCGTAACACTTACAGGCGGCGGTGCAACAAGCTATACCTGGTCAGGTGGCGTTACAGATGCTGTAGCGTTTGTTGCTAGTACAACAACAACTTATACTGTTACAGGTACAGATGGAAATACATGTTCCAATACTGCAACAATAACAATTACAGTTAATCCACTTCCAGTTGTTGTTATCACTGGACCAACAAGTGTTTGTACAGGATCATCAATTACATTGACAGGATCGGGCGCTTCAACTTATGTATGGAGTTCTGGTGGAGTACTTCCTGCTGAAACTGTGAGTCCGATTATTACAACAACCTATTCCGTTACTGGAACAGATGCAAATGGTTGTATTGGAAATGCAAATACATCCATTACTGTTAATCCTATTCCAATAGTCGTTGCAAGTTCTAGCGCTGCTACTATTTGTGCAGGATCCGATGTAACACTTACAGGAAGTGGAGCATCTACTTATTCTTGGTCTGGTGGTGTTACAGATGGTGTTCCTTTCGTTGCGGTAACAACAACAACCTATACAGTTACAGGAACGGATGCAAATAGTTGTTCAAATACTGCAACTACAACGGTTACTGTCAATTCTGTTCCTGTAGTTAACCTTGGACCAGATGTGGCACAATGCACAGGAACAGCAACACTAGATGCTGGAAATGCTGGATTAACCTATTTGTGGAACGACAACAGCACTGCCCAAACACTAATTGCTGCAACAACAGGCATTTATTGGGTGGATGTAACAAATGCTTCAGGATGCACAACTCGTGATAGCATTACAGTTACCATAAACAGTAATCCAGTTGTAACACTCGGTGCAGATTCAACACAGTGCGGTGGAACAATTACACTTGATGCTGGAAATATTGGTGCTTCCTATTTGTGGAGCGATCTAAGCACATCACAAACATTGGTTGTTTCTGCAAGTGGAACTTACTTTGTTACTGCAACACTAATTGGTGGATGTACAGCTTCTGATACAATCAACATCACCATCAATACACCACCAACCGTTACCTTCACTACTCAATTAACTGCTTGTACAACTGATCCTGCAATTACGCTTTCAGGTTCACCAACAGGTGGAACATTCAGTGGTCCTGGTGTAACAGGAAGTAATTTCACTCCATTAACTGCTGGTATTGGTGCGCAAACAATCACTTACAACTACACAGATGTAAATGGCTGTACAGGAACTGCTACTTCAGTAATTACAGTTAATGCTTGTACTGGAGTTATCGATCCGACGCTTATTGCTGGTATAAATATTTATCCAAACCCGAACAACGGTGGATTTACCCTCACAATCACAAATGCAAATAGTGAAGGTGTTATGGAAATCACAGATGCATTGGGACAAATTATCATGAGTGAGAATATCGCTCCGGTAAATGGAACGTATACCAAAGCGCTTGATCTTAGCACACATGCAAATGGAATTTACTTCTTAAAGGTTACGACCGCTGGTCAAACCTTCACACAGAAAATCATTTTACAGAAATAAATTTTCAGCATAATTTTTGCAACAAGCCCGACAATTAATTGTCGGGCTTGTTCGTTTTATGACCTATTCGAGTTCTGCTTCCTATCTTTACGAACCTTGAAAACATTAACACGTTTCATTCTTCGGTCCTACATCCCACCCTTCGCGATGACTTTCGTGATTTCGGTGTTTATTCTTTTCATGCAGTTTCTTTGGAAATATGTGGATGAATTGGTGGGAAAAGATTTGGATTGGAATGTATTGAGTGAACTGTTTTTATTCGCGGCTTTGACATTTGTCCCGCTTGCTTTACCAATGGCGGTGCTGCTTTCATCGCTCATGACTTTTGGAAATCTCGCGGAGAATTATGAACTCGCAGCATTAAAATCAGCGGGAAGATCATTGACAGTGATAATGCGCCCACTTATTTTTCTGATGATTTTCATTACCATTGGAGCATTCTATTTTTCGGATTACCTCCTGCCCTACACCAATCTGAAATTTCTTTCCACACTTTACGATATTGAACAGCAAAAACCCGCTTTGAATATAAAAGAAGGCGTTTTTTATAATGAAATTGACGGTTACAGTATTCGCATTAATAAAATTGATAAGGATGGACAAACCTTGCATGATATTATGATTTATGATCATCATGACCAGGCCGGAAATACACAATTGACTGTTGCGGAATATGGGAAAATGTTTCTTACACCAGATAAAAGTTTCTTTATAATTGAACTGCACAATGGGGAAACATTTAGGGAAATGTGGAGCCAACAAAATGCATATATCACAAAACCATTCTCCAGAATCAAATTCAAGGATCAGCTTGCTCGACTTGATTTTTCCAGTTTCAAAATGGTACGAACAGACCAAAATTTATTCAAGGATGGTCATCAAATGTTGAATGGAACACAATTGCTAGAAGCAATTGATACAATGAAATGGCAACTCGACAAAGACAAGAATACTTTTTACTCTGGATTAAAAATGGCCTATTTTCCAAAATCAAATTCGTACTGGAAAATGCTTGACACTTCATCCACAAAACCAAAATCTGAAAATCTAATTCTTGAATTAGCCGCATCAGAACGCAACCGAATTTATGATATCGCATTGAACAATGCCCGAAATTGTAAAAGTGCTGCCGATTCAAAAGTAAATGAAATCGAAGCGCAGGAAAGTTCCATCCTCCGATACAAAATTGAATATTGGAGAAAATACAGTTTGTCGTTCGCTTGTTTCATTATGTTTTTCATTGGAGCACCTCTTGGTGCCTTGATACGAAAAGGTGGGCTAGGTATGCCCGTTGTCATTTCTGTATTTTTCTTTTTGCTCTTTTGGGTACTCAGTATTGTTGGCGAAAAACTAGCGAAAGAAGGAACTATTCCACCTGAAATTGGAATGTGGTTTGGCTGCGCATTTTTTCTTCCACTTGGAATTTGGTTGACAAAAAAGGCAACAGCGGATTCTGGAATGTTTGACAGTGTAGGATTATTCAACAGAGTAATTGGATTTTTCACAAGAAATAAAAAAACAAAAGATCGGCAAACTCCGAATGATTCCGACTCTCCCATTTTAGATATCAGCGAAATAAAAGAACAGGATTAATTTCAAAAATGCGCATCCTTCAAATTTGTCCAAAACCCCCAGTTCCTTCTGTCGATGGAGGAACACTCGCGATGAATAGCGTTACTGAAGCAATTCAACTTTCAGGAAATTCCATTCAGGTTTTGGCCATTGAAACGGAAAAGCACCGCTATCATCCAAAATTAATTTCTGAAGAATATAAATCCGCCACAAAAATTGAAACGTTTTTTGTGCATACAGGTATAAATATTTTTTCTGCTTTTTTTAATTTATTTTCTTCCTCCTCCTACAATGTCAATCGGTTTTATTCAATTGATTTTGAAAACAAATTGATTTCCATTCTTGAAAAAGAAAATTTTGACATCATCCAACTTGAAAGTTTATACACCGCTCCCTATATCGGGGCTATTCGTAAATACAGCAAGGCGAAAATAATTCTTCGTGCACATAATATTGAAAGTGAATTATGGAAAAGAAGAACCTTGCTGGAAACAAATCCACTTAAAAAAACTTGGTTCAACCATTTGACCAAAAATATTTTTAAATGCGAAACAGAAACATTTCAAAAAGTGGATGGAATTATTCCGATTACAAATGAAGATGCTGGTTCCATTCACAAAATGTTGTCAGGAATTAATAAACCAATTTTTGTATTGCCTTTCGCCATGAATTTGCCCAAAGAAAATATTTCTATCAGCGCAAAACCTGGAACTGTTTTCCATATTGGAGCAATGGATTGGGAGGAGAATGTGGAAGGCGTGCTATGGCTCGTGAAAGAAGTCTGGCCGAAAGTAGTTTCAAAAATCCCATTCGCTGAACTTCATCTTGCTGGAAGAAATCTGAAGGTCGATGATGCACGTTTTTCAGGGCAAAATATTTTTGTTCATGGCGAAGTGGAAAATGCATTCGATTTTATGAATGAATTTTTGGTAATGACCATTCCCCTTTTAAGCGGCGGAGGAATGCGCGTGAAACTTGTAGAAGGAATGGCACTTGGGAAAGCAATTGTGACCACTTCAATTGGTGCAGAAGGTTCTGCGAGTGAAAACGAAAACCAAGTGCTCATTAAAAATTCACCTGAAGATTTTGCTGGAGCTATTTGCAATTTGTTAAATAATGAAATATTCGCACGAGAATTGGGACAACGTTCAAAAGAATTTGCAAAAACCCATTTCGATTTGTATTCATCTTCGAAAAAATTGAACGACTTTTACATCAGCTTCGTCAAGTGAAAATACTTTGTATCACATCTCGTGTTCCATGGCCGCTCGAAAAGGGCGACAAACTCCGTGCGTACCATCAGCTGAAAAACCTTTCCAACAATCACGAAATAATTCTTTGTGCAATAAACGACACAACACTTCATCCTGATGCAGAAAAAGAATTGAAAAAATTCTGCAAGGAAATTCACGTTTATAACATTTCCAAAATCGGAATATTCTTCAATTTACTTTCCGGATTATTCAGCGGAATTCCTTTGCAAGTAGCGTATTTCACAAGTTCTTCTGTCAAAAGAAAAATAGCCACGCTCATTTCAGAAAAAAAACCTGATCGTATTTTCGCACAACTTATTCGCAGTGCAGAATATGCGCGTGAGCATAAAGAAATTCCCCGCACGCTTGATTACATGGATATTTTTTCAAAAGGAATTGAGCGGCGCATTGGCAAAGTAAATATTTTATGGCGATGGGTTTTTAAGATGGAATGGAAACGCTTGCTAAATTATGAAGCTGCCGTTTCAACTGACTTTGATGCGCTCACTATTATTTCACAACAAGACCGCGATCTTTTACCGGTAAAAAACCCTTCCTTAATCCATGTCATTCCGAATGGCGTGGATACCACTTTCTTCACACCAATGAAATCAGAGAAAGATTATGAATTACTTTTTAATGGGAATATGAATTATCCACCCAATATAGAAAGTGCCATTTATCTTGTTAAAAAAATTCTTCCAATCATTCGTAAAAAGAAACCTTCCATTCGTGTCTTGATTTCGGGAGCAAGTCCTGCTTCTGAAGTGCTGGCTTTACAATCCGAAAACGTAACGGTTACCGGTTGGGTGGATGATGTCAGAAAAAGTTTTGAGCGTTCCAAAATTCTTGTTGCTCCAATGCAATCAAGTATTGGGTTACAAAATAAATTATTGGAAGCGATGGCAATGAAACTTCCTTGCATTACCACCACCCTATCCAACAATGCTTTAAAAGCGATTCCTGATTCTCAAATTTTAGTTGCTGATACGCCAGAACAATTCGCAACACACATTAATTTATTGCTTGATCATCCTGAAAAAGCGGAACGCCTTGCGGAAAATGGATTTAAAATGGTGCATGCTCGTTTCAATTGGGAAAATACTTGTGCGGAACTTGAAACCGTTATCCTTCATGCTGGTGAAAAAAAGTAAATTCCTATTAATTTTCCTTCTTCCATTTTTTTCCTGCATCCAAATCAATAAGGACGGATCTAAAATCAATTCTGATAAGTCAGACACAACTCCCATTTTCTCTTCCGGAAAATGGTTTTCTGAAGATGAGTTTTATTCCATTTATTATCTCAGGAATTTAAAAATTAAGCTCACCAACATTCGTCCGAATCAATCGGATACTTCCATTAAACTTTGCATACCTGTTGCTTTCACACAGCTTGATGATGGCAGCATTGATGGACTATTTATTATTGATGGAAAACCTGTTGATGCGAAAAAAGTTAATCATCGACTTGGTGGAGGATTCCTAATGATCAAGGATAGTGTTTCTATTATCAAAACCAATGATGGAAAATTTCTTTCCTCATCGTGCATCGATAGTCTTTCCAAATTGAATGCTTCTTTTTTTCAACAGATTCAATTGGTAAGAGAAGGCGAAAATCTTGGTTTTCATAAGGACGAAAAACTTTTTCAACGTAGGGCTATCGCTGTTTTTCCAAATGGAAATATTGCCATCATAGAAACAAAATCGCCTGTAACACTTCAGGAATTTGCAGACGATCTCGTTAAAATGAAAATACAAAACGCAATTTACACTGACATGGGAAGCTATGATGAAGGATGGGCAAGAATCCATGAGAGTGGATCTTTAAAGGTCCTTGGAAATATCCGTTCAGAAACACAAAGGCAGAGTAATTGGTTGATTTTTAAAAATTGACCGCTGAAAATTCTGTCCTTCACCCTATTTTTTATTCCTAAAATTGGCTATCTTTCGCAGTGAATTGATGTTTATAACCCATTGCACATGAAACGCTTCCTCTTTTTTTTACTGATCAGTTTACCGCTACTTTCTTTGACTGATGCGCGTAGTTATGTATATGTCAATCCCAACGCAGTTACTGAAATTGCTCCTTATACAGAGGCCCTGTCACATTCGGATCTTGATAAGTACAGATATTTTGATAAACGAAACACACTTCATTTCGAAAATGGCTTGGATGTGGAATTGCTTTCTGCAAATGAACTAACTGCAGCTGGAATCCCTTTCAACAGAGATCATGTGCGTACAGAAGTTCCTGCATTTGACACCAAACCAATTTTCAAATTGACTTCATCAGGAATTCTTGTTGAAATACAAACACGCTCCAAAATAAAATAAGCAAATGAAAAAAATCTACATTTTCCTTTTCAGCTTAAGTTTATTTGTGTCATTGAATCCAATTCATGCTCAGCTAATAAATGATGATTGTTTTGGAGCAACACCATTAGGAACATTAGGAGCACCTGCACCTTGCCCATCGGGACTTGGCACGGTTTCAACTTTCAACAATCTTACCAATGTAAATTCAGTAACAGAACAACCTTATACAACTTTAATAAACTGCCAACCTTCATTGAATACACCAATGGCTTCCCCAGCTACTGATGTATGGTATTCGTTTGTGAATAATGGGAATGCTGTTACAATTACCATTAATGGAAATATTGTAAATCCAAATATTGCAATTTACCAAGGAAATTGTTCGGGACTTATCGGACGTGGTTGCGCAATTGGTTCAGGAAATTCTTTGACTGCCACTTTTGATCAAATGGTAATTGGTCAGACTTATTACATTCAAATTAGCGGAGGAAGTCCTGCAGACCAAGGCACTTTCAACATGACACTTCAGAATTCAAATTCATGTTCCGATTGTTTGCTTTCATCTAACCTAACAGTTAATCCACTTCCTGTAAATGGGACTTATCAAGGGGGAACAACTGTTACTTTTTGTTACACCGTTACGCAATGGGATCAACAAAACACAAATTGGTTTCAGGCTTTAGTTCCTATTTTCGGATCAGGTTGGAATTTGGCAACGCTTACAAACTTACAAGGTGCTTCAACATGCGATGGTGGTCCTGGTGTTTGGTCGTGGTTTAATAATGTGAATTGTCCTAATGGAAATGGAATTCTAAGTGGATTTTTCTTTGATGGAGATATGGTACAGGGCGGGCCTGATGGAAATCCAACAAATAATTTCGGAGACAATTGCACTGGTAATGTAAACTGGACTTTTTGTTGGACAATCACATCGAATACTTGTCCTCCAGGACAAACAGGTGATAATCTCGGAATTAATATTAACACATTTGGTGATGGAGAAACAGGCAATTGGATAAACCCCGCTTGTATTGCCGATCCAATTTATCAATTCAATGCATCGCTCGTATGTTGCGCGCCGCCGCAAATGTCGCAGGTAAACGTATTGTGTTTTGGTGGAAATAATGGATCCATTACTGCCAATGCTGTTGGTGTTGGCGCGTTTGATTACACGTGGTACAATGCCGCTAACACAGTCATACAAACTGCGGTTGGACAAACAGTTCCAAATACAATCAATAATTTGGTGGCAGGAACGTATCACGTTACAATTACGGATAGCAACAGCGGATGCACAACAACAACATCTGTTACAATTACTCAACCAACACAATTAGTACTTCAAACAACTTCAACAAATGCTAGTTGTAACCAAACAAATGGTTCTGCAACTGTCACTCCATCTGGCGGAACATCACCTTACGATTTTGTTTGGACCGATGCACTGAATAATGTTTTACAAACCGCTAATAATATAACTGGACCAAATACATTAAACAATCTTGCTGCGGGAACTTATAATGTTCTTGTAACAGATGCCAATAATTGCCTTGCAAACGTTTCTGTAATTGTAACTGGTGTCCCAGGAAACCTTGCAAACGTAATGTCGAGTGTAGCTGCTAGTTGTTTCGGAATTTGTGATGGCACTGCAACCTGCACATTGAATGGAGGAACTGCTCCATACACCTATGCATGGAGTGCGAATGCCGCGAATCAAACCACCCAGACAGCTACCAATTTATGCGTAGGCACATACACAGTAAATTATCATGATGTAAATAACTGTTCGGGTACTGCAACAGTTGCTGTTACGGGGCCTCCTGCGGTTACTTCAACAGTTGTAGCAGCGCCAACAACAATTTGCATTGGTCAATCATCTACACTCACAGCAACTCCTGCTGGAGGAACTGGCTCAGGTTATACTTACGTTTGGACTCCTGTTGGAACAGGCACTACACAAAACGTAACTGTTTCTCCAATTGTAACAACAACCTACACTGTGGTTGTATCAGATGGCAACGGCTGCGCTGCTCCTCCTGCTACTGTAACTGTAACTGTAAATCCTGTATTGAACGTTACGCTCACAGCTTTTCCACCTGCCATTTGTCTCGGATCATCATCTACACTAACAGCTGTTGCCAATGGCGGAAATGGTGGACCTTACACCTACACCTGGTTGCCAGTGGGTACAGCGGGAAATACAATTACAGCAAACGTCACTCCAACTGTTACTACAACTTACACGGTAATACTTTCTGATGGATGCACTTCACCAAATGATTCTGCAACGGTTACTGTTACTGTCAATCAACCTCCAGCCTTCTTTCATTGGAAATCCATTGACCGGTTGCGCTCCAGTTTGCGTCACCTTTACAACGCCGAATAATCCAACATGGACAACCTGTGCATGGGATTTTGGTGACAACGCAACTGTTTCAGGAAATTGTAATCCGTTGCATTGTTATACAACTCCAGGTTGTTATAACGTAATGTTAACTGTCACCGATGCTAATGGTTGTATTGGAACAGTCACGATGCCCAATTATGTTTGTGTTTCTGCAACTGTGAATGCCCAGTTTTCTGCGAGTCCGCAACCGACAGATATTTTCAATACAAATCTGACATTCACAGATCAGTCAACAGGAAGTCCAACATCTTGGAATTGGTATTTTGGTGGATTGGATAGTTCTAACATGCAGAATCCAACTTATATTTTTCCAAATGAATCTGCAGGATGTTATGACGTAATTCTTGTCGCTAATAATACAGCGAATTGTCCTGACGTTGATACTGTGCGAGTTTGCATTGATCCTGATTATGTGATTTATTTTCCAAATGCTTTCACGCCAAATGCTGATGGAATAAATGATTTCTTCATTGGAGTTGGTGAAGGAATTGACAAATATGAAATGTGGATTTTTGACCGTTGGGGAAATTTGATTTACTACACCGACGATATTAGCCATCCATGGGATGGAAAAGTTCAAGGAAAGAGCGACAATCTCGTTCAACAAGATGTTTATGTTTGGAAAGCCAAAGTCACTGACGTTTTTGGAAAGAAACATAAATTCATTGGACACGTTTCCGTGATTCGATAATTTGATTGAAGCTTGCAAAATCCAGATTTCGGAATCCTGAAATCTGGATTTTGTTTTTGGAAAAGGAAATTGTCATAAATCAATTTTCACAACAATTTGCCCAGTACAACTTCACCAAAACCCCATCCATTTCTCATTTTTCGCCACTGACTGTCGATTTTAGAGTCCATTTTTGTTTTCTGTAACTCCATTTTATAAGCAAAACAATGAATGTTAGCCACTTATAAAGAAAAATGTTCTATATTTGAAAGAACGTTAATCACCCGTTAAAAATTACGATTTCATTTTTAATGGTATGTCTCTTTGGCCTTTGAAAACGAAAATAAACACACCTCTATGAGAATTAAAATTACTTTGTTTTTTATATTGGCTTTGGGTTTTGCATCCATTTCTGCAACAGCTCAAACAAGCAAATCCAATTTTGATTTTCTGAACAAATTAGGAGATCAAAGCCGTGTGGCTTTTGTTGAAAATGTTGGTCAGCTGAGTCCCATAAAAGAACTTCAAGGGAAAAAAGTATTGTTCAGTTTTGAAGATGATAAAGGATTGACTGCCTATTTCACAAGCACAGGCGTAATTTACAGAGTCTCCAAGCAACAAAAAGTTTCTGAAGCGGAATATGAAGAAGCGATGAGAGAAAATGGATCTTCTGAAAGAGAGGAAAATGATTTGGCAGAAAAAAACAAAGCAAAATTTCTGACCAAGACAGAATTTGTTGAAATGAATTGGGAGGGTGCAAATAGCAATACCAAAGTTATCGGGAAAAATCAGACCAGTGCTTACTTCAATTTTTACATGCCTTCAATTAACAAAGACAAAGTAATTGGAAATGTAAAAGGATATACCAAGATCGTGTATGAAAACATTTATCCTTTTATCGACATTGAGTATACAATCCACCCTGAAAAGGGAATGAAATATTCTTACATACTGCATCCTGGGGCAAACCCTTCTGACATACGAATGGATTATTATGGTGCCAACTTGAAAATGGATGGTGAAGGAAATATGATTATTTCAACCGACTGTGGTGACATTACAGATTATGCACCATTAACTTTCAAAGCAGCTCAAGTGGATGGAAAAATAATTAGTTCTCAATTTGAATTGGTTAAGAAAAATACGGTTGGTTTCACTCTCGCAAATGGAATGAAAACGATTACAGAAACAATCATCATTGATCCTTGGCAAGTTGGACCTAATTTTCCTGCAAGTGGATTTACACCAAACGATTTGTCGGTAGATGGAGCAGGAAACGTTCTGGTTTATTCTTACAATACTACTCCTAGTTCAAGAATTGACAAATACAGTCCTTTGGGTGTTTTTATGTGGACTTTTAATTTGACAACCAGTGCAGGATATTCAGGTTTCCAAGGTGATGTAGCTTCTGATGCTGCAGGTAACGTTTATGTATCTATTGGATTAGGTCCGAATAACAATACTGGATTTTACAATACAATTAAAATAAATCCTACAGGCACTGCATTGATATGGGGAAACACTACTGCAGGAACTGGCACGAATAACATGATGGAAACATGGACCATCACCTTTAATTGCAATCACACACAATTCTATCAATCAGGAGGAGGACGAATTGTTTCGGGTACTACTTACTTCAACATGAGCGTGGAAGAACCAGTGAATGCCGCTACTGGAGTGGAAGGTACATTGATTGAAAATGATTCGATGGGTGATATTTATTGTACCTATTATGCTGCCAATAATTTGGTTTATCACATGACTGGTGACAGTAATGTGACTCCAGATTTGGCAGGTGGCCTTTTAGCCGCAACTTCTGGTGCGGATAATAATTTAATTTGTTTTAATGCTGCATCTGGAGTTCGATTGTTCAGGGTGCATACAGGATATGCTTATATCGATGGAGATGTAAAAGCTCCTGGTTCAGTTGGAATGGATGCGATTACATCGTCTTGCCAGTATTTATATACCACGAATGGTGCTAGTATTGATCGATGGGATCCATTAACAGGAGCTCATTTCAATCAGGTAACAATTCCAGGAGGAAGTACTACCCCTGGTGCGGTGAATGCTGGTATTACAACTGATAAATGTGGTAATGTCTTTGTAGGCTCCAATAATAATATCTACGAATACGATGCCACTTTAAATTTGATAAATACCATAGGAGGACTCCCAGGCGTTGTATTTGATTTAGCGTGGGGAAATGTTGCGAACACGAATCTTATGGTCTGCGGTGGAACTACCAATGGAACAACTTTCCTTGCATCAGTTGCAGTTACCCCTTGCGTCTTGCCAAACTTTGTGACCGTTACTGCGGTACAACCATCCTGTGCATCTCCGACTGGATCAGCTACAGCAACGGCAACATTTTGTGGAGGACCCTATACGTATTTATGGAGCAATGGACAAACCACTCAAACCATAACAAATCTTGCTCCAGGAACCTATACTGTTACAGTTTCCTCAACTGTTTCTTGCCCTTATTCTTACGTTCAAACGCAAACAATAGTAATTGCTCCTGGATCTGGAACATTAAGTACAACTCAAGTCGCCAATAACGTTACCTGTTTTGGTGGATGCAATGGATCAGCTACAGTGACTCCTTCAGGAGGGACAGGACCTTATACCTATAATTGGACACCAAGTGGAGGGAATTTGGCTACTGCTTCTGCGCTCTGTCAAGGAAGTTATTCATGTACGGTAACAGACGCTACTGGTTGTTCGGCAATAGTGCCGTTTACAATTACTCAACCAGCACAAATTGTTCTTACTACAACATCTACACCAGCTGGATGCAACATGACAAATGGCTCGGCAACCGTTACTCCAAGTGGTGGAGTTGGACCGTATGATTTTGTTTGGACAGATGCATTGAATAATGTTTTGCAAACTGCAAATAACCAACCTGGCTCCAACGTCTTAAATAATCTTGGTACTGGCACGTATAATGTATTGGTTACAGACGCCAACAACTGCCTTTCCAATATTTCAGTAATCGTAACTGGAGCACCTGGAAGTGTTGCAAGTGTTATGACAAATTCTCCAGTCACCTGTTTTGGAAATTGTAATGGAACTGCAACTGCTACCTTGAATGGAGGAACTGCCCCTTATACTTATCAGTGGAGTGCTAATGCAGCAAATCAAACAACGTTGACTGCAACAGGACTTTGCGTTGGAACATACACTGTGAATTTTGCGGATGCAAACGGTTGTTCTGGTACTTCGACTGTATCAGTTACCGGACCAACACAAGTAACTGCAACTGTAGCTGCTGTTCCTCCAACCATTTGTATTGGTCAATCATCGAATCTCACAGCAACTCCTGCTGGTGGATTAGGATCTGGTTATACTTACGCATGGACTCCAGTCGGTACAGGTTCAACACAAACTGTTACTGTTTCCCCAATTGTAACAACCACTTATACTGTTGTCGTTACTGATGGAAATGGATGTGTTTCTGCACCTGCTTCAATTACTGTAACTGTCAATCCTCCTCTGAATGTAACGCTTCTTGCTAACCCAAGTCCAGTTTGCATTGGATCACCTTCAACACTAACTGCAACTCCTAACGGAGGAAATGGTGGACCTTATACTTATACTTGGTTGCCAGTAGGAACAGGTGGAAATTCAATCACCGTAAGTGTGACGCCAACTGTAACAACAACTTACACGGTTATTTTATCCGATGGTTGTACTACACCAAACGATTCTGCAGTAGTTACAATTACTGTAAGTGCACCTCCGGTTCCTACATTCACTGGAACACCATTAACAGGTTGCGCTCCATTATGCGTGAATTTCACTACACCAAATAATCCAACATGGATAAGTTGTGCCTGGAATTTTGGAGATGGGTCTCCAGTATCAACTAACTTCAATCCAAATCATTGTTACACCATAACAGGTTGCTATAATGTGACATTGTCAATTACCGATGCAAGTGGATGTGTTGGTACCGTCACAATGCCTAATTATGTTTGCGTTTCTCCAAATGTGGTTGCTCAGTTTACTGCAAGTCCCCAACCAACTGATATTTTCAATAGCACAGTTTTCTTTACAGATCAATCAACAGGGGCACCAACAAGTTGGACTTGGTATTTTGGAGGATTGGATAGCTCAAACGCTCAAAATCCAAACTACCATTTCCCAAGTGATGTTGCCGGATGCTATGACGTTGTTCTCATTGCGAATAATGCCGCGAATTGTCCTGGAGTGGATACAATGAGAATCTGTATAGATCCTGATTATGTCATTTATTTTCCAAATGCATTTACTCCAAATGGTGATGGAGTAAATGATAATTTCATTGGCGTCGGAGAAGGAATTGACAAGTATGAAATGTGGATCTTTGACCGATGGGGAAATCTGATTTTTTATACAGATAACATGGGTCACCCTTGGGATGGAAAAGTTCAGAACAAGAGCGACAACCTCGTACAAGAAGATGTTTATGTTTGGAAAGCAAAAGTCACAGATGTTTTTGGAAAGAAACATAAATTCATCGGACACGTTTCAGTGATCAGATAAAAATTAGGGATTAAAGATTAATAATTATCGGAGAACAGATTTCAAATTTCAATTACGGAATTTTGGAGTCTGTTTTTTGTTTTCATCAATTGCACCATTCGTATTTTTTTAGAACTTTACACAATGACAGATACACGCACACTCGTTTTGAATCCGAAACAGATAGCACAACGATTGAATCGTTTGGCTTGGCAGGTTTACGAACAGTGCTATGATGAACAGGAAATTGTTGTTGCAGGAATTGCAGGAAATGGATTTCGCCTAGCGACCCGCATTTCCAAAATACTCAGTGAAATTTCTCCAATCAAAGTGAAACTTTGTGAAGTAACCATTTCCAAAGACAGTCCGCTTGACGGAAAATCTTCCGTGCAAATAGACGCGAAAGAATTGGAAGGAAAAACAGTTGTACTTGTTGATGACGTTTCCAATTCAGGTCGTACGCTTATGTATAGTGTGAAATTATTTTTAGAATCACATGTAAAATCAATTAAGACCTTGGTTCTTGTAGATCGTGATCACAATCGTTTTCCGGTAAAAACAAATTTTGTTGGCTTATCCCTTGCAACAACTATGCAAGAGCATATTTCAGTTGTTGTTGGAGAAAATGGTGAGGATGCAGTTTATTTAGATTAGATATTGTCAGCCTTCAATACATTTTTGTCAAAAGCATTTTCAAGCGGTTTACTTTTTTCCATTGACAAAAACACTCCGTCTTACAAATCATAATTATGGAAAATAAATTACAACAAATGAATTGGAAATTTTTCAGTTTACTGTTTTTATTCTTTCTATTCGGACTATTTCCAAGACTTAACGCAGCAGATTTTCCCACAAACAAAAATCTTAAAGTTTTAATAGATAGCGGAGAATATTTTCAGTTCAAGGAAGATTTTCAAAAACAATTGCATGCTTCACCGCATGGGAAAAAAGTGAGTAATGACGATTTCTATTATTATTCCTGGTATTATTTTCTTTTCAATAAATCTCCAGAATCAAACCTAGCCATTGAAACACTATTGGCAAAAAAAGAAATTAACTTATCCGATTCCATTGTTGCCGAATTATTGGAATTGCATTTTCAAAATGATTTTCGTTTGTTCGATTACAAGAAGGCAGATTCCATTTGCACAATTTTGCTTTTTCGTTATTCTTCTGCAATGGAAAAAGAAACATTGGATGGAATTAGGAATACCGGTGCAATTACAGCTGCATTAAAAAACACCCCTGCGCAAACCGTGGAAAGAAAAGAAGCCTTGGACATTTCATTTAAACGCGACATGGCTTCGTTAATACGTATCCCAGTAAACATAAATGCCCAAAACGGAAATTTTATTCTTGACACGGGCGCAAATCTTTCAACGCTTTCAGAATCGGAAGCAAAAAAAATGGGAGTGAAAATCTTAGATGTCAATTTTGCAGTAGCTTCCTCTTCTCGATCTTCTGTTCCATCTAAACTAGGTGTGGCCAACATTTTGAAAATCGGGAATGTAACTTTCAGAAATGTAGTTTTTATTATACTTCCCGACAAATCACTTTCTTTCATTGGCGGAGCATATAAAATAAAAGGAATTATCGGTTTGCCAGTTATTGCGCAATTGGGAGAAATTCAAATTCACAAAAACAAACATCTTATTTCTCCAATTCAACAAACAGAATCGGATTTGCAAAATTTGGGATTGAACGGAAATACACCATTTGCCAATGTGAATTATTTTGGTTCATATCATCCGTACATTTTCGACACAGGTGCAGCAACTGGAATTCTTGGGAATAAATTTTATTACACCTATCAAGATAGTTTGAAAAAAAACAAAAATGGAACAAGTCATATTGGTGGTGCGGGAGGTTCAGAGAAGATTTCAATTATTAAAATCAAGCAGCTTCATTATGAATTTGCAAATCAAAAAGGACATTTGAAAAATGCGAGTATACAAGTCTCCGGAAGTTCAAAGGCCGTTGCAAATTATTACGGAATTGTAGGAGAGGATATTTTTATGCAATGGAACACGATGACAATAAATTTTGATCAGATGTTTGTGCTGCTGAAGTGAAACGGTGATGAAGTGATGAGGTGGCGGCAGATTTACAAAAAAAAAGTTGTCGGTGGTGATAAAAATTATCTCCATTAAACATTACTAATCTCTTTCAGAATTTTTTTTCCTCTTGCTCTTATTCCTCCACCATTTTCCTTTACCAAATCCTCGACTACCATTTTCAATTCACGTTTCAGTTCAGGTTCTTTCATTGAAATATTTTTCAATACAGTCATAGCGAAAACCTTAACTGCAATAGGAGAATCGCTTTTCATCAATAAGTAAAAACTGGAATTGGTAAGCGTACCCAAATATTTTTTCGGCACATCGATAAATTGCAGCAGACGCAAAATATTTCTGTAAACAGCGGGATGCAAATTCGGATTTGAAAGCAAGCCGATGAATTTTCCAAAATAGGGCTTCACCAAGTCAGGATGATTGATGGCGCAGCAACTTATTACCCACGCGATGCGATGTACAATTCGAACCTCATCAGAAAAAAGTAAATCCACAATTTCGGCAAAACGTTTTTCATCATCCCCTACCCACTTCGTCACTTTCAAGGTTTGCGATTTGGAATGTTCAGTCAGAATGGTTTTTCGTAAATTCATACCAGAATTAATAGCACGAAGATATCATTCAATAAAACCAATTCAAATAATTGAAACGTTTCCTATTTCTGATTCTCATCACACCTGGAATTCTTTCAGCCCAAAAAAACTGGACATTTCCGAAACGATTAACTATTGGTGGACTTGAAGCATCGATTCCAAATCAGGAAAGAAATATGGAATTGGATCCAGCTGGTTATTTTTCCGCTTATGTAGAAAATTTCCATCCAATTGGTTGGTCTCTCGATGGAAAAGCGGCCTACCTCACTTGGGATGAGGGTGAATTTTATTGTCATATGGGCCTAGTGATTTATGATGCGGTTCACGATTCAATTGCTGCAAAATGGTTTGACAATTTTGGAGAAACGAATGCAATTACTTCGGAACAGATTTTTGCACTTTGGAAACGCGACAAGGATAGCCTGCAACCTTTATTAAAACACTACAAAATAGTAGCAGATACAAATGCATTGTATTCCGATTTCCCTTTCAGTTATGAAGAGGGGAAAATAAAAAAAGATTTCAATCTGGAATATTCCTTGCACACATCAACAATAGACAATCGATATTATGATAGTATCTCGCTTATTTGTGAAATTAGTCAAGCAACGAAAACTGATTCTGTGCAATTGTATTTCGGAAACTTTTATGATGTAGATCTTCATCCCGCAGGAATTTGGATGAGTCCAGAGAGAAAGTATGCTTTGCTGGTTTTGGTAATTGAAACTGGAGGTCAGCATGGAACTGAAGCGCCGCATAATATAGAATATGTATTTAAGACCATGCGATTGCCAGAATAAATAATACCACAAATTTTGAAAATCAAGTAATAATCAAGAAGAGAACAACAATTTTGCACCATTACAAATGAACGTTTATCTTTAAAAGTGAATAACAAAAATCAAACAGGTGAAAGAAATTGCAGAACCAACAAACATCAATGAAAGAATTTCTAGTATCGATATCCTGAGAGGATTTGCATTGTTAGGAATTATTTTAGTAAACGCTTTGGGATTCAATGCTTCCTTTTTTGATTTTGGAGGATTCTACAATAGCCTTCCTGATGAATTTCAAAAACATTTTTACACCATTTACATTAGTTTAACTGCGGATAAATTCATTTTCCTTTTCGGTTTTCTTTTTGGATATGGCACCTACTTACAATTCAATAAATTCAACGAACTAAAAGGAAACTTTACGAAGTTCTTCAGCCGAAGAATGTTTGTTTTATTTCTTTTCGGAGTTGCACACATTTTGTTTCTCTGGGCTGGTGACATTTTGTTATGTTACTCGATAGCAGGATTTGTACTGCTATTGTTTCATAAACTTCCCAGCAAATGGATACTGCTATTTGCAATCCTATTTTACTTTTTCATTGCTGTTTGGTTGATACTGAGTGTTTGGATCCACCTTCCTGATCCCATGACATCAACATATACCGAAGGGCTTGCACAAGCAAAAATCGTTTATGCCAATGGAAATTATTTTGATTGTCTAAAATTACGTTTGCAGGAATATTTCGCATTTAGAAACATCAATACATTTTACTACTTGCCAAAAATTATTGGCATAGCTATTTTTGGTTTCCTCGCTTCAAAATACAATTTGCATCAAAAAGTTGCAGAAAAGAAATTGAGATGGAGCTTGATTCTTATAGGCACCATCACCATTGGTACAATTGCTTATTTCGGCTATGAAAAAATAGTTGATTTCAAGAGTCCATTTGCAAATGCTGAATACATGTTTGGATATGAATTCATGAATATTTTCATTGCATCGAGTTATCTCTTATTTATAATGTTGCTTGCCTCTACAGACGTCATTGCGAAATTCTTAAAACCAATTGGATTGATGGGACGCATGTCATTGACAAATTACATCATGCAATCCATCATCTTATCCCTTATTTTTTATGGCTGGGGATTTGGATTATTTGGACAAACAAAAGTTACGAATGTTGTCATGATAGCACTTTGCGTCTATTCATTCCAAGTAATTTTAAATTCAATTTGGTTCACATTTTACAAGCAAGGCCCTTTGGAAAAATTATGGAGAACATTATCCTACAAGAAAAGTAAAAAGTAAATCTGAAAGCCTCCGAACCAAATTCACCTCTTCTTGAGTGACAAACCTCATTTATTTTGATGGCAGGTCTCATAATTTTGCCTCCTACGAAAGACAAAATTAGTGCTACCTTTCATCATGCCTGATTGTTAAGTCACAGGCGATTCAATTCTGATTACAAAATGACTCCTCCAAAAAAAAAGCATTCTAAACTTTTACGTTTTTGGAAATTACTTGGACCTGGTTTAGTAACAGGAGCAAGCGATGATGACCCATCAGGAATTGCCACCTACTCACAGGCGGGCGCAGCATATGGACTTTCTACTTTATGGACAGCCATCATCGCATTTCCGCTAATGGCGTCCATACAACAGATGTGTGCAAGAATTGGCTTGGTTACTTCACAAGGCTTAACAGGCACTCTGAAAAAACATTACCCAAAACCTGTTTTGTATTTGATGTTGTTATTCAGTTTCCCTGCAATTGTCATGAATATTGGTGCGGACATTGCAGGAATGGGAGCCGTTGGAAATTTGTTATTCCCATCCATTGATGCAACTTATTTCAGTGTTCTTTTCACCATTGTTCTCTTAGGCTTAATCATTTATTTGCCTTATGTAAAAATTGCATCAGTGCTCAAATATTTATGCATTGTCATGTTGGTTTATTTCATTGTGCCTTTTTTATATAAGCAAGACTTCAAAGAAATTCTTAAATCAACATTCATCCCAACCATCAAGTTTGACAAGAATTTTTTGGCCATTCTTGTAGGTATCCTTGGCACAACCATTTCCCCTTATCTTTTCTTTTGGCAGGCTTCCGTTGAAGTTGAAGAAATGAAGAAAAAGAAAAAACATTTGATCGTTAACAAGAAGATAATTAGTGATATGAAACAAGACGTAGATTTTGGAATGACATTTTCAGGATTCGTCATGTACTTTATCATTCTTACAACTGGCACTGTTTTATTTAAAGGCGGCGTTCATCAAATTGATACGGTTGAACAAGCTGCCATGGCATTAAAGCCACTTGCGGGAAATTTGGCATATCTACTTTTTGCAATTGGAATTATTGGTACGGGACTAATTGCAATTCCAGTTTTGAGTGGTTCATTATCCTACATTTTTGCAGAAACCTTTGGATGGGAACAAGGCCTTGACAAAAAGTTTCATGAAGCAAAAGCATTTTATATCATCATCGCCATTTCGCTCATTCTCGGATTATCCTTGAATTACATTGGCATTTCACCAATAAAGGCGCTGATTTATACCGCCATCCTATATGGCATGACTGCCCCAGTTTTGATTGCAATTATTCTACACATTTCCAACAATAAAACAATCATGGGAGAATTTGTGAATAGTAGAACAACAAATATTTTAGGATTTGCCGCGTTAATCATTATGACAATCGCTGCTGGACTTTTGATTTACCTACAACTGTCGGGCAAGTAAAAAATCATTTGACTAGGAAATATCTAAATTTCAAAATCTCCATCAATACTACTCTCCTCATTCGGCAAAACTTCAGTTTCTGAAATATCAGAAATTTCCGATGCTTCATTAATTTCATCAGCAAGTTTTTGTGCATGACGGATTAACGAAAGTTGCAACTTGCGTTTGTATTCATCTTGCAGCCATTTCACGTAACTCTCCGAAGTTTTTGCAAGGCAACGACAATACACTCGTACCCGAAAATCAATTTCTTCTTTTAATAATTCTGCAAGGACTAATGCTTCATCAATGCCATTGCTATTTTCAATGCACATCGAAATGTGTTGTTCGATGGAATGTTCAATAACCACTTTTGGTCGCAGCCCTCGACTGATTGCCAAAACATGTTCTGCCTTGATATTAAATTCAACATTAGTGGAATTGGAAAATTTATTCCGCAATTCTTCAGGCATTACATATTTGTAACTGTGCTCAATTTCCTCATCACTCCTGATATTTGAAAGATAAAACTCAGGTGATCTGAAAATACTTTCCCAATCAATAGGAGCCTCCCAAAGTCCGAATCTATTTAGATTATTCCCAAGATCAACAACATAAAATTCCTTTTTGTCATTCAACACACGCGAACCTCTTCCTATCATTTGAAAATAAAGCGTGAGTGATTTAGTCGCACGATTTAAAATAATGCACTCAATGGAAGGTTCATCAAATCCTGTAGTAAGAATACTCACTGATGTAAGAATCGCATCGGGCTTTTCCTTAAACCACTGCAAAATTTCTTTTCGTTCGCGGGCAGAATGCGTATGGTCGAGATGTTTTATTTCAAAACCAGCTTCACGGAATTTAGCATAGACATAAAGTGAAGTTGCTATTCCATTATTAAAAATCAAGGTTTTTTTACCCAGACATTTTTCTTTATAAGCACTGAGCAATTTATCCTGCATCACATGATTATTATACAGTCGCTCCGAAGAACTCACTGTATAATCACCCGAAATCCCAACCTTCAATGAAGTAAGCCCAACATGATAATGATAAGTAATTGCACGTGCTAAAAAACCTGTTTCAATGAGCGAAGAAATCGATTCACCGACAATGAGTTCATCGTAATGATCCCGCATCCTTATATCAATATTGGAACTCAATGGAGTTGCGGTAACACCCAAAACAATTCCCTTTTCATAAAACTTAAACAATTTTGCAAATGAATTATAGTGCGCCTCATCCACAATCATCAATCCAATATTATCAAGATCAAGAATTTTATCTCTCAAACGATTATTCAATGTTTCCACCATCGCAACATAACACATGAAATCATTCGGCACAGGCATTTCCTTCACAGCACTATCAATCACTTTATTTGTAACTCCAAACTCGTTCAACATCTGTGAGGTTTGTCGACAAAGCTCAACACGGTGAGTTAGGATCAACACCTTTCTTCCTGTAGCTTGAATATAACGTTTGGTCAACTCTGAAAAAATTACAGTCTTTCCTCCGCCCGTGGGAAGTTGATATAGGAGATTGTAGTTGGAAGTATGTTCTTGAAGACGCTTGAATATTTTCTCAATAGCGCCATGTTGGTAAGCATAAAGCTGCTTTTCTATGGCATTTTCTTTTGATTCAATTAAATCTGATGTATTCAAGATTATGGCGGATAAAAATGGAAATGCAAAGATACGTCGTTAATTGAGTATTGAATTTACCAATAATGCAATATGTAAAAATATTGGCAGCAAGAAAACAATCAAGCACTTGAAATAAGCATTGATGATAGGCCAATATTCCTATATTTATAAGCAACCGGTAAGATTACAAAGGACAATAGCCCAAAACAACATCGCATACCAAAAAATCATTTCAAATGAAAATGGAAATTGACGAGAAAACGGTATCAGAAACAAATCGCTGTCCTAGTAATTTAGATTGCCTGAATAATAGCAAGCATGTCTTCTGCAAAGTTGAATACTGTTGTGATAATGAGGTACATTTCATTAAATGTGTAAACAACCAAGATTGCAATTACAAAAGTTCATTTGGATATTCCACTTTGTGCAACTGCCCAATTAGGAAAGAGATTTTCAAGAAGTACGAAAAGTAGAAATCAATTCTCACCTACTCCTTCACTGCAATTGCGCTGATTTCAATATGCGCTCCTTTGGGTAAAGCTACAACCTGAACGGTCTCCCTTGCAGGAAATGGTCCCGCACCAAAAAAAGTTCCATAAATATCATTGACGATTTTGAAATTTTTCAAATCAGTCAGATAAATTGTTGTTTTTGAAATATCATTCATATTCAAATGCGCTGAAACAAGAATTGCCTTGATATTGTTCATCACTTGTTTTGTTTCAGTTGTAATATCAGTCGTATCCAATTTTCCTGACTTCGGATTTATTGCAACTTGTCCGGAAATAAAATAGGCATTTCCTTTTCGAATGGCTTGTGAATAAGGCCCAATGGGTTCAGGCGCTTCACTGGTATGAATCACTTCTTGATTTCCTATATCCGTTTTCCCATGACGAAAATTCAGAAACAACAAAAACCCAATTGCAATGATGGCGAAGGTGTAGAAGATGGTATGTTTCATAGATAAAACTCGTAATTATTTTGGCGTTGGAACTTCAGACGCAATTTCCTTTATTCCTTTTACCAACAAATCCAAATCGGCAAGACTCGTGTATACATTGGGTGCAATGCGTGCGCCATGAATATTTTCCCAATTGATGCCAACACAATGAATGCGATATTTTTCCATCAGCTTTGCTTCAATTTCTTCGGGCTTCCATCCCTCAATGGAAATGTTCGCAATCGTTCCACAGAATTCCGGTTTGTTTGGCGTATTTATTTTCACACCTTTTATTCCAACAACTTTTTCTGTCCAATAATTTTTCAGAAAACGTAAACGTGCTTCTTTCCTTTTCGATCCAATCAATAAATGAAAGTCAATTGCTGCACTGATTGCCATTTCAGAAGCGAAAGAACGTGTTCCCAGAGATTC
>CAIQQJ010000007.1 GCA_903873905.1 uncultured Flavobacteriales bacterium
ACAAAATCCAACAATTGCTGCGGCAACGGTTGCGGCAAGTGGAACTTATTCTGTTACCGCTACGGTGGCAGGATGTACGGGACCTGCGGGTACAACAGTGGTGGTGGTGAATGCAATTCCTGCTGCACCTACCGCTTCTAGCAATAGTGCTATTTGTGCTGGGTCCACTCTGAATTTGACTTCAAGTGTAATTGCGGGTGCAACTTATTCTTGGACGGGGCCTAATGCTTTTTCTTCTGCTTTACAGAATCCAACAATTGCTGCGGCAACGGTTGCGGCAAGTGGAACTTATTCCGTTACCGCTACGGTGGCGGGATGTACGGGACCTGCGGGTACAACAGTGGTGGTGGTGAATCCAATTCCAGGAACGCCAACACCTTCTAGCAACAGTCCAATTTGTGCAGGAGCTACTTTGAACCTAACAACACCTTTGGTAGTGGGTGCTAGTTATGCATGGACTGGGCCACTTGCTTATGCATCTGCCTTGCAAAATCCTAGCATTTTAAATGCAACAGTTGGAAGAAGCGGAACCTATACATTGACAGTTACAGTTGCCGGTTGTACAAGTGCGCAAGGGACAACTGTTGTGACAGTAAATCCAACTCCTGCTGCACCAACAGCTTCGAGCAACAGTCCAATTTGTGCGGGTTCAACTTTAAATCTTACGGCGAGTTTTATTGCGGGTGTCACTTATTCTTGGTCGGGACCGAATGCATTTTCAGCAGCAATACAAAACCCAAGTATTGTGGGTGCGACAGTTGCGGCAAGTGGAACATATTCGGTTCATGCAACCCTTGGTGGATGCACTGGGCCAAACGGAACAACAGTAGTTGTCGTGAATGCAATTCCTGCAGCGCCTACCGCATCGAGCAACAGTCCAATTTGTGCGGGGTCTAATTTGAATCTCACCGCTAGTGTAATTGCAGGTGCAACTTATTCTTGGACGGGACCAAATGCGTTTTCATCGGCGATACAAAATCCAACAATTTCAGCTGCTACGGTAGCTGCAAGCGGAACTTATTCTGTTACTGCAACAGTAGCGGGATGTACTGGGTCCGCTGGTACTACAGTTGTGACTGTAAATCCTATTCCTGCCCCACCGACAGCTTCAAGCAACAGTCCAATTTGCGCTGGCTCAACTTTGAATCTTACTGCCAGTAATATTGTTGGAGCTACCTATTCATGGGCGGGTCCAAATTTATTTTTCTCTGTATCACAAAACCCAAATATTGTTGGAGCGACAGTTGCTGCAAGCGGAACTTATTCGGTGACAGCTTCCGTTGCCGGTTGCAATAGCGCTGCTGCAACAACAGTTGTTGTTGTAAATCCTATTCCTTCAACTCCCGCTCCTGCGAGCAACAGTCCGATATGCGCTGGGCAAAATCTGAATCTTACTTCAACGTTAGTTGCAAGTGCAACCTATTCTTGGACAGGGCCAAACACATTCACTTCTGCTTCCCAAAACCCTTCAATCGTAGGTGCAACAATTGCTGCTTCTGGAACCTATTCCTTAACTGTTACTGTAAACGGATGTACAAGTCCAACTGGAACAACAACTGTCATTGTAAATATCCCTCCAACAGCCCCAACTGTTTCAAGTAACAGTCCTGTTTGTACAGGAACAAGTTTGAATTTGACCGCAAGTTTTGTTGTAGGCTGTACTTATTCTTGGACAGGGCCAAATAGTTTTTCTTCCGCATTACAAAACCCTTCAATTGCCAACATAACCTTAGCTGGCGCCGGCACCTATACGGTGGTTGTAAATAACGGTTGTTCAAGTTTACCTGCAACTGTTGTTGTTGTTGTCAACCCAACACCTGCGACACCAACTGCCTCTAGCAACAGCGCAATTTGCGATGGAAGCACACTCAATTTAACTGCAAGTAATATTGCAGGAGTTACCTATTCATGGACGGGGCCAAATGGTTTTACATCTTCCTCTCAAAATCCAAGCATTGTTGGTGCAACAACTGCAGCTAGCGGAACTTATTCTGTTACCGCAACAAGTGCCGCTGGATGTACAGGAAATGCAGGAACAACAGTTGTTGTTGTTCATCCAATTCCAGTAACACCAACTCCATCAAGTAATAGTCCTGTTTGTACGGGAGCCGCTTTGAATCTCACAACAAATCTTGTTGCTGGCGCAACCTATTCTTGGAGTGGACCAAATGCTTTTTCTTCTGCATTACAAAATCCAACTATTGCAAGTGCAACGCTTGCGGCAGCAGGAACATATTCACTTACAATAACCGTTTTAGGATGTGGAAGTGCAATTGGCACTACTACTGTTATTGTGTTTCCAACCCCACCCGCTCCAACCGCTTCAAGCAACAGTCCGATTTGCGATGGAAACACACTTAATTTGAGTGCCAATAATATTGCAGGAGCAACCTATTCTTGGAGTGGACCAAATGGATTTACGGATGTCATTCAAAATCCATCTATTGTAAATGCAACACTTGCCGCTAACGGTACATACTCGGTTAATGTTACCGTGAATGGTTGTGTTGGCCCCAATGGCACAACAACGGTAATTGTGAATCCAATTCCTGCCGCACCTTCAGCAGGAAGTAATAGTCCAATTTGCGCAGGACAAACTTTGAATCTTACAGCAAGCAATGTTGTTGGCGCAACTTATTCTTGGAATGGACCAAATGGTTTTTCTTCAACAACCCAAAATCCAAGTATTACAAATGCAACTATAGCAGCAACGGGAACCTATACTGTAACAACAACTATCAATGGTTGCACAAGCGTAGATAGTATTGTTACGGCAACAATAAACGCAACACCTATGTCACCAGTTGCGTCAAGCAACAGTCCTGTGTGTTCTGGAAACACTTTGCTGCTTTCAGCAGATACAATTGCTGGAGCTACTTGGTTGTGGGTTGGTCCAAATGGATTTACTTCAACACAACAAAACCCAAGTATTACCAATGTTACAGTTGCTGCAACAGGAACCTACACGGTAACTGCAAACAATGGTTGTTCAAGTATTCCAACAACAATTGTTGTTGTAGTCAACGCTACACCAACAACACCGATTGCCAACAATAATGGTGCGTTGTGTATTGGCACAACTTTGAATCTGACAACATCCAATGTGGTTGGTGCAACCTATTCTTGGACGGGGCCAAATGGTTTTAGTGCGTCAACACAAAATCCTTCCATACCAAACGTCACCGTTGCGAATGCGGGAACCTATTCATTGACAGTAACCGTAAATGGATGTTCAAGTGCAACAGGAACAACAATAGTCGTTATAAGTATTCCTGCTGTTGTTTCTGCTGGGGCAGATCAAACTGTTTGTGCAAACAATAATGTTGTTGCGCTCACAGGAACATCTAGCACTGGAACAGGAATCTGGACAACTACAGGTAGCGGAACATTCACGCCAAATGCAACAACACTAAATGCATCTTATCATCCAAGCAATGCAGATACAGCTACAGGAGTCATTACGCTAACCTTCACTTCAACAACTAATGGTGGATGTTCAGCTGTGAATGATCAGATGGTTGTAACAATCACCAATGCTCCAACTGTAAATGCGGGACTTGACCAAACTGTATGCGCTAACAATTCTGTTACCACATTGAATGGTTCATTCACAACTTCCAGTGGTGCACTTTGGTCAACATCGGGATCAGGAACTTTTGCCCCTTCGGCTAGTGCAATGAATGGAACTTATACTCCGAGTGCAGCAGACACTTCCGCAGGAACCGTTACACTATATCTCACAAGTACGGGTAACGGAACTTGTTTGGCGGTTTCTGATTCAATGGTCATAACAATTACTCCAGCGCCACTTGTAAATGCAGGAAGCAATGTTTCTGTTTGTGTCAATAATCCAAACGTATTATTGAGCGGATCGTCAAGCACAGGAACAGGAACTTGGTCATCCAATGGAACAGGATCATTCTCTCCAAATCCAAATGCATTGAATGGAACATATATTCCAAGTGCCGCTGATATTTCTGTGGGAACAATTTTGATTTTCCTTAATACATCTAACAATGGAAATTGTTCAAGTGTTCGGGATACCATAACTGTTACCTTCTCTCCTCCTCCAACTGTCAATGCAGGAATTAATATCACTACATGCGCAAATAACGGAGCTGTTTCACTTAATGGAATTTCATCAACTGCGAGCGGAACATGGACAAGTACAGGAAGCGGAATATTTACTCCGAATGCAAATACATTAAATGCAACCTACACACCAAGCGCAGCTGATACGGCCGCGGGTACTGTAACGCTTACATTGACAACAACAAATAATGGTGGATGTATTGCCGTAACAGACCAGTTGACAATCACAATTACTGACTCTCCAATCGCAAACGCAGGAGTTGACCAATCGATCTGTTCAAACAATGCTTTTGTTTCTCTCAATGGCTCTGTTAGTATTGCATCTGGTGGAACATGGACAACAACGGGAAGCGGAACTTTTTCTCCTTCTGCAAATGCGTTGAACGCAACTTATACCGCAAGCGGAGCAGACACTACTGCTGGAATAATTTTTCTTGTTCTTACAACAACAGGAAATGGTTTGTGCAACGCAGTAACAGACACAATGATGCTCACGATTTTCGATGCGCCTCATGTAAACGCTGGTGTTGATGCTATTTCTTGCGTTAGCAGTCCAAACACTCCAATGAGCGGCACTTCAACAACAGGCTCCGGAACTTGGACTACAAGCGGTACTGGAACTTTCTCGCCAAATGCTAATACGCTTAACGCAACATACATTCCAAGTGCAGCAGATTTATTGGCAGGAAATGTTACGCTCACACTTACTTCAACAGGAAATGGAAGTTGTTTTGCTGTGTCGGATTTGATGAACCTTCAGTTCCAAGCAATTCCTTCCGTGACCACTGGACCTAACCAAACTGTCTGTGCAAATAATGCTGCTGTTTTACTTACCGCAACTTCAACAACTGGAACAGGAATATGGACAACAAGTGGAACTGGAACATTTAGTCCTTCTGCAACAACTCTAAATGCAACCTATAGTCCAAGTGGTGTTGATACTGCCGCAGGAAATGTTACACTTACATTTACATCCACAAATGGTTGTACTCCAATTTCACAAAATGTAATTATTACAATTACTCCTGCTCCATTTGTAAATGCCGGACCTGATTTATTTACTTGTGCCAATAACCCGAATGCATCTTTCAGTGCTGTAATAGGAGGAGGTTCAAACACCGGATCATGGACAACAACAGGAACTGGAACTTTCTCACCTTCTACAAATAGTTTGAATGGTATTTATACTCCAAGTGCTTCTGATATTCTTTCAGGATCTGTCTTATTGATTTTGACTTCTGCCAACAATGGAAATTGCCTTGCTGTTGCCGACACGGTAGTGTTAACCATCACCTTCCCTCCTGTTGCAAATGCAGGACCTGATGCAATTGCTTGTGCAAACAATGCGGCTGGGTTAACAGGAACAATTACAGCAGGAAGTGGAACAGGTATTTGGACAACACCAAATGGCACAGGAACATTCTTGCCTTCTAATACAACCTTGAATGCAAGTTACACCTCATCCAATGCCGACACTGCAGTTGGGCTGGTCATGTTGATTTTAACTTCAACCAATAACGGAGGTTGTCTTGCTGCGGCAGATACAATGTACTTGCAAGTGAATCCAGGCCCAATTGTAAATGCGGGTGCTGATTTATTTACTTGTTCGAATAATCCGATTGTAATTCTAAATGGAACTGTAACAATTGCCGCTGGTGGTGTATGGACATCATCTGGAACAGGAACATTTACGCCAGACAGTGTAACCTTGAATGCCACTTACATTCCAAGTGCAGCTGACATCCTTTCTGATTCAGTGACCATCTATTTGACATCAACAGGAAATGGATTATGCACTTCAGTAACGGATAGCCTACAAATAAATTTCACTCCTTCTCCAATTGTAAATGCTGGATCCTCACAGATTATTTGTACAGGAACAACATCTGTTTCTTTAAGCGGAACAATTAGTGGCGGTTCATTAACAGGTCAGTGGTCAACAAATGGAAATGGAACTTTCAATCCGAATGATTCCACTTTGAATGCCACTTATGTTTTAGGAACAGCAGACACCACAGCGGGAAGTGTGACCCTTTATTTGACTTCAACAAATAATGGAAATTGTAATGTTGTAATTGACAGTATGAACATTACGATTACACCAATTCCAACTTCTTTCGCAGGAAATGACACCACGGTTTGCGCAAACAATAATGCAATCGTGTTGAGTGGTCAAATAATTGGTGGAGCAGGAACGGGATATTGGACAACACTTGGAAGCGGAACATTTGCACCAGACAGTTCTGCACTGAATGGAATTTATGTTCCAAGCATTGCAGATACCACAGCAGGAAGTGTGACTCTTGTTCTCACATCAACCAATGGATGTTTAGCTTCTGTTGATACTGTTGTAATAACTTTTGCACCAGCACCAAGTGTAAGCGCTGGGTCGGATGCTTTGATTTGCGCTGGCGAAACAGTTTCGCTCAATGGAGGCGTATCAAACGCTACAGTAATTCATTGGAGTACAAATGGCGATGGAACGTTTACACCAAATGATTCAACTCTAAATGCAATTTATATTCCTGGTCCAATCGACACGGCGTCGGGAAGTGTAACGATCACCATTACATCTTCGGGAAATGCGTTCTGTAGTGCTGTGATTGATTCGCTTGTCATTAACATCAATTCAAAACCAAATGCGATGTTTGGAAGCGGACCTGCTTGTGTAAATTCTCCAGTAACATTTACTGATCAATCTTCCAATACCAATGGAGCAATTGTTTCTTGGAATTGGACATCAGGAATAAACACATCAACCGTACAAAACCCTTCCTTCACATTTGCAAATACGGGAATGCAAACGGTTACACTCATTGTTGCAACTGCTGCCGGATGTTCTGATACATTAACTCGAACTGTTTATGTCAATCCTTCACCCCAAGCTGCATTTACTTCTGTGATCACCTGCCCTACTGATCTTGCGCTCTCCGACAGTTCACTTATTTCTTCCGGAACAATTGTTTCTTGGAATTGGAATTTAGGTGACTCCACGACAAGCGCATTGCAGAACACAACACACACCTATGCCGACACAGGAGTCTTTGTAGTAACACTTACGGTTCTCAGTGACTCTGGTTGTGTTTCTACACAATCTGACACCTTGATTTTCATTCCTTGTGTGAATGGAGAAGTCAATCCGCCTGTTGTTCCTTCCGCTTTCACACCAAATGGCGACGGACATAATGATGTGTTGTATGTGAAGGGCGGACCTTTCAAGCAACTTGATTTCCGAATTTACAATGAATGGGGAAATATGATTTTCCATTCCGAATCGCAAAGTATTGGATGGGACGGAAATTATAAATCAAAGGTTCAACCGGAGGGCCCATATGTCTGGACCATTGTAGGAACAACAGCCGATGGTGTTGAAGTGAAAGCCTCGAACGTAGTAACAATCATCCGCTAAAAAAAACAGCTATGAAAAATCTAAAATATATTCTCGCAGTTTTGATCAGTGGTCTTTCAACTACTACGCTGTTTGCACAAGAAGATTATCACCTTTCGCAGAGTGATGCGGCAGCGCTTTATTTGAATCCTGCATTGACAGGAATGTTTTGCGGAGAAAAAGGTGACTACCGTATCGTGAGTGATTATCGTTCTCAATGGCACGCGCTAGGAATCAAACCTTATTCCACAGCTTTTCTTTCTTACGATATGCCTTTGCGAAAAGGAAATAATAAGTGGGGCGTTGGAGGATATCTCATTGACAATAAATCAGGCGCAGGCAAATTCAACACCATGAATTTTATGGGATCTGGCGCATATAACATCATGGACGGAACCGATAAACATTATCTCACTGTCGGTTTGCAAATGGGAATTTTGTATAAAACTTTTGATCCCTCCTCTTATACTTACGATGTTCAATACTCATCAGCAACAGGAACATTTGATACGGGAATTAACAACGAGGAAAATTTTTCTAGAACAAGTCTCGTGAAATTCGATGCGAACTTGGGCGTTTTCTATAAATACATTGACAGTCAGAAAAAGTATCATCCATATGGCGGGTTTTCCATTTATCATGTAACGAAACCCAACGATGCTTTCACTGATTACAAAAGCAGATTGCCAATGCGTTTTATTCTCAACACTGGTTGTGACATTACCATTGACGATCAATTTTCTCTTCGTCCACATTTCACTTATATGAATCAGGCAAAAGCATACGAAGCAAATGTTGGATGTTTGGTTTTTTATAAAATCAAAAATTCTTCTCTCGATGCCCTTGCGGGAATTGATTATCGTTGGAAAGATGCAATTGTTGCACATGTAGGATTCCGTCAGAATCAACATTACTTCCGCTTTAGTTATGATATCAACACATCATCATTAAACAATTTCACTGGAGGAAAAGGCGCTTGGGAATTTTCACTCATCCTTGTAGGTTTCCGTGACAAGCCTTTATTCCAACCCTTGTTTTAAAGCAAAACATTAAAAACATTTTCTTGACCGACTGATTTATTTCAGTCGGTTTTTTTATTGTTTAAAAAATAAATTTCACGCTCCCATTTGCCTATTACTGATAAGGCTCAGAATGTAGCGTGAGTACAGTCATGTTTCCCTGCAGACACACCCTCTAATTTTGCTAGCATATATTATGTTGCAACGAACCAATTCAAAAGACTACGCAAGGCTGGGAATAAAAGACCTTATAAAGGTTATTTCAGTTGAGTTCCACATTGGAATAAGGGAGAATTTTGCAACGCTAAATCTGAATTTGGAAACAGCCCATAAGTTAGAACCTCATGGGGAAGAATTAGAATTCGCCTGGGCTACCTTAAAAACGATGGAGGAAAAACTCAAAGAACATATTCAGAAGGAGGAACAATTTCTCTTTCCTGTTTTTTCAATCGCAAGAAAAAGAATGAAGGAGGATGGAGAATCAATTAATCTCGAAATGTTTATTGACAGCTTGAAAAGCGAACACCTTTGGCTTAAAAAACAATTGCTCCAAATTCAAACAATCACCAATCATTATAAATGCGAACCAACCTATACGCCATCGCACAAGCTCGCTTTCGCGCTATTAAATGATCTTGAGCAGAACCTCAATAAAATGTTTTATGTGGAAGAGCTGTTTCTTTTTCCGCTTGCCTTGAAAATTCAGAATAAATAATATTCAGGCCATGAAATCAATTTTTATTGCCACCGACTTTTCCGATGCCGCAAAAAATGCGGCTGATTATGCAGCGCAACTTTCCAAAATTACAGGGTCTTCATTGGTGGTTTTTCATGCATGGTCGCTCCCCGCTGTTTCGGGTGAAACACTGGCTTTTTCATTGACCATTTCAGATCTCGAAAAGGACCAGCAAAAAGCAATCCAAGCAGAAGCGCATCGCTTGAAAAAAAAGTGGGGTGTTAAAGTTGAAGGTTTTCAAAAAATGGGTTTTGCTGCTGACGAAATTGCTCATGCATGCAAAGAACATGAACTTGCGTGTGTTGTTATGGGAATGCGATTTCACAATAACGTAGGCAAATTTTTTGGAAGTGTTACCACTGCATTTATTCATCAAAACATAATTCCTGCTCTTATTGTTCCAGAGAAAGTTCATTTTGAAAAACCCAAACATATTTTACTGGCAACCGATTTGAACACCGATAGCGATTGGCACGAACTGGATACGCTTAAGGAATTTTCAGAAAAGCTAAACACGAACATTCATATTTTAAATGTTCGTGAAAAAGAATATGCAACAAACGCAATTGAAAGTCGCGCTGGAATCCGACTGGAAGCTCGTTTGAAAAACATAACGCATTCTTGGCATTTTCATAAAGATGGAAATGTGGTGGATGAGATTTTCAAAACAGCCAATGAGGTTTCAGCGGATTGGTTGGCGCTTGTTCCGCATCGATTACCTTGGGGAAAAAACTTGTTTCATTCTAGTGTCTCCAGTGAAACGGCCTTCACCTCAACGCGACCTTTACTTGCCTTGCCAGAACATAAATCGTAGTTTTTGGTTTTGGAAAAATGTTGTTGCAATTAATTATTGAAAAATAATTTTTACCGACTCTTTTGTATCTGTAAAACGAAAATCTTTTTCAAAATAATTTCTTTTTGGGAGCCGATTTCGAAAAAATCAATTTGAGATATGTCCATCTTTGTTCAAGACTCGTACTTTTGTTGTCAATATTAATTTTATAAAAACTAGTGATCGTCTTTCTTATGATCACCATTTTAGATTTCTATGAAGGCTACTCAACCTTTACCGCCAACTGAAAAAACAACTTGTTATCATTGCGGTGATTTCTGTATTGAGAATAATGTATCGTATGACCAGCACTCTTTTTGCTGTGACGGTTGTAAGCTCGTGTATGAACTGCTGAAGGAAAACGACCTCTGCAACTATTATGATATTTCGAAAGCACCGGGGCATTCCGCAGAACAAGAACATCGCCGAGCCATTTATGATTCGCTTGACGAAAGCGGTGTTCGCGAAAAAATTATCCTTTTTGAGGATACAAACATTTCCCGAGTAAAATTTCATGTTCCAATTATGCATTGCAGTTCTTGCATTTGGCTCTTGGAGAACCTTCATAAAATTAAACCGGAAATCATTTCCTCCACCGTAAATTTTCCTCGAAGGGAAGTCACTATTGATTTTGAAAAAGGTAAAATAAAACTGAGCGAAGTTGCCGCATTAATGTCTGCAACCGGATATGCACCTTCAATTAGTCTTGGTGATCTTGAAATCAAAGAAAAAAAGAAACGATTTAATTCGCGCGTTTTAAAAATTGGCATTGCCGGATTTTGTTTTGGAAACATCATGATGTTGAGTTTTCCCGAATATCTTTCCATTGGCGATTTAAAGGAAGTTCCTCAACTCCGTTCTTTTTTCGCGTGGTTGAGTTTGGGACTATCGCTTCCGGTTTTATTGTATTGCGCTTCCGATTTTTTTATTTCTGCCTGGAAAGCTATACGTTTCAGAAGTCTGAATATTGATGCACCAATTGCTTTGGCAGTCGGAGTTACTTTTTTACGAAGTGCTGTTGAAATTATTTCAGGAACAGGAACAAGCTATCTCGACTCGATGAGTGGAATTGTTTTCTTTATGTTGATCGGACGGTATTTTCAGGATCGCACGTATGAAAATTTATCTTTTGAACGCGATTACAAATCTTATTTCCCAATTGCCGTTACTGTTATTCGGAATGGAAAAGAGGAAAGTGTTGCGGTAACAAAATTGAAAGCCACAAATAAAATCATTATTAGAAGCGGTGAATTAATTCCAACGGATGCTATTCTAATAAGTGAAACCGCAAATGTGGATTACAGTTTTGTAACTGGTGAGGCAAATCCAGTTCGGAAATTAAAAGGGGAAAAAATATTTGCTGGAGCAAGACAAACAGATGGTGCGATTGAACTTGAGGTGTTGAAAGAAACATCACAGAGCTATTTGACACAACTTTGGAATAACGATACGTTTAGTAGAAGAGGAGAAGCACAACGTAAAACATATATCGACAACATCAACCGTTGGTTCACTTCTGGTGTATTGCTCGTTTCGTTTGGCTCCGCCATCATTTGGTATTTTATAGATCCTCGCCTTTCGTTGAATGTAATGACCGCAGTCTTGATCGTTGCTTGTCCATGCACATTGTTATTGGCTTCAACATTTACAAATGGAAATGTTTTACGTTGGCTTGGACGAAGCGGATTTTATTTGAAAAATGCAGGTGTAATTGAGCGCATTGCAACTTCAAATACAATTGTATTTGATAAAACGGGAACGATAACAAATGGAAGTGTCGCTCAAATAAAATTTGAAGGTGATCCATTAACAAGTGAAGAACGATCAGCTGTTATGAGTCTCGCTTCGCAATCGGGGCACCCTTTAAGTAGAAGAATCGCTTCCTCGTTTTCTAATGAAGAAACGGTTTCGCAAATAAAACAAATAAGGGAAATTCAAGGCAAGGGGCTTTCGGGAATTATTGACGGTGACGAATATCTGTTGGGGTCAAGGGACTTTACTGGTGGAACCTCTGTTGGAAAAAATGGCGGTACCGAAGTTTGGTTGGCAATCAATGGAAAAATTCGTGGTCGTTTTCTTTTTCACAACAGCTATCGAGAGGGGTTTGTTTCGCTTTCTGAAAATCTAAAAAAGAATTATCAAATCGAATTGCTTTCTGGCGACAATGATGCGGAGATGGAAAAGCTTCGTCCTGTTTTTGGAGATGGAATGAAATTCGCTCAGTCTCCTCAAATGAAACTTGATCACATTCAGGCATTGCAAAATTCCGGAAGAAAAGTATTGATGGTTGGAGATGGTCTTAACGATGCGGGAGCTTTGATGCAGTCGGATGCAGGAATAGCTGTTTCAGATAACATGAACAATTTTTTCCCAGCATGTGATGCCATTCTTGATGGAACAAATTTTGAACAACTACCGCAGCTTCTTTCTTTTGCTCGTGTTGCAAGAAAAGTTGTGATCGTTACATTTTTTATTTCGGCGATGTATAATCTCGTTGGAATCTTTTTCTCGGTTAGAGGCGAACTCTCCCCACTGATTGCTGCCATACTCATGCCTGCAAGTTCATTCAGTGTGATTGCAATTACAACAATTTCAGTGCGATTTGCTGCTTTACGGTTAAAAAAAACTTGAGTAAAACATGATATAGAACATACTTTTCCATTGACAATTGTCATTGGCGAAAGTGGCTCGAACAAATACTTTTACGATTCTCTAACGCAAACTTTAATGAGCGCTATTTTTATTTTAATTGGTGCAAGTTTGGTGGTGGCTAGCGGATTCCTAATCGCATTTATTCGAGCTGTTAGAAATGGACAATTTGAAGATGTCTACACTCCTTCTGTAAGAATATTGTTCGATGATGAAATAATATCTGAAAAAGCTGGACCCGCTTCAAAGGTCGAGCATGAAAAAACTTCTACCAAAATATGACAACACTAAGCGCTTCCCAATCAATTGAAAAATTCTCTTACGATAATAAGATCGTAAAGTGGTTTGCCTTTGCTACAATTCTTTGGGGCATTGTAGGAATGACAGTAGGATTGTGGATTGCCCTCGACCTTGTATTTCCTCAATTGAATCTTGGATATAGTTTTACAACTTTCGGTCGCACTCGACCATTGCACACTAATGCCGTGATTTTTGCATTTGTGGGAAATGGTCTTTTTATGGGGGTTTATTATTCACTGCAACGTTTGTGCAAGGCAAGAATGTTCAGTGATTTCCTAAGTAAAATCCATTTCTGGGGATGGCAATTAATTATTGTTGCTGCGGCAGTTTCTCTTCCCCTCGGTCTTTCAACAGGAAAAGAATACGCCGAATTGGAATGGCCTATTGATATTGCAATTGCATTGGTGTGGGTGATTTTCGGAATTAACATGTTCGGTACAATTCTCAAACGTCGCGAACGCCATTTGTATGTTGCCATTTGGTTTTACATCGCAACTTTCATTACGGTTGCATTATTGCACATTGTCAACTCTTTTGAAATTCCCGTTACGTTCATGAAAAGTTATTCATGGTATGCGGGTGTTCAAGATGCACTTGTTCAATGGTGGTATGGACACAATGCGGTGGCCTTCTTCCTCACAACACCGTATCTCGGATTGATGTATTACTTCATTCCGAAAGTTGCAAATCGTCCAGTGTATTCCTATCGACTTTCAATCATCCACTTCTGGGCGCTCATCTTCCTTTATATTTGGGCGGGTCCTCACCATTTGCTTTATACCGCACTTCCTGATTGGGCACAATCGCTTGGCACTGTTTTTTCAATCATGCTCATTGCTCCATCATGGGGTGGTATGATCAATGGATTGTTAACACTTCGAGGCGCTTGGGATAAAGTTCGTGAAGATGTTGTTTTGAAATTTATGGTTGTTGCTGTTACGGCTTATGGAATGGCAACATTCGAAGGGCCGATGTTAGCATTAAAAAGTGTCAATGCAATTTCGCATTATACTGACTGGACAATTGCACACGTTCATATTGGCGCATTGGGATGGAATGGTTTCTTGACATTCGGTGTTCTATACTGGCTTATACCAAAAATGTTCCGCACACAATTGTATTCACGCAAATTGGCCAACGCACATTTCTGGATTGGCACAATGGGAATTTTATTTTATGCAGTGCCAATGTATTGGGCTGGGTTCACACAAAGTTTAATGTGGAAAGAATTCAATCCAGATGGAACGCTTGCAAATAAATTTCTTGATACAGTAACACATCTTGCTCCAATGTATGCGCTTCGTGCATTCGGAGGTTTGCTGTACCTCACTGGTGCAATTATCATGACTTACAATATTATCAAAACTGTTAAGTCGGGATCATTCCTTGCAAATGAAGAGGCGGAAGCTCCTGCGCTTGCTAAAGTTGTTGCCATACACGGCAAAGAACATTGGCATCGTTGGATTGAACGTCGTCCAGTACAGTTTTTAGTTTTAAGTCTAGTGATGGTAGCTATTGGAGGAATTGTTGAGTTTGTCCCTACTTTCTTGGTTCAATCAAACATTCCAACTATTGCTAGTGTAAAACCATATACTCCACTTGAGTTGGAAGGTCGCGATATTTATATTCGGGAGGGTTGTTACACTTGTCACTCGCAAATGATTCGTCCTTTCCGTTCTGAAACTGCGCGTTATGGAGAGTATTCCAAAGCCGGTGAATTTGTTTACGATCATCCATTCCAATGGGGATCAAAACGAACAGGTCCAGACTTGGCGCGCATCGGAGGAAAATATGGAGATGTTTGGCATTACAATCACATGTTCGATCCAACATCCATGTCACCAGGTTCAATCATGCCTTCTTACGTGTGGCTTTTTGATAATAAAATAAATTTTGAAACCACTCCAAAGAAAATCCGTGCAATGCAGACTTTAGGTGTTCCTTATCCTGCAGGTTACGATAAGATTTGTGTTGCAGACGCACGCAAACAAGCTGAGGGAATTGTTGCTGGTTTGAAAACGGCTAAAGTGCAAGAAGTGGGACCTCTTTCTGCAGACAATGAAATTGTTGCTTTGATTGCATATCTGCAACGCATGGGAACGGATATCAAGACAAAGGCTCCAACGAAATAAAACAAGAAAAATGAAATTCATAGACTATCTCTCTTCTATTTCTGGAGTCGCAATTTTCCCGCTGATTTCACTTCTGGTGTTTTTCATTTTTTTCGTGCTGCTTGGATTTTATGTTATTAAGGCAGACAAAACGCAAATGAATTATTTGGCCTCTTTGCCAATTGACGAAAATTCAAGTGAAAACGATTCTGAATCTCAAATCTAAACGAACAAGTTAGACGTATGTTCAAGTACATTACTCATAAAATTCTTCCGATTGTAGCAGGGACTCTTGCGATCGCAAACCTGTCAGCCCAACAACAGGCTGCAACACCGGTTCAAGAAACACATTCCGTTTTTACAAATGGTGTTTTTCTCCTCATGCTTTGTGTGGTTATTCTTTTGTTGTTGGTAATCATCGGAATGGTAGAGGTTGTCAAAGCAGGGACGATGCTCCAACGTTTGAAGTCTCGTGATAACAAATCTGATATTGGAAAAATAATTAGCACAATTGTTTTTTTATTAATCGGCGTTTCTCTTTTTGCGCAAGCTCCGGCCGCAACAACAACTACCGCAGCTGTTATTGCTACGGATGCCCCTCCGTTTACCTATTGGAATATGGGAGCAGCCACATTTTATATTATGCTTTCGATTATCCTTTTTGAAGCGCTGGTCATTTTCGTTTTGTTCCGTACGGGTATGTCACTCTTGAATGTGAAGGAAATGAAAAACAAACTTCTCGCAGGAAAAAAAGAAGCGGGAATTTTTGATTCAAAATTGATGAAATCTCTTGGAGGGGCCGTACCTATCGAAGAGGAGGCTGCAATTTTGATGGATCATGATTACGATGGCATTCGTGAATTGGATAACAATCTTCCACCATGGTGGAAATATGGTTTTTATTTAACGATTGTTGTTGCCATTGGTTATTTTTTGAATTTTCATGTATTGCATACAGGAAAACTTTCTGCTGAAGAGTATCAACAGGAAATAAAAGAGGGAGAGCAGCAGGTTGCCGAATACAAAAAAACACACCTGAACATGGTGGATGAAAATAATGTTGGACGACTTACCGATGCACAAAGCCTTGATATTGGAAAAGGGATTTTTATGGCAAACTGTGTTCCTTGCCATGGCCAATTTGGAGAAGGAAAAGTTGGTCTAGGTCCAAACTTTACCGATGATTATTGGATACACGGTGGAAGCATACAATCTGTTTTCAAATCCGTTAAATATGGTTGGACAGAAAAAGGAATGAAATCATGGCAACAAGATCTTAAGCCTGTTGAAATACAAATGGTGGCGAGTTATGTAAAATCTCTTCGTGGAACAAACCCTCCGAACCCTAAAGAAAAACAAGGGGAACTTTACATTGAAGAAGGAACAAAGCCTATTGGAGATTCTGCAAAATCAGATTCAACAAAAACGAAAACTGCAGTTGATTCAGTGAAAAAATAAATAAGATGAATGGGAAGGGTGGTGTTGAAGAAAGTAAAGAGGAATCCCAACAGGAGTCTTTTCGGGATTCCATTGCAACAATAAATAAGAACGGTAAAAGAAACTGGATCTCTCCAAAGAAACCGCGTGGAAGTTTTTATAAAAAGCGAACCGTTGTAAGTTTTCTTTTTCTGCTTGTTTTTTTTACGCTGCCGTTTATTAAGGTTCGTGGTCAGCCACTTTTTCTGATCAATATACTTGAAAGAAAATTTATTTTATTCGGCGTTATTTTTTGGCCACAGGACTTTATCATTTTCGGGGTTGGCATGCTCGCCTTTATTGTTTTCATTGTTTTATTTACGGTTGTTTTCGGGAGGGTTTTTTGCGGATGGGTGTGCCCTCAAACCGTTTTTATGGAAATGGTGTTCAGAAAAATCGAATACGCTATTGATGGTGATTATACAGAACAGCAAAAACTCAGAAACCAAAAATGGAATGCTGTAAAAATCTGGAAGAGAAGTTTGAAACTGGGCATTTTCTTTTTTATTGCTGTAATTATTGCAAACGCTTTTCTTACCTACATCATTGGCGCTGATCAGGTATTGCATATTGTAGGCGAGCCAATAGCATTACATCCTGGCGGATTTATTGCCATGGTCATTTTTTCATTTGTTTTCTTCGGCATTTACACTTGGTTTCGGGAACAAGTTTGTTTGATTGTTTGTCCTTATGGAAGATTGCAAGGCGTTATGCTTGACCCCAATTCCATTCTTGTGGCATATGATTATGTTAGAGGAGAACCTCGAGATAAAGTCCACCGTGATACAAAAGAAAATCTTCATGGCGATTGTGTTGATTGTTCCTTGTGTGTGAAGGTTTGCCCTGTTGGTATTGACATACGCAATGGCACGCAGCTCGAGTGTACCAATTGTACAGCTTGCATCGATGCGTGTGATGAGGTGATGGAAAAAGTTCATCGTCCGAAAGGACTGATTCGATACGCATCAGAAAATGGGATAAAAAATAAAATTGCACTTGCGCTGACTGGAAGAATAAAGGCCTATTCAGTTGTCTTAATTTTGTTAATGGGGTTCCTAACATTTCTATTGGTAAGTAGGTCGGATGTTGATGCAACGGTTTTGCGTGCCGGTGGACAACTTTTCCAGGAACAGGCAGATGGCCGTATTAGTAATTTATACACGGTTAATGTCATTAACAAAACACACAATGATATTCCGCTTACTTTCAAAATCGAATCGGATGACGGAACGATTCAAATGGTTGGGAAAGACATGCATGTTCATAAAGAATCAAAAAGCGAAACAGAGTTTTTTATTTTTCGAGACAGAAAAAAAATCAGTTTTCGAAAAACAAGAATAACCATTGGAGTATATTCGGGTGATAAAAAAATACAAACAGTACACACAACATTTCTGGGTCCAGTTTATGATCCTGAAGAGGATAAGTCAGAACAAGGCGATTCAACTAAAAATAAATAAAAATGAATTGGGGTACACGCATTGTAATTCTTTATGTCGCATTTGTTGCGATGATCTCGTTTATGGTTATTCGAACCATGTATGAAGATGTTGATCTCGTTTCAAACGATTATTATCAAAAGGAATTAAAATTTCAACAACAGATTGATCGCACCCAAGAAAGTCAAAAATTAGTAGAGCAGCCGCAAGCAAAAATTGAAAATGGCGCAGTTAAAATAAAATTTCCTGAAGTAATTGGAAAGGAACACCTCACTGGCAATATCAACTTTTATCGCCCAAATGATTCTTCAAAAGATCTTGCGTTTACTGTACAGACCGACTCAACAGGATCACAATCAATTCCCACAACAAAAATGCAAAAGGGAATTTATAATTTGCAATTAACCTGGGAGGCTTCAGGCAAAAATTATTACAACGAACTTTCTATTTACGTTCCTTGAAATGTATCTCATAGCAGCACTCCTTCTTGGTTTATTAGGCAGTCTGCATTGCGTTGGAATGTGTGGTCCTATTGCGATTGCAATTCCTGTTAAGCGCGACAATTCAAGAACATTATCAATAGGGATTATTATTTATAATCTCGGAAGGGCATTTACCTATTCTATTCTTGGTGCAATTTCAGGACTCGCTGGAAGCGCTGTGCAATTCGCGGTTGGACAAAGAACATTGTCCATTTCGGCAGGTGTTATTGTTCTGCTCGTATTAATTCTTGGTTTTTTTGGAAAAAGAATGCACTTACCCTCATCCATTTTGAGTGTTCTTTCAAAAACAAAAAGCAGTCTTGGAAAATTATTTTCCCAACGTCGTCCTAGTGCTTTGTTGCTCATTGGAGTTCTAAATGGCCTTCTACCTTGTGGTTTGGTATATGCTGGATTGGCAGGTGCTGCGGCAACGGGAACATTCTTGCATGGCGCAATGTTTATGTTTGTTTTTGGAATAGGAACAATTCCAGCATTGTTCATGCTGTCTTTTGCAGGTTCAAAAATCTCTTTATCCTTTCGTTCAAAAATGAAGAAGGCTGTTCCTGTTTTTGTGGGAACCATGGCATTGCTATTGGTACTTCGCGGATTGGGACTTGGTATTCCTATAATCAGCCCTTCGTTTTCTGATGGAAAGACGGTCTGTCCTATGTGTAAAGCAAAGGAAAAGTAAGAAGGTGGCGGCTAGGAATATGATAAGGATCAGTTTTTTGTAGTGACTCACCTCATTTATCAAACTTCGCATTTCATGTATTTTTGTTAACTCAATTATGGACAAGAATCTCATTGCCAAGTATGATGTTGCTGCTCCTCGTTATACGAGTTACCCTACTGTACCATATTGGGGAGTAAATAAACCTAGTGAAGAGTCATGGAAACAATCTGTAGCGAACGCCTATGAATCTGGTGGCCGCAACATGAGTCTATATATTCATCTTCCGTTTTGTGAAAGTTTGTGCACCTATTGCGCGTGCAATACAAGAATTACAAAAAATCACGAAGTTGAATCGCCTTATATTCAGCGTATTTTAAAAGAGTGGGCGATGTATCTTGATGTTCTTGGAGAGGCGCCACGCATCAGTGAACTCCATCTGGGCGGTGGAACTCCAACATTTTTTACCCCAGAGAATCTTACTCAACTCCTTGAAGGAATAAGGGCCACATCCATCATTCCAAAAGATGCAGCCTTTAGTTTTGAGGCTCACCCAGCCAATACCTCTTCTGATCACCTTCAGGCTTTATTCAATCAGGGGTTCAGAAGATTAAGTTTGGGTGTGCAGGATTTCAATCCTCACGTTCAGCAATTAATTAACCGCCATCAGACTGAAACACAAGTAAAATCAGTTACGGATCTCGCAAGAATTATCGGTTACACATCTGTCAATTTCGATTTGATTTATGGACTGCCAGATCAAACAATAGATTCCATTTCGGATACCATAGAGAAGGTTGTCAAAATGCGCCCTGACAGAATCGCCTTTTATTCTTATGCACACGTGCCGTGGATGAGACCAGGACAGCGTGCATACACAGAGGCGGATCTTCCAGAAGGAGAAAATAAACGCGCCTTGTATGAAAAAGGTAGAGACCTTCTTGAACAGGCCGGGTATACAGAAATTGGACTTGATCATTTTGCCTTGCCTGGTGACGAATTGCTAAACGCTTCTCTAACTAATCATTTGCATAGGAATTTTATGGGCTATACTGAGCACGACACGTCTCTTCTTGTTGGCTTGGGTGTTTCTGCAATCAGTGACGGTGGAACAATGTTGGTGCAAAATGAAAAATCCCTTGAGGATTGGAATCGGGGAGTTGATGAAAATAGAATTCCATTTTTCCGAGGCCACCAATTGGATTCTGAAGATCTTGTCTTGCGAAAACACATTCTCAACATCATGTGCAAAGGCGAAACAAGTTGGGCAGGACAAGCTGAACAATGTGAGGAACTTGAAAGTATTATTGATCGCCTGAAAAACCTAAAGGAAGATGGTTTAATTGAATTAAGCCCGTTTTCAGTTAGCGTTACAAAAAAAGGACGCCCATTTTTGAGAAATATCGGTATGTGTTTCGATGCACGTTACCACAGGTCCTTACCTAAACAGGACCTTTTCAGCCGATCGGCCTGAAAAAAAATGCCCCCTTTTTGTGAGAATTATCTCATCCGAGCAGGTATCTTTGCAGCAGATGATAAAAGGAACACTCTAATGAGGCGGGAGCAGGAAATGCTTACTTCCCTTTTTGAATTTGCCACTGAAGGAATAGTCATTTGTGATTCCCTTGGAGTAATTCGGATGGTTAACCCTGCAGCTGAACGAATGTTTGGTTACGGAGTTTCCGAATTAGAGGGAAAAAAAATTGAAGTTCTCATTCCCATGCGTCACCGGCAGGGGCATGTTGGCCTTCGCGATGGATACGTGTCGCGTCCTGAGCCTCGTGTCATGGGGTTCAACCGTGATCTATATGGCGTTCGCAAGGATGGATCAGAAGTGGTCGTTGAAGTGAGTTTGAGTCCATTCGAAACGGCCGAGGGAAAGTTTGTCATGAGCTTTGTTATTGATATTACCAACCGTAAGAAAAGTGAGATAGAATTACGTTTGGCACACGAGCGCCTACAACAAACCTCCGATGCGCTTTCAAAATTAAATTCAGAATTGGAATCAAAAGTTCACGACCGTACGGAAGAGCTTGCAGATGCCATTCAGCGACTTGCAGAATCCAAACGTGAAGTAATGCATGCGCTTGAAAGTGAAAAGGAATTGAATGAACTGAAGTCGCGTTTCATTACAACTGCGTCGCATGAATTCCGCACACCACTCGGAACAATTCTTTCCTCGGCTTCTCTCATTGGGCGATACGAAACCTCCTCAGATACCGACAAACGCAAAAAACATATTGGACGAATTAAATCTGCCGTCCACAACCTCACCGAAATTCTGAACGACTTTCTTTCCTTGGAAAAATTGGAAGAGGGCATTGTTCGGTGTAATCCAGAACAATTTGATTTATCAAAACTGATTCGAGATCTTGTTGGCGATATGAGAACCTTAGCCAAGAAAGGGCAAACAATTACAACGGAATATTCTGGCGGTGCAGAAGTGCTTTTGGATCGACAGTTGATGAAAAATGCATTAATAAATCTTGTTTCAAATGCTATAAAATATTCGCCTGAGGAACAGCCAATTTTAATAAAGGTCGATTTACAAAAAGACATCCTTCGTATTGATATTGCAGACCGCGGAATTGGCATTCCTGATGATGAACGCCCAAATATTTTCGAGCGTTTTTTCCGCGCAAAAAATTCAGTAAATATTCAGGGAACTGGACTTGGATTGAATATTGTAAAAAAATATGTTGAGCTGATGGATGGAAAAATATCATTTGTCAGCCGAATCAATGAAGGCACTACATTCACTGTGGAAATACCTATACCCGCTAATTAAAATAGAACATGAAAAAAATTCTGCTGATTGAAGACAATCCTGAAATGAGGGAAAATACAGCCGAGATTCTTGAGCTCGCCAATTATGCTGTTTCTACTGCCGAAAATGGCAAAGAAGGCGTTCGTATTGCCATTGCCGAAAAACCAGATCTTATCATTTGTGATATCATGATGCCAGAACTGGATGGTTATGGTGTATTGCATATGCTTTCAAAAAATATTGACACCGCTTCCATTCCTTTTATTTTCCTAACTGCAAAAGCGGAAAAGGCTGATCATAGAAAAGGAATGACAATGGGTGCTGATGATTATTTGACAAAACCATTTGACGACATGGAGTTGCTTGGAGCTGTAGAGGTCCGTTTGAAAAAAACCGAACAGCTGAAAGCACATTACTCTAAAACAATTGATGGTTTGAATGAGTTTCTAAGTGAGGCACAACAACTCAGTGATTTGGTAAAACTTTCAGACCGCCGAAAAGTAAAAACGTACAAGAAGAAAGATATCATTTATCAGGAAGAAGCTTTTTCTGCTGCAATCTTTTTTCTGAGTAAAGGAAAAGTTAAAACCAGCAAGATTAATGATGACGGAAAAGAGTTCATTACTTCATTGATACACGAAGGTGAATTTTTTGGTTATGGCGCTTTGCTGGAAGAATTGCCTTATAGCGACACGGCTGTTGCTTTAGAGGAAACTGAAATTTGTATTATTCCAAAAGAAGATTTCTTCTCACTTTTGTATAACAGTCGCGACGTGTCTGCAACATTTATCAGAATGCTTTCCAATGATGTGAAAGACAAAGAAGATCGCTTGTTGCGGCTTGCCTATAATTCGGTTCGCAAACGTGTGGCGGAAGCGCTGTTGCTATTGAAAGAAAGATATGCCGATGGAAAAGAAGACCCATTCAGTATGGCAATTTCCCGTGAAGATCTCGCTAACCTTGCTGGCACCGCGCCAGAAACTGTAATCAGAACACTTTCAGATTTCAAGGATGAAAAACTGGTTGACGTCAAGGGTAGCATGGTTACAATTCTTGAAGTTGAAAAATTGCAGAAAATGAAAAACTGATTTTTTGGGGTTTTTCTGAAAAAGAGTTGCTCCTTGATGCAAAATGTGTTTTTGCTTATGGAATAATTTACTTGAACGGCTGCTGTTTTATTTATTTGTCCGTGGGAAATTAATATATCCTCCAATCGTTTTCCAGCACCTCTTTTCGGATATTCGGTTTTTGTTTCCCTTCTGTAAGCAACTCTACATTCTGCTGTAAATAGTATTTCAGTTCCTTTATTGATACTTCACCATTCTTGTCTGCATCCGCTTTTTCATTTTGCAAAGCGTTGATGAAGCAATAGGTGAACACACCATTATTCCATTCCGGACTTTCCAATGCAAACCCATAACCGGAAGATGCACTGATCACAGTGGCTCCTGTTCCTGAAGAGAAATTGACAAACATGTCACCGATGAGCTGGTATTTTCTGAATGCGTTTTCATTTTTTTGCGTACTTATTTTTAACACGCCTCGTTCGGCTGATTGCAATTTCACCACACCTTTTGTTCCCATCGCCAATGAATTTTGTCCATTCATTAATGCAAACATGTCTTTGTCCACTTCACCACTATGACACGCATCCATCAACATAAGTTTTTGCCTGGCGGGAATGCTGTCTAGAATTTCCTCTAGCGCATCAAATGAAATTCCCCGCACGGAGGGCTGAGAAAAATCAATATCACATGTGGCATAAAAGAAATCAAGACTGTCATCAAGCAATCCGTGACCTGAAACATAAAGAATGACAACGTCATCGGGGGTGGATTCCAATAGGTGCTTTTTTACGGCAAGAATGTTTTCAAGCGTCGCCTTCTTGTTAATCAACGTGTCAATGGAAACAGAAGAGTAGAATTTGCTTTTTGAAAGCATGGTTGCCATATCGTGAACATCTTTTGCGGCGTAATTTAATTTATACGTGGAGTCATTGTAATCGGAAACTCCAATGCCCACAAAAAACAATCTTGGCAAACTTTTTTTCTGCGGGTTGTAGTTCACAAATAATTCTTGCGAAGTTCCCTCCACTCCGTTCGTGTCTTTTGCAGAAACAACAATCCTATTCATGCCTCTTGTAAGCTGAACCTTTTCATTGACAGAAAACGATTCTTCGTCCTTTGAGAATTGTTTTCCCTTTGTACCCCAAATGGGAATGCCATTTATTTTTATGGAGTAAGATGAAATTGGAGCAAGGGAGTCCTTGATTAAAATAGAAATGGAGAGCAAACTGTCCGTGACAGAAACGGGGATTTCATTTTTATTCTCAATAAATATTTTCGGACCGGAGTTGGGCCAGTAGCCTCCTTTTGTTTTTTTCCATCTAACAATAAAAGGTCCTTGGTCCTTAATCCCGGCTTTGGCCAAACGTTTTTGATAACTCGTATGATAAATTGCATACAAGGCGCTATCCTTTAAGTCGAGATGGGCCTCGGTAACATGGCCAGGATTATTGAAATAGACATCATATTTTTCGATTGGCAATAACACACCCTTATATCGAAAACTCATGGCATCAAGATTGTTTTTATCCACATGATAATAACTGCATGGCATAATAAAAAAAACGGTTTCGGTTGTGTTATAAAGCCACCCTGCGGTGCGGTTGTATTGATTGAATAATTGCATTTCAAGTGTGAAGTCATTTTGTCGTGTTGTAACAATTCCGTGATTGGCAACAGGGGCATTGAACTTTTTTCCTGTTTGTGGTAATTGTAGAATCTTCCCGTTTTTCAAATGAAATACTTCGGAAGAGGTTCCCCATGTGTTTTTATAAATGACGAAGAGGTCGTTATCTGTACTGTCAATAAACAGGGTGTCGACCGGACCTTTGACTTTAATTTTCAGCAATTTTTCCGTTGGATAGGTTTCATAAACCGTTATGCAATTCATGAGATTCGTCAATACATCCGAACTTTCGTTTTGGAATTGGGTTTCAGAATTGTTCACAACTACATACTGGAGACTTTTTGAAAAACAAATGTCTTTTTTCAAAATACCCTTGCCTTCATACAAGATCTCATTATCCAAATACCAATTTAAATTTAGGCTATCTGAAATAATATGCATGTCGGTGATTCTATTACCCTCTGAAATAAATAAAGTTTTTGCATAACGATCAATCGAATAAGTGATTAACGTGTCAACCTTATCAAAAATGCCCGAAGGAATGGATCCCCTGTTTTCAAAAACAAAAGAATTGGTGTCAACATATTTCAGGTTTGGCAATTTCATTCCAATAAATTTTCCCGCTTCTGGATCGCTGATGAAAAAATGTTCAACACTTATTTTGCTCCCAATGACATAAGCCCACAAACTATCTGCACTTTGTAAAAGGAATTTGGATCCATCATAGGAAGGAAAAACAGCTGCAATGTTTTCTTTTGGAAATTTAATTTCCGTTTCGACATTGACAAGTTTGAAATTATAAATACGCAAAATGGAATTGGGCAACACAAGAAATATTCGTTCTCTCGATTGGGTACATGCAAAAAATATAATGGGAGATGGTGTAACTCCAAGCTTTCGCAGCAACACTCCCGATTGAAAATCATGAACAGAAAGGGATGAGCTATCCGTAATTACCGAAAAGCGCAAGTCAGAACTAAATGACAAACGTGCGGCGGTAGAATGTTTTGAGTCCATAGGAATGTTTTTTCCAATGATGGAATCGTTTCGGAATTCACCGACACGAAAGACAACATTGGTTTTTTCTTGGTCGTATGACCAAGATTGAAACAGTTTCGACCCCCATTCCGTTTTCTCTTTTTTTGTTAATGAACCAATCCTTAACTTACCACTTTGATCAATTTTATAAAGCACAAAACTGTCAATTTTCGAATCAAAAATTCCTGGATTGCATTTCTCTACAAGAATTAACTCCTTGTCTTTTCTTTCTACAACAAGCGGAGCATAAATACTATCGGTAATAACCAGAAAACAATTTCTATCATGCTGATTGTTTTTGAAGCTATAGGCGTGAACTGGGTTTCCTGCAAAATTTACAATGACAGAATCGTCAGCAACTGCAACAATTGTTTGCCGATAAGTTGGTTGTTTTCCATATGGCTGAATACGGGAAGAGTCCTGATGATACTGCCAATGTTGTATTCCGATAAGTCCCTTTCGGGAAGGGTCACGTTTGGCAACAACAACAACCGAGTCCCTAACATACAAGGCAGAGTCAGTAATTTCATTTTCAAAAGGCGTGCAGAAAAAAATGAGCCCTTTATCGTTTTCAACAATCCGACATTTTGTAAGTGGGTAATACAAATCATCTATAAGCGCGATGCTGTTCTTTTCCCCTGTTAGAATATTCAAAAGCACGAATTGTTTTTTTGAATAATATCCAACGTAATCATTTTCCAACATCAAAGGCCTGCCGAAAAATATTATACGAGATTGTTTATTTGTTATTAAATTATACTTTTCAACAAAACATTTTTGTTCCTGCACAAGGTCCTCAAGTGAAAAAAGTGTAGTTGAAAAAATCCAATTCTCATCTGTTGAAATGGTAACCAAGTCGCCAACACCGTCATACACCATTTCACCCGTACTGGATTTGAAAACGATCATGTCATAAACATCTTCCCCATAAAGCGTTTTCAAACTGTTGGCTCTTGTCTTAGCAACAATCCAATTGTCCTTCTCCGAAAATTCTGCTGAAATTATTTTTCCGGAGGGACTGGAAATCGTAGAAATGTTGCCGCCCGATTCCACATCCCAAACTTTCAGAATTCCACAACCATCCAATGTCATCAGGCGATTGGAATTGTGCCCAAATTTTTCCATGATAATGGGATACTGATGTCCAATATTGACAACGGGAACCGGCGTTTCCTGATCCACTTGCGCGAATAAACTATTTGAAAATAAAATCAGAAATGAAATAAAGTGAATTGCGGATCTTTTCATTTTGAATTTAAATAACTATTTCAAAATTAACAGTAATCACACCACTCCATACAGCCCAACTTGTTCTTTCTCTGAAAATAAAATCACGGGGTTTTCTATGTGTTGTGTGATTTTTTTTGAAAAAATCAATTCTGACACAGTGTTGATTTATGATTGCCGATTTTCTTTCTGTGGCAAATATTAATTTTTCACCGACAAATTTACGACGCTGGCCGAAAAGTGTTGATAATTAGGGTGATATGAGTTATATTTATAGATTGTTTATTGGGGAATTCTATTTGTGTGAATCCCATCTAATTTGTTGTGTGGAATTTCAAACAATCCGTACCCTAATAAACACAACAAGCCTATTTAATTTAATTTAATTTATTTCAATAAATAAGCCTGTTTATTTTTCTTGGTTTTGCAAAAAACCTGCTTAAAACTTTTAATCATTGCGATAACCAATACCATCAAAATGAAAAGCAAAATTACTCTCCTTATTTTTTCCCTAATCGTTTCTTTCGGAATGTTGTTCGGACAAAACAATCAAAGTATTTCTGATCCTGCTTTAACAACTGGACGAACCTGTGGTGTGGTGGATCATGAAGCATATCTTCAGCAACAGGATCCTTCGCGCGCTATCGCCCGCCAAGCATTCGAACAATTGACTCAGAATTATGCCGCTTCTCAACAAAACACAAATACCACTCAGGCGGTTATTACAATTCCTGTTGTCGTACACGTAATTTGGAATACCGCAGCTGAAAACATTCCTGACAATCAAATTCTTTCGCAAATACAAGTGCTCAATGAGGATTACTCCTTAACAAATGCAGATGCATCTTTAATTCCGTCTGCTTTTTCGGGTGTTGCAGGAAACTTTGGTGTGCAATTCTGCATGGCACAAAGAACACCAGCAGGTTTAGCTACAACAGGAATCGAAAGAAGAAACATTGCAACCAACGTTGCCTTTTCCACCAATGATGCTGTAAAACATTTTTCATCAAACGGTCTTGATGCATGGGATCCAACTCGATACATGAATATGTGGGTTTGTAACCTTGGGTCTAGTTTGCTGGGGTATGCAGAATTTCCAACAACTACCGTAAGCCAAACTTATGGAGTTGTAATATTATACAACGCCTTCGGTAGTAATTATACATCATACGGAACATTCACTGCAATTAATACGGTTTATAATCGTGGAAGAACAGTTACCCATGAACTCGGTCACTGCTTTAACCTCCTGCATATTTGGGGAGACGACAATGGAGCGTGTAGCGGATCTGATCAATGTGCAGATACCCCAAACCAAGCGAACATGAATTTCGGTTGTCCAACTTTTCCACATACCGACGCTTGTACTGCTAGTGGCAATGGTGTAATGTTCATGAACTACATGGACTATACTGATGATCCTTGCATGTACATGTTCACCAACAATCAAAAAACCCGTGCGCTTGCCGTACTAAACGGGACGCCATATAATGCATTACAAACATCAAATGGTTGTCAAGCTCCTGCTGGTGCGCCTCCTGTTGCTGACTTTACATTTTTACCAACAAGTGCTTGCGTTGGAGCTGCGGTTAATTTCACTGACATTTCCACCGGATCGCCAACTAGTTGGGCTTGGACTTTTCCTGGAGGAACGCCTGGAACTTCTACTTTACAAAACCCAACAGGTGTAACATGGGCAACCGCAGGGACTAAAACCGTTACCTTGATTGCAACAAATGCAAATGGAAGTAACACAATTACACATACAATTGTCATTAGTGCTTTGCCAACTGTTTCCACTTCCGCCTCTGCAACAACAATTTGCTCTGGTAGCACAACTACACTTACGGGAATTGGAGCAACAACCTATACATGGATGCCTGGAAATTTATCGGGATCTCCTGTAACGGTTTCTCCAACGACAACGACCACCTATACTGTTACTGGAACAAATGCGGCAGGTTGTTCTAATACCGCAACAAGACCTATCACAGTTAATCCATCACCAACAGTTACGGCAACAGCAACGAGCGTCTCGTTATGTACAGGAGGATCAACAACTCTCTCCGCTACGGGCGCAACAACTTACAATTGGATGCCGGGAAATCATAATGGAACTCCTTGGACTGTTACTCCGGCAACAACAACAACATACACTGTTACAGGAACAACAACAGGCTGTACATCTACAGCAACATTATTAATCACTGTCACTCCTACTCCAACTGTTACAACAACCACAACGGCCGCAACAATTTGCTCTGGAAGTTCTACAACAATCACGGCAAGCGGCGCAACAACTTATGCGTGGATGCCTGGAAGTTTATCAGGAACAACCGTTACTGTTTCTCCTGCAACGACTACAACTTATACCGTCACTGGAACAAGTGGTACATGTACAGGAACTGCAACAAGAATAATAACTGTCAACCCCTCTCCTACTGTAACTGCTACTGCAACAAGCGCAACAATTTGTTCTGGTAGCTCAACGACACTTTCAGCTACAGGTGCATCAACTTACAATTGGATGCCAGGAAATCACAATGGAACTCCTTGGACTGTTACTCCAGCAACAACAACAACCTATACGGTGACAGGAACCGCTGTGAATGGATGTACTGCAACA
>CAIQQJ010000008.1 GCA_903873905.1 uncultured Flavobacteriales bacterium
ACAACCACTTCATCTACTAAATCCATTAATGGCAATCTTTCTGTATTAAACAACCTAACAATTGGTTCGAATGTTACTTTTAATTGTGCAAATCATGATATTTTAATTGGTGGTAACTGGACAAATACATCCAACAATACTTGCACAAACATGGGAACCGTTACCTTCAATGGAGCTGGAACCCAAACCATCACACGTACAGCAACCGAACAATTCAAAAATGTAACACTAGCTGGAACAGGTACAGTATTACTTGCGAGAGATGTTACCTGCACTGGAAATGTCACCATCACAACTGGAACCCTCGATGTTTCAGCAACAAATTATAATTTGAACATCGCTGGTAATTTTTCAAATGCAGGAACTTTAAACGCCCGCACAGGAACAGTTACCCTTAACGGCGCCGCTGCACAAACCGTAAGTGGTGCTGCGACAACATCATTTTACAATTTAACTTCTACCAATACTGTTGGAGGCGTTAGTGTAACAGGTGCAATAATTGCCTCAAATATTCTTACTGTTTCATCCAACTCTTTTGGAACAAGTGGAGCTGGCACGATCATTATTCCTGCAACTGGAGCAACTACATTCGGGCGGATTGCACCTCTTGGTGTTGGAGCAACTTTAACAGGAACAGGATGGGTAATACAAGCTTACATTGCTGGACCTACTACTGGCGGATGGCAATATTTAGGTTCTCCAACTACTGGATCAACAATTGGCGATTGGGATGGAGATCCTGGTTTTTGGATGAGCGGTACAGGTGGATCAGATGGCAATACTTCTCCAATGTTTTATTCTGTTCGAAAAGTTGTTGCGCCTTCTAATCTCACATACTCAAATGTAACCACTCAAGCCACAGCCTTGACACCTGGAGTAGGATTTATGGTTTGGATGGCGGACAATCATAACACGCCAGCAACCTTAAGTGCTCCTCGCTCTTTTGATACACATGGAACTCCTAATCAGGGAACTATTAACAAAGCCATTCTTGCTACTGGGTACAACTTAATGAGTAACCCTTATGCATGCCCAATTACCTATGCAAGTGTACTCGCTTCTTCCTCGGCAACTTTGAGTGTAAACTTTGTAATTGTTAACGGTAATGGTAGTTACTCAACCAATCCCAATGGAGGCGTGATAGCAACTTCACAAGGTTTCTTAGCATGGGCAACTGGAGCTGGAAATATGACTTTTTCTGAGGCCCACAAATCTATTGTTGCAAATCCTACTATTGTTCGGACTGGTAACCCTGAAAATTTCTTGAGAATCAAATCAAGTAATGAGGTGAATGGTTTGGGTGGTGAAGCAGAAGTGCAAATTAGCGCAGATGCACACAATGGATTAGATCAGGAGTATGACTTACCATTTATTCCTAGCCCATTTGATGATGCAACAAATATCTGGACAAGTGATAATGACAATAAAGATTTACTCTTGAATGTGCTAGATGCAAATTCTGATAACCTTGATATTCCAATGTCAGTTGTTTCAGGTTCTGCTGGGAAACAACTTTTATCTTTTATTGGATTAAATGGATTCTCCACTTACAGTTGTGCTTCACTTGAAAATATAGCTACCGGTGAAATCGTGAATCTTAAAATTCATGATACGTATTCTTTTGCTGCAAATACGATTGGAGAAAAACACAATTTCATTATTCATTTCGAACGTAATGGAAATTGTTCATTGGCCAACCAAAACATTACAGCATCACTTGATGCATCATCGCAAGTTTTCACAAACGATGGAAAAATAATGGTCCAATTCGGATTTGAAGAAACGAGCGATGTAACAATTAACGTTTTCAATACCCTTGGTCAGGAAGTTACTGCAACCAAAAATGTTAGTGTTGGTAAAGAAACAATCACACTTGATAATCCTGGAACATCAGGAATCTATCTTGTTCGAATTACAAAAGGAATCGAAGTTGTCACAAAGAAAATTTTCCTCTAGAAACGAATCTTAAATGAAACGGAATACCTATTATTTTTTAATTGCGACCATCCTTTTGGTGTTCATTGGGATTCAGACGGGGCACACACAAGAACCGCCTCCACCGCCTCCACCAGATGGTCCTCCATGTTGGCCGCCTCCGTGCGTTCCTGTTAATGGTGGCGTAATTTATGCCATTGGCGCTGCTGTTTTGTTTGGTGCTTACGCACTTTACAAATCTTTCCGATCAAGAATAGCTGAGTAATTTTTTGATGAAGCTTTCATCATCCCACCGACGTACACTTATTTTCATTGGACTTTTTCTGGGCATTTATCTGGGATGGATGATGCTTTATGAATGGCTCATTCATCCTTGGGGAAAACTCGATACACTAGTAATCAACGACAGCTCCAATTGGACCTTATTCATTCTCAAGAAACTTAATTTTCACACCTTTCTAGGAAACAATCCTACCATCAGAACCATTGGTATTGATGGAACACATGGTTTGTGGATTGGTGATCCCTGCAATGGCTTGACGCTATTCGCACTTTTCACTAGTTTCATTCTCGCTTATCCGGGTTCTTGGAAAAATAAATTATGGTTTATTCCAGTTGGCATTACTGCGATTTATACAATGAACATTATCCGTTTGACTGTTCTGTGCATTATCGTTTTGAAAAAACCGCAATGGTTGGAATTCAATCACACGTATCTTTTTCAGGTTTTGATGTATGGATTTATTTTTATGCTTTGGTATATCTGGATAAATAAATTCTCAGGCAAACCGAAAATAAAGTCTGTTGCATGAGTCCTTCTACAAGAAAAAAAATTATCGTGATTTCATTCATTGCACTTTATATTGCAGTGGGATTTTTCCGTGAATTTATTTTTCTCAATATCAATGAACAGAGTCGCGTAACATTTTATCACGACAATGATTCGCATGTTTCTGATTCCATGCAATGGCTTTCCAATTTCAGCTATACCACATTATATTATGCAAAATGGCCACTTACACTTGCATTCACAGCCTTGTTCGCTTTCCTCGCAGGAACAACAGTGAAAATTGCATTTGGAGAAAAAAGTCTGGTCAAAATAACATGGATTACCTATGCAGCGGTATTTATAACCGGCATCCTTTTTTATTTTGCAGGATCACTCTCTGGAAATCGTGAAAGCACTTATGATATTGCAAGATTCCTTGCAGGCATGACGGAAACGCCAGCCATGTTGGTCATTCTTTTGGCTTCCTTCCTTGCTTTGCGTCGTCAATAATTTTGGAGCATAAACTTGTGTCCTCAAATCGCACGATTTTCTTACTTTTATCTTTCAATTTTTAATCACTACTATGAAAAAAGACACAGTCATTTTCGACTTGATCAAAAAAGAACTTCACCGTCAGACTAGCGGAATTGAATTAATCGCTTCTGAAAATTTTGTAAGTGCCCAAGTGATGCAAGCAATGGGTTCTTGTTTGACAAATAAATACGCAGAAGGACTTCCCGGAAAAAGATATTATGGTGGTTGCGAAATTGTCGATCAGACAGAGCAACTTGCTATAGATCGTGCGAAATCCTTGTTCAATGCTGAATGGGTAAACGTTCAACCTCATAGTGGCGCGCAAGCAAATGCGGCAGTCATGCTTGCTGTATTGAAACCAGGTGACAAAATCCTTGGATTTGATTTATCGCATGGCGGACACTTAACACATGGTTCTCCTGTCAATTTTTCTGGCAAACTTTATTCTCCTTCCTTCTATGGTGTTGAAAAAGAAACCGGCAGAATTAATTATGACAACGTTGAAAAAATTGCAAGAAAAGAAAAACCTAAATTGATCATCTGTGGCGCATCTGCCTATTCACGCGATTGGGATTACAAACGCTTGCGGAAAATTGCTGATGCTGTTGGTGCACTTTTGTTGGCCGACATTTCACATCCTGCAGGACTCATCTCTCGCGGAATCCTGAATGATCCATTACCACATTGCCATATCGTTTCAACAACAACACACAAAACATTGCGTGGACCGCGTGGTGGAATGATAATGATAGGAAAAGATTTTGAAAATCCGTGGGGATTAAAAACTCCAAAAGGTGAAATCAAAACAATGTCTGCTCTTCTTGATGCTGCTGTTTTTCCTGGCACACAAGGCGGACCGCTTGAACATGTGATTGCCGCGAAAGCGGTTGCTTTTGAAGAAGCTCTTTCAGAAGGTTTCTTGAAATATGCAATACAGATGGTAAAAAATGCAGCGGTGTTGTCGAATGAACTGATGGACCGCGGCTACAATGTGATTTCAGGTGGAACAGATAACCATTGCATGTTGATTGATCTGCGCAGCAAAAATATTACTGGCAAACAAGCTGAAAATGCATTAGTAAAAGCGGACATTACCGTAAACAAAAATATGGTTCCATTTGATGACAAATCTCCTTTTGTCACTTCAGGTATTCGTGTTGGTACACCTGCAATGACCACACGCGGTTTGAAAGAAAAACAAATTCCAAAAATTGTTGATCTCATCGATGAAGTGATCATGAATCATGAAGACGATAAGAAAATTCTTGCTGTGAAAAAGGAAGTTAATAAAATGATGAAAGCTTATAAATTGTTCGCTTACTAAGCAACCATTTCAAATCGAATCCCGTCTTCTTCGTTCAACCGATGAGACGGGATTTTTTATTTGTCAATTATTTCCAATGGCAAATTTTTTCCAGCATTGGGATCATACGCATACACCGTGACGATTACAATACAAGGGACATTTCGAAATTTCCCTTTCCGATGAAATACGCCAACTTTATTTCTTCTTGCAGGCAGCCATTCACTGAGCAAAAATAAATACGGAAAAGATTTTTTTTCAAAAGCCCTACAAGTTGAATCCGCGTTTTTCCAAGGTAATGCCTTGCATGTTGCATTTCCATTTTTGTCAATGGTAAATTCAAATTGAGCACTATCCCTTTTTGTAGAATCGCTCCAGAAAAATTGCCATGAAATTAATTTCAGATAATTCAACCAGTCAAATTTATTTTCCGAAGACGAACTTGGAGGTAAATTATTTCTCGAAAAGGAATCTCCTGTGAAAACAGTATCACTCAAAGTTCTATCACCAATGAAAGGTTGGGGAGCAATTGAACTTATTCCAGAATCTCCGAAAACAATTTGTTTGGTAGAAAATTCAGTAATGTGAATTTGCTTTTGTAATGAATCGGGATCAAAATACGCTAAATGTATGCTGTAGATGGCAGGAATTGCCGGACGCTTTACACTTATGATTCCTATTTGAATTGAATCCGAAGTTAGTTGGGCAGATAAATTAAATACAAGAAAAGAAAAACAGGAAATATAAAATAGCTGAAGTTTTCCTCGAGATAAAAAACGCATCCTCGAAATTAACCATTACAGTCGAAAGTGATCGAGAAAAAAGTATTTATGATCTAATACATTCTGTAGCCATTCTTCTCCAGCGATTTTTTCTGCTCCGTATCCATAGTTGGACAATTCAATGGATAATCAAAAGGCGCACTGGCTGCTCCATTTTTCTTTTGTTCCACCGTAAGCGGAAAAGAAGAAACAATTACATAGGCCTCGCAATAATAACTTTCAAAAATAAGTTGAGAGGATCGCAGAAATTTCTTTGGTGTTCGGTAATCACCACCCGCCCCCCACTCTGAAATGCCTGTGCTTACTCGATACAATTCAGCAATCATTTTACTCGGCATGGTTCCAACATTTTCCGTGTCGGGTAAAACAATTCTCACTTTTCCCCTTGCATCAATCCATATTCCAACCAACATGGTATCCACGCGTGGTGTATCGTTGGGTTGATATTGGAAGGACATATTTTCCACGAAATATTTTGAAAGTGGTTGCGCAATCGCAGGATAATCGCGTTTTAGTTTTTTTGAATAGACAGATGAATCGAAAATGGGAATCTTTTGAATTTGTGTATCGGTAAAACCTGAATTCGCATCGGTCACTTGAATCTCTCGTTGACTATTTTTTTTAGGATCAACATGCACCAAATAAAATTTGTAATTCACCTTTACATACGGATTGATGTGCGGCTTGCGAACAAAAATTACACCAAGAGAAATATCATTGGTGTCGGAAGGATTTACAGCAAGCTGTTTTTGGGTTGTGTCAAGTCCAACATTTTGCTTTTGCGAGAACAAATCGCAAGAGAAAAATAAAACTGAAAAGAAAAATAAAATTCGCAGCGATTTCATTTTGTTCTTTTAAAATCCTTGACCAATTCTGAAAAACTTTTTCATTTCTTCCGGCGATTTAAAATCTTTCTTAACCGCTTTCATGGTAATTGTTCCCTTTCCTGCACTAGGCAATTTGGAAATCTGATCGTTATCCGCATAAAATAATGCGCCATCTTTCACCGCCCAAACTAAATTGGAAGACCTTGGATTGAAATGAAATTCTGTTGTTGACCCATGAAAATAAAAATTATAAAGTGCCAATTTATTACGATCAGCAAGAAACATATAGCTGAAACTATTGTCAACAGTTCCATTCTCAGCATTAATAGTCAAGGCAATTTGTGCACCTTGTGGATAAGCTGCAGGACAATCCATATTATAAATCCCGAAACCTGAAACTTGAAACGTGCGATAAACCTCTGTCATTTTCGCATTATTGATTTTCTGTTCGGGTGTCAATGGTCCACCAGAAAGAACTTCTCTTTTTTTCGCATCTGCCCAAGCATTATACTCGGAAAGTTTTTTCGAATAGTCAGCGAAATCTTTATTGTATTTCACCATTGCTTCTGCGTAAGCTTTATCATCGAGCACTGGAAAAACGTCGAGCATCACAATATCTTTTCCTTTGGTCAGCGCAATTTTGTATTTATTTACGCCACTTCCATAAGACAATTTGATGGATTCCCATGAAACAGCATACCAGTTTTTATTGAACTTCTGATTCGTTTCATCCACTTGAAAAATCATGTCCTTGTACTGTTTCATTTCAGGAAATTCCAAGGGATCGATTGCAACCGTGAAACGATTTTTCTTTGCATCAACTTTCAATGGTTTGACAGGTTCGGTTGGAGGTCCATCAAAATGATCTTCAAAAAATGGTTGTAACGCAAGTGATGTATCTGCCTTAAGGGAAGTCATTACTGCATCTTTCCCAATAAAATTCCAATTTCCAGCAAGCGTATCAAATTTGTAAACATTGTATTGTGTTCCTGTATTCTTCGAAGCGAATTCAATTTTCACGGATTTGTTTTTATTCAGAAATACTTCTTTTCCATTGATGGAACCGGAAATCTGCATCATACCTGCCGATTCGAACTGGTAGGTTTTCCCCAATGAATCATATTGCATTGGAATTCCAGAAAGGAAAAAATCTGCCTGATCACGAAATTCACGGTATTGAATTTCCACATTTCCTGTCACAGATTTTCCATTCCCATCCACAAATGCATTTGCCGGGAACGACACTTTTGTTCCACTTGTATGTGTGAACGTGCATCCTTTTGCAGCATTGAATTTGTAAGTAAAATTGTGAATCTGCAAAGATGGAATTGGTGGGGAAATTTTTCGTTTTGTTGGAATGGATGAATTTGTAGAAACGGAATTATTCTGAATTGAAAGTGAATCTTTTTTATCAATTACAGTTTGAACAATTGGAGTAACCTGGTTTTGTTTTGGATTGGAATTTTCCTTGTTGTTATATATTACAACAGCACTCACCACCACAGCAAGCGTTGTAACTGAACCGATGAACCAACCCGATTTCCAAAATGGTTTATGTACAACCTTTCCAGGAGCCGCATTATACTGCGTCATCAATCCGTCGAAATCCCTGCGCGAAAGAATTTCTTCCGAAGAGGGCTTTTTGCGGTCGTAATTGACTTTATATTTTTTCATTGTCCTTGTATAGTTGAATTCAATTTTTTCTGTTAATCAGTATCCTGCATTTTTGATCTTGTGGTCTGTGCCGTGTGCAAGGTGCACTGTTTTCTTTTTCCAGAGCACAGTGCACACGGCACCGACCACAGGTCATTTCTCATTCTTTTTCTTTTCAATCAATATTTTTTTCAACTTCTCCAATATCCTATACGTTTTCACTTTCGCATTATTTTCAGTGATTCCTAAAATTTCCGCTATTTCCTTGAAGGCTCTCTTCTCAAAAAAACGCATCTCGATGAATTGCATATCCTCCTCTTCCAAATCGGTGACCGCTTCTTTCAGAATATCAATGTAAGGCGCGTATTTATCGTCTTCCATACTCTCCATCATTTCACCCAAACCTGCAGTATCAATATTCACTGTACGTTTTGCCTGCTGCTGACGAAAAGCGGTATACACTTCACTTTTCGCTATCCGGTAAAGCCAAGAAGCGAAGGGAACACCTTTGAATTCATATTTGTGCAAATTCAACATTGCTTTCAAAAACACTTGCGATGTTACATCGAATGCCAATTCTTTATCGTCAACACGCTGCCACACATAGAGGAAAATCCTTTCGTAATATTTATTGTACAGACCTTTAAACTGCTCAGGATTTGCCCTGGCACTTTCCACTAGCACTTGCTCGTTGAGCATGTCCTCACTAGTAGCGTGATACTTCGAGATACCCTCCATAGTCGGGGGTTTAAGTGTTACTGACCGCATCGCAACTTACTTAATTTACTGCTATAACGGATTGATTTGGAAAAGATACACGATTGAAGGGAAAAAAGTAATGGGGGGATGGGGTAATGGGGTGATAGGGGGATGAAGTGATGGGGGATTAGGGGATTGCCCTTAGGTACACAGGAGGTCGGAATGATTTGGATTCTCAAAACAATTGACCAAGTCTGCAAAAGCATTGAGAAAGTCGTAATGCAATTGCCCAAATATCAAAGCTGAAGACCTAACATCACAAAAAAACGGCGACTCATTTCTGAATCGCCGTTCCTTCGATAAATAATTCTTAATGACTCACCACCAATTTCTGAACCAGTTTCTTATTTCCAAAACTCAATTCGTAAAAATAAACTCCTTCTGGCATAGTACTTACATCAACTGTCCAAGCGTTCGTGCCCATCATCTGTTCGCCTTCGAAAGATTGAATTGTTCTTCCGAGCATATCATGAAGTGTGATGATCACTTTTCCATTTTCAGGTAAGTTGTATTCTAATACAGCCGCGGTTCCTGCAGGATTTGGATAAGCAACCATGTTCAATCCATTGGAGGATGATTGTTCTGGAACGGATAGTACGCAAGGAGCATTTTGTTGAAAACAAATATCATCAATAGCCCAACCTTCCGATTCAATTCCACTATCAGAACCATAACGGAAACGGAAAATCACTTGACCTGCTTGTGAGAAGCGAATATCATGTTGCTGTTTTACCCAACCGTTTGCTGTTCCTCCAATGTTCGGTTGCCATCCAGCACCCAAGCCTGTACAATTTACTTCATTAAACCAATTTGGTTCAAATGGCATTCCTAATTGCACCCATGAATTTCCCATGTTGAATGAATATTCCACTGTTCCACCATCCTTATTCACTTCGGTGAGATAACGATTCCAGAATTCCAAATGATAACAATGAATGGTATCCACTGTGAAAATTGGAAGGAAGAATCCTGCACTGTCATTACGCAAATAATTTTGTGTCAATCCCGTCATCCAACATTGCGTTCCAGCATGAGCACCAATAATAATATTCTTTGCAGGAGTCCCTTGCACAAAATCATTATTTGAATTCGTGAAGCGCAAAGCATTCATGGTTGTCAATGGAGGAATTCCATTTCCTGTTTCGAAATTGTTGCAGTACGGATACGTTGCGAATGTATCCATCACAGAAACGATCCAAGTGGTCGTATCATTTGCATGGTTCACATCATTCATTCCGTTTGGCGCACTTGCCCAACATTTGATAGTGTGAAAACCTGGACTTGCATTTAACCAAGGAAGAGAGAACGTATGATTTTGTGATGCATTTGCTGCAAGAACAGGACCGAATGTCAATGGATCAGTTACAATAATCGTATTGTCAATTTTCAAAGTCAGACTTGCATTTGAAAGTGAAACCAATCCGGAATTCTTAATGTTGATTTTTACATTATTCGTTCCTGGAATTGGAAGCGGTGATGTATTTCCGAATGTAATTGTATTCGAAGAAGCATCAACCGGAACATACAATTCGAAATCATCAATCGCCCATCCATCCACTGCATTGAATGAATAATTATCAGAATTAAAAACAAAACGGAATTGAACTGGCGTTGGGAAATTGTTGAGCATGGTAAGATTATATTTCGATTGGAAATATCCTCCACCGTTTCCACTCCATCCTGGTAAATTGGAAGAATAAATCAATGACTGATTATACCAACTCGTTCCATTTGGATCAAAGGCTACACCAAGAACGATCCAAGTATTTCCGCCATCGGTACTGTATTCAACACGACCTCCATCATTATAATTATCGCAACTATACCATTGCCAGAAACGAAGTTCAACATTGCTAATAGTTGAGAAATCAAAGAATGGAGAATACAACATTTCATTGCTGTTGGATTGATAAGGACCATTCAAATTTATTTCCCATGCATTTGGACCACTATGCGTACCGGTTATGAGTGGTGCAAGTGGCATTCCTAATTCCCATGATGGTGTGTAAGTATTTGCAGCAGCAAAATTTTGTGGCCCATCAAAATTATCTGACCAGGGAACGGACATCAATGGCATTCCTACACTTGTTTTGCACAAGGTATCGTTGAAGTAATTGGTATCAAGAACAATTTGTGTCCATGCACAAATATTGTATGCTCCTGAAGGAGAACTATACGTTGTTGTAAAGGTGTAAGTGGTAGATGCATTCGGCGCAAGATTTCCTGTCCATGTTTCAACAACGGGTGCATTTAATCCAACACGATACGCAACAGGAATAGAAGTTAAAGCACTGATTCCGAAATTGCGAATATTTACAACAACACTCGTAGGAGTACTTGCCATTGTTTGCGATGCTGGTTGTGGAATTAATGTTACGCCTGCGTCAATACTATCTGGTCTATAAATGTGAACATTGTCGAGATAAATTCCGGTTCCTGTTGAAGCCAAATCATAAGTAACTTTTGATTCGAAATCAATAATTACATAAGGAGCTGGCAAGAATGCATTCAACATGTAACGATAAGTTGTATACGGCGTTGATGCAGCATTCGGTTGAAGATGTGGTGTAATCATTGTGCCATTTACCTTCACTCGAAAATTGGTGTATTCATTTGAATATTGATAAAGCAATTTTGCATCAAATTCCAACACGAGTGAATTATATCCTGTTGTATTAACAATCAACCTTGATTGTGCACGCTGTTGGACACAACGATTCGGATCCCAGATATAAAAACTGGAAGATGTAATTGTATCAGAACCAAAATCCCAACCCGTTGAACCTGTTGCATCGAATGCAAGTCCATTGACACTATTATTTCCAGCAGTAGCCGATAATTGAACACGACCTTGATTTGTATTTGTCAAACAAAAATCTGTAAGACTTGCAGGACCGTTTTCAAAATCATTTGTGTAAGGAACAGCAACACCACTAACAGTACTGTAAGTAATGGTAAGTGTATCGTTTGGTAAAAATCCATCAGCCGAAAGTGCGGTGAAAACTTTCAGTGTATGGGTTCCTGCGGTATTGACAACAGGAGTTGCAAAATTGTAAGTGGTAACAGATGATGGTGTCAACGTTCCAAGATATTGTTCAATGACTGGTGCATTATTATCGAGAATATATCCGATATTCATTGGTCCAACAATATTGTTCATTCCCACATTGCTGAAAGAAACTGAAACAGGAACATTTCCTATTGGAAGACAAGAGCTAACATCAGGTGCTACAATTGCATCCATCTGCGCATCTTGAGGAGCTGGAAGTTGAATAAGGAAATCATCAAATGAATATCCATCATAAGTAACAGAACCATCTGAAGTGAAAATAAAACGGAATTGAATTGGTCCAACCGCATTATTCAAAGTATCAAGACGATATTCTGATTTATACCATCCAGCACTATTTCCAGCCCAACCGGGAAGTCCACTTGAAGAAAGTGTTGCATAGTTATACCAATTTGTTCCTCGAGGATCGTTCATTGCACCGAGCACACTCCAAGTAAGTCCATCCGTTGTATATTCAACACGCATGCCATCCCAATATGCTTCACAATTATAATTATGCCAGAAACTCAATTTGGCATTTACAGCAGCAGTAAAATCAAACACGGGTGAAGTGAGAATACAATTTGCGCTATTGGCATATGCAGTTGTCAAATTAATATCAAATGCATCTGGCGCAGAGTGAGCGCCAGTTGTTGCTCCGAAAGCAGGAGCGCCTAATTCCCATAGAGAAGTTGTAGAAATATTATTTACCGTGAATAAAGTTGGTCCATCAAAATTATCGAAGAATGGAAATGTTATTCCTGCATGAACAACAAATTGCGTACAACCTAATGTCGGATAAATTGCAGTGTTCGCAGCGGGCGAAGCATCAAACGCCTGAACATGATAACAGATGGTATCGGAATCAGCTGATGCGGGAATTATTCCTGCCCAATGATTTCCAGAAATATGTGTCATCGCTACATTCTGAAGTGGTCCATTATTCAAAGTCCAATAAAGTGTTGCAGATGCAATTCCACTTGCGTCCGTAATACTATCATTGATTGTAAATGGTCCTAGATTATAAATATTGTTTGCATAAATCGGATTGAGTGGCGTAATGACTGGAGGAATTAATTCGGAAGGAGAAGCGGTAACTTTTACTGCATCAATCAACCAACCATAATTGGTAAGATTTCCATTTGCATTTCCATCAGATAATTTAAAACGAATTTTCACTTGAGCCGCATTTGCACAATAAGTTGAAACGTCAAATGTTTCGTGCTTCCACCACGCGTTTGTTGGAGCAGCAGAATTATTTCCTGGTTGCCAAGCAGCATAAGCGGAAGATGCAAAACGATTTCCCAATGCAGCATAAGGCGCAGTGCCCATGTAATGAACAGCAGTAATGGTATTCCATGTTATTCCATTGTCATTCGAAACCTGAATTATTGCAGAATCATTGTATTCAATTTTGCAGATTTGATCAAATTCCAAAATGATATTGGAGTTTCCTGTCGTAGCAAAAACAGTTGAAGTCAACCAAGAGCTTGTGCTTAATGCAACTAAATTTTTATAACTCTTAACTCCTTGAGAAGCCAATGTTGCATCGTAAGCCCAAGTTGGACTACCAGTAGAAACAACTGAATCGGCAATTTCAAAGTTTTCGTGATAAACGATTGTTACTTGTGAAAAGAGAGAAAAACTTGCCAAAACTGAAAAACAAAGAAGCGTAATTTTTTTCATGGTTTTTTTGTTATCTAAGGATTTCAAATATAAGCAATTACGAGCAAATCAGGAATAGCTTACAAGTAAGAACTGACATTTGTCAATTTTTTTATTCGTAAAAATTTAAAATCAAAATATCCGCTATTCTTTTCCTAATTAATCTCATGTCACTTGCCTCCAGTCACGTGTCCCTTGTCCCTTTTAATACCTTTGCATTCTATTAATTCAATTATGATAAAAGCAAACGATCCTAAATTACGTTCATGGGTAAATGTTCCTGAAGGAAGCGATTTCCCAATTCAGAATTTACCCTTTGGAATTTTTTCTACTTCCAACAGAAGTGAACGTGTTGGAATTGCAATTGGCGAACAGATTCTTGATCTCGTTGCTGTAGCAGAATTTGGATATTTTGATGCTATTCGTTTTGATAAAAAAGTTTTCAATCAACCGACCTTAAATAATTTCATTGCTCTCGGAAAAGAAATTACAACAAGCGTGCGCAATCGTGTGTCGGAATTATTGGAGGAAAAAACAAAGGCATTGCAAGGGCAAGCAGGTGCAAGAGAAAAATGTCTTGTTAAAATGAAAGATGCGCAATTGCATTTGCCTGTACACATTGGTGATTACACAGATTTTTATTCCAGTATTGATCATGCTACGAACATGGGAAAAATGTTTCGTGATCCTGAAAATGCGCTTTTGCCAAATTGGAAACACATTCCAGTAGGTTATCATGGTCGCGCCTCTTCTATTGTTGTTTCCGGTGGAAGTTTTTTCCGTCCAAAAGGTCAGACGAAAGCTCCTGATGCAAATGTCCCTTCCTTCGGTCCAACAAAATCGCTGGATTTCGAATTGGAAACTGCTTTTATCATTGGCAAATCCACACAAATGGGTGATTCAATTTCCACTGAAAAAGCGGATGATTTTATTTTCGGAATGGTTTTGTTCAATGACTGGAGTGCGCGTGATATTCAAGCATGGGAATATGTTCCACTTGGACCATTCCTTGCGAAAAATTTCTGTTCAGTCATTTCTGCTTGGATCGTAACACTCGATGCCTTGGAACCTTTTCGTGTTCCTGGTTATAAGCAAGAACCAACAGTTCTCCCTTATCTTGAATATTCAGGAGAAAAAAACATTGCCATTCATCTCGAAGTTTCAATTTGCCCTGAGAAAAAATCAGAAACAATTGTTTCACGTTCCGATTACAAATACATGTATTGGACAATGGAACAACAACTCGCACATCACACAGTGAACGGTTGTAATATGAATGTTGGCGACATGCTGGCATCTGGAACAATCAGCGGACCGGAAGAAGGTTCATATGGTTCAATGATGGAAATTACTTGGCGCGGAACAAAACCTGTAAAGATGAGCGATGGTTCGGAAAGAAAATTCATCAATGATAATGATTCAGTTATCATTCGAGGTTGGGCCGAAAAAGATGGCGTGCGCGTTGGGTTTGGTGAATGTTCTTCAAAAGTTTTGGCGGCGAAAGAATAATTTTTGAAAATGAAATAAATCTCACGATTGATTTCCTAAAGGTGATTTATTTCAACTGGAAAACAGGGGACATTTTTCCAATTAAGTGTTTTCAAGAAAATACAGAAAGTATTCAGCGCGTAAAATCATTCATTCGTCTCAATTACCACCTACCGCAATTAGCAATCTTGATTTTTTTGAATTAAATTTATCTTACAGACCTAGAACATGCCCCGAATATTATCTTTCATTCTTTTATTGGTTTGCAATTGCACTTTCCTCTCTGCGCAGAAGGTTACTCATCTTGTAAAAGTAAATTATGCCGCATTCACCAACAAGCAAATTACAATGCTTGGTTATGATGTTGGAATTCACAAAGTGTGTTTAAGTATGAGTATTGGAATTGGCAATGGGAAGGACAAGCAATTTCTTTCTTCTAATAATATGAGTCCAATAATTGAACAGAAAGTTCGTGCAAGTCAAACTATTTTCCCTGCAATCATTCCTCCAAACACTTATCTTGAATCATGCAACTCGAATTATAAAACCAAACAAATAAGATTGGGCTTTACTGGATACGTTCGAAGAAATGACACTTTAGGACGGCATCCAATGACAGGTCCACACTTGGGTGTGGATGCACTATATAGCAATACATCAGAAGCGCAAACTGTAGTTTACAAATCCGACAGTAATGAAACACGATTCACTTTTTCGGGAACACATTATTTTCATGAAATAGGCGCGGCAACACATCTAGGATGGCAATTTGCCTTTTTCAAAGCGCATCTTTACATTGATTTGCGTGGCGTAATTGTTTTTTATTTCCCAATGATGGTAGAACCCAATTTGAACAGTCCTTTTGCCGGAAATAAGTGGGAATTGCAAGGAAGTATAGGCTGGCATTTTTATAACAGCCGAAAAGACGAAGAGAAGGATGCAGAAAAAGAAAAGGTCAGAAAGCAGATTTAATTTATTAGGTCTTAAGGTGTTCTTTGGGACACATTAATTTTCCGTAACTTCATCCTTGCAAATACTATTTCTACAGAGGAGAATTATGGCGGAAAAAGAAGCAGCACCTGTTATTGATATTGAACAGGAACGTAAAGAAATCCTGAAGCGCTACAGAGATTTATTAAAAGCCTGCAAGCGAAAGCTAGAGAAAGGCGACAAGGAAATTATTCGTAAAGCTTTCGACGTTGCACTTGAAGCGCATAAAGACATGCGTAGAAAAACGGGTGAGCCCTACATCTATCATCCGATTGCTGTTGCTCAAATTTGTGCTGAGGAAATCGGACTAGGAACCACTTCTGTTGTTTGTGCATTGCTGCATGACACAGTTGAAGATACCGACATTACACTGGATGATGTCAAGGGAATGTTTGGTGAGAAAGTTGCAAAAATCATTGACGGACTCACAAAAATTTCTGGTGTATTTGATCAACAAACCAATTCACTTCAAGCGGAAAATTTCCGTAAGATGTTGCTCACGCTTTCCGATGATATTCGTGTTATTCTGATCAAACTTGCCGATCGTTTGCACAACATGCGCACGCTTGATTCCATGAAGCGCGACAAACAATTGAAGATAGCTTCAGAAACACTTTATCTCTACGGACCACTCGCCCATCGTTTGGGATTAAACGCGATAAAAACAGAACTCGAAGATCTCGGATTGAAATATACGGAGACTGAAATTTACGATGAAATCGCGAAGAAGTTGGCGGACTCAGAACCCGAAAGAAAAAAATTCATCCAGAAATTCATTCAGCCGATCAATGAAATTCTGAAAGAACAAGGATTCAAAGTAAGAGTGATTGGAAGGCCGAAATCCATTTTTTCTATTTACAATAAGATCAAATTCAAAGGTGTTCCCTTCGAAGAGATTTTTGACATTTTTGCAATTCGAATAATTCTCGACTCGCCGATTGAAAGTGAAAAAGCGGATTGTTGGAGAGTTTATTCTATCGTAACAGACTTTTATCATCCAAGTCCTGATCGATTGCGTGATTGGATTTCTACACCGAAGGCTAATGGATATGAATCCTTGCACACAACGGTGATGGGACCAGATGGAAAATGGGTGGAAGTGCAAATTCGCACAGAACGCATGGATGAACTTGCAGAGAAAGGATACGCGGCACATTGGAAATATAAGGACAGTCCTTCTGCAGTGGAAAGCAAGGAGAATCAATTGGAAGATTGGTTGCGAAAAATCCGTGAGGTGTTGGAAAATCCAGAAGACAACGCACTCGATTTCATTGATGATTTCAAATTAAATCTTTTTGCAGAAGAAATTTTTGTTTTCACCCCTCAAGGAGAAATGCGCACACTTCCTTTCGGCGCAACAGCACTTGATTTTGCATTTGATATCCACACAAAAATTGGAGAGAAATGTATTGGCGCAAAAGTGAATCACAAACTTGTTCCATTGAGTCACACTGTAAAAAGTGGTGATCAGGTTGAGATTCTAACTTCAGTAAAACAAACTCCGAAGGAAGATTGGCTTTCGTATGTGATTACCGCACGTGCGAAATCCAAAATCAAGAATGCACTCAAGGAAGAAAAAAGAAAAGTTGCAGAAGAAGGCAGGGAAATCCTCGAACGAAAATTTGATCATTTGAAATTGGATTTTACAGTCAAGAATATTAATAGTCTTCAGGTTTTCCTTCGATTGCCAAGTCCTCAAGAACTATTTTTCAGAATAGCAAAAGGTGCAGTTGCCCTCAAGCATATCAAAACTTGGATAAAGGAAAAAGACAATCCTGTAAAAATTCCAAAATCAGAACCTACACTTGAACAAGTCATCAATCAGGTTCGTGGAAAAAAAGCAGGTGAAGATGCGCTGGTCATTGGTGATAATCTCACAAAAATCGTTTACAAATTATCACCGTGCTGCAATCCAATTCCTGGTGATGATGTTTTTGGTTTTGTAACCATTGGTGAAGGAATAAAAATCCATCGCGTGAATTGTCCGAATGCTTTGCAAATGATGTCGAATTACGCATACAGAATTGTAAAGGCAAGATGGACCGGACAGGAACAAATTTCTTTCCTCGCAGGAATTAAAGTTTCAGGAATTGACGAAGTTGGTTTGGTGAATAATGTCACAAAAATTATTTCCAGCGAACTTAGTGTAAACATGCGTTCCTTGAATTTCGATACACACGATGGTATTTTCGAAGGAATGATCATGCTGTTTGTTCATGATTCTGAGCATCTCACAAGTTTAATGAAGAAGTTGAAAAAAGTGAACGGGGTTTTGTCAGTATCAAGGATAAATCCCAACTAAAAAAAGTAATAGGTGACAAATGGCTGGTGACAAGTTATTTTAGGTGATAAATTGTCAATAAGATACCTGTCATCGGTCCCTCCTTTCCTGCCCCTTTTTCATTACTTTTAGCCTTCTTTTATTATCCCACATGTCAGAACAAAACATTCGCGAAACTGTAAAGAAATTTTTCGCCGAACATCTCAGTAAACAAGGTCACCGGAAAACTCCGGAGCGCTTTGCCATTCTGGATGAAATTTATTCTCAGGATGGGCATTTTGATATTGAGTCCTTGTATGTTTTTATGAAAAATAAAAAATACGGAGTGAGTCGCGCAACCTTGTACAACACAATCGAACTTCTTTTGGAATGCGGTTTAGTCACACGACATCAATTCGGAAAAAACCAGGCACAGTTTGAACGTGCGTATGCTTACAAACAACACGATCATTTGATTTGTCAGGATTGCAATAAGGTTTTCGAATTCTGCGATCCGAGAATTCAGCAAATAAAAAAAACCACTGAAGAATTTCTTGATTTCGAAATCACAACGCATTCTCTGAATTTTTTCGGACGATGCAAGAAATTGGCAAAGTTAGGAACTTGCGAAAATCTAATAACAGCACCCAAACACATCTCATGAGCTTTACATTTAATATTATTCAAAAAGAACCCGTTGCAATCATTTCTCTTTATGGAGAATTAATTGATCGTAACGAAGCACAACATTTGATGGACCAAATTGATGGGCTTTCTGATGATGGGCAGAAATATTTTATTCTGGAATTATCTGAATTGAAATACATGAACAGCACAGGACTGAATGTGTTGATCAATGTGCTTACAAAATCACGAAAAAAAGGTGGCGATCTTGTGATCTGCGGCGTTTCGAAAAAAGTTCAGGAATTATTATTGGTAACAAAACTAACTTCTGTTTTTTCTGTTTCAGAATCTACAGAAGATGCACTTACAAAATTTAATGTCGAATAAAATTATGACAAAGTCAGAAGTTCTCCTCGGACTCCAATGGGGTGATGAAGGAAAAGGGAAAATTGTTGATGTACTTACTCCCAAGTACGATATCATTGCACGTTTTCAAGGCGGACCAAATGCTGGTCACACACTTGAATTCAACGGAATTAAACACGTGTTGCATACAATTCCCTCTGGAATTTTCCATGAAACAACAATGAACGTCATTGGAAATGGTGTTGTCATTGATCCTATCATTCTGAAAAAAGAAATTGACAAACTAAAGGAAATGGGTGTTGATGTAAAAAAACGCCTACTCGTTTCTCGCCGTGCACATCTTATTCTTCCAACGCACAGTTTGCTCGACAAAGCTTCTGAAGCAGCAAAAGGAAAAGAAAAAATCGGATCCACTTTGAAAGGAATTGGACCGACTTACATGGACAAAACGGGTCGCAACGGTTTACGTGTTGGCGATATTGATTCGTCTGACTTCAGAGAAAAATATGACAAATTGGTTTCCAAACATCGTGAACTTTTAAAATTCATGAATGCGGATGAAGATCCAAAACCATTTGAGGCTGCCTGGTTCGAAGGAATTGAAACGTTGCGTTCACTCACAAGAATTGACAGTGAACATTATTTGAATGAAGCACTTCAGAATGGGAAACGTGTACTTGCAGAAGGCGCACAAGGATCCATGTTAGATATTGATTTTGGAACTTATCCATTTGTAACTTCATCCAACACCATGTGTGCAGGTGCGTGCACAGGATTAGGAATTGCCCCAAGCAGAATTGGTGGTGTAATTGGAATTTTCAAAGCCTATTGCACACGCGTTGGCAGTGGTCCATTCCCAACTGAATTAATTGACACGATTGAAGAAAATGGTCCTGGTTCAATTATGCGAAAAGTTGGAAATGAATTCGGTTCTACAACTGGTCGTCCACGTCGTTGTGGTTGGCTCGATCTTCCCGCATTGAAATATGCAATCATGATCAATGGCGTTACAGAATTGATCATGATGAAAGCTGATATTCTCAGTGCATTTGATTCCATTCGTGTTTGTACCGCATATAAAATTGACGGAAAAGTGATGGACAAGCTTCCATACGATATCGTGAATGCAGTAATCGAACCAATTTACATCGAACTCAAAGGATGGAAATCGGATCTTACTGCCACTAGCTCTGCTGCTGACATGCCACTTGAACTGAACGATTACATTGCGTTTATCGAAAGAGAAACAGGAGTTCCAATCAGCATTGTATCCGTTGGTCCAGATCGTAAACAAACCTTGTTACGGAATGAAGTGTGGGCATGATATTTGTCCCAATAAGGCTCGTATGCGCCGTGTGAAAAATTATTTCATTTTATTTTTGTTTCTGCTTGTCCCTGCGGTCGTTTTTTCGCAAACGCCACAAGGTGGAAATCATATTAATTTGAAACATGCCAACACTTTAAAAGGTGATCAGCGGCATGGTTACCAACGATTAATTGGGGAAGTTGAATTTGAACA
>CAIQQJ010000009.1 GCA_903873905.1 uncultured Flavobacteriales bacterium
CTTTCGGGCCAATTGAGATACATAATAGGTAGGTATTGCAGAACTGTCACCAAATGGTTCTCCATAATGTTTAACCAACTGAGATAATATCGCCAATGCATCAGGTTTCACAATTTCAACATGATGTTCAGTACCGAATTTTTCTGCTGCAAGTTTTGCATAACCAAGCTCATTATAGGTTTCCTCTTCAAAACCGATACTGAAAGTCTTAACAGGTTCTTTAAGTAATTTAGACATGTAAGAAACCACCAAGGTGGAATCAATTCCTCCGGAAAGAAAAGCGCCAAATGGAACATCTGAAACCAGATGAGCTTTCACGGAATTATTGATGACTTCTTCACATTGTTCCATCCATTCCTCTCGTGTCTTATTTTGCTTTTTACTGAAATCAATATCCCAATAAGAAACTGGTTCTTCCATTCTACCGTCAAAATGATAAACGAAATAATGGGCGGGCTTGAGTTTAAAAACATCTTTCCAAATTGTTTTGGGAGCTGGAATATACTGCAACCACAAATACTGATCGATTGCCTGCATATCAATTGTCTTCACAAAATCGTTCGTCTTATTGAAGGCTTGCATCTCAGAGGCAAAGGCAAAAGTCTCGTTTGTTTTGAGATAATAAAATGGTTTAATTCCAAAATGATCTCTTGAAGCAAACACGATTTGTTTTTTCAAATCCACAATTGCAAAGGCAAACATGCCTCGCATTTTTTTTACCACATCAAATCCCCATTGTTCATAACCATGTACAATTACTTCCGTATCAGAATTTGTCTTGAATTGATGGCCAGCCGCTTTTAGTTGTTCTCGCAAATATGCATAATTGTAAATCTCACCATTAAACGTGATCCAGATTGATTCATCCTCATTGCAAATGGGCTGCGCTCCTGTTGACAGGTCAATAATAGAAAGCCTTCTGTGTCCAATCCCTCCCTTATCAAACATCTTTACTCCATAGCCGTCAGGTCCACGATGTTTGAGGCAATCATTCATTGCCATCACTTCAACTTGATCAGTTGGCAATGATACTCTGAATAAACCTGTGATTCCGCACATATACTAAATCAACTTTTTAAAATGGGATGCTATGGTTGATGCAATAATTTTCACGTCATATTTTTCAACCATGAGTTTCCGTGCTGTAATTCCTGATTCCGTTCGCAATTTTTCATTCTCAATCAATACAATTATTTTTTCTTTCCATTCAGACAAACTACTGGCACCAAAATCAGAATTCCATTGAGACAATAATTCCGCATTCATTCCATATGGTGAAACAATTGCGGGTATACCCATCGCCATATATTGAAGCATTTTCAAACTGCATTTTCCTCTTGACCATTCATCATCGTTCAAAGGCATCAAACCGAAATCAAGTGATTGCAAAAAATCAATTTCCATTTCAGGATTCCATTGAATGAAATTAAATTGATCCGAGTTGAAATCTGGCCGGAGTTCGGAACAAACATGAAATTCCACTTGTGGATATAAAGCAAGAATCTCATGAATCACCGGAAAAATAGTCTGCAAAAACCTGTAATTGGAAGATGTTCCAATCCAACCGAAAATTATTTTTTTTTCGTTTTTTCTCTCAACAGGAAAATATTTTTCTGTATCAACAGCAGTTGGAATTACGCTTACATTATTGTTGTATTTCTTGCACCAATCCGCCAAAAAACTATTTCCTGCAAAAATATGATCTGCACGCGAAGCGATTTTGTCAGTGAAACCCTTCCCTTCCAGCAACCAAATGGCATCATCTAGATCGAAAACCATCGGCTTTTTAATATTCAATTCATAAGTCAATTTCGTCTCTACCAAAGTTCGTTCCAACCAAACAATATCAAAAGTGCTGGCTTTTTTCACCAAGGGTTTTTTATAAAACTTCTTCAGCTGAAACATAAACCGTGAGGCCCTTTTCCAATCTTTCAATGCCAATTGCCGCATCCATTCCGATGGAGGCGAATACTTGTCAATTTTGGAATACAATTCAATAACTTCAATTCCCTCTTTCGCAAGTGGAACAATGTATTGTCTGACTCGAAATCTTGCCGAGGGTACATTTTTTCCTGAACTGAGTGCGCCAACTTTCATCAGCAGCAAAATAATTGTTCCATTTTTTCGTTGAAATTTCCAATGAGAAAATGATTCTTCAGCACAAGCCATTTCCTTTTTAACCTTGATGTTTTCGAATTGAGCAATAGGAACTCCCGTACGGCTGATATTCGATTATCATTCTCAGAAAAACGTTCAACAAATGCGCTTGCTTGATCTTGGTAAACCCTGAACTTTTTAAGAAAAGCAGCGGAATTTTTTCCTGAATTTCGAATGCTTCCAATTATTTCTCTCCAAGATTTATGAATTGCCTTTTTTTCAGCGCCCAAACTGTTTTTTCCATGCTGACGATAGATTGTCAAGGCTTTTGGTACAAAAACAATTTTTCCAGTAAAGCGCGCAAATAAGACCAACCAATAGTCATGCATCACCGCTTCATCAGGAATAGTTCCAGCTTGTTTTGCCAAAATCTTATTGATGAGCATGGCACAACCTGGAATAACATTCCTCCAAAGAATTACATTTTTTTGAGCAAAGGATGGGGAAAGACCTGTGTAATGATAAAATGAATTGGCTTGCATTTCAAGTTTTTCATTGGCAATTTCCAAATCGTGATGAACCATGATTGGCATATTTTTCCCGAATTCGTTTTCCAATCTTTTCATTTCCTCCACAACGATACTAAGTTTTTCGGGTTTCCAAACATCGTCTTGATCCGCAAAGGCAATATACTCCGCATCAGCTTTCAGCAATAGCAGGTCGTAACTTTTTTTCGCACCGACATTTCCGTATTCATCCTTTATTAGTACAATTCTATCAGTGTAATCTTCGCAATAATTATTGATAATCGATAGTGTGTTGTCCGTGGATCCATCATCCCTGATAATCAATTTCCAGGAAGTATAAGTTTGATCGAAAATAGAATGCAATTGTTCTGCAAGAAATAATTCTCCATTAAAAGTTGAAAGAAGGATTGCTGTCTCCATTAATAAAACTATGCTATATTTTCTTTAAACTTTTCGAGATAAGCTTTTCCCCATTTATGACAGGGTTCCAAATGGTTTCCTTCTGCCCATTCGTTCCATGCATTCACAAAAAACAAATTCTCGTCCTTGCTGTAAGGAACAAATGTTTCGGATGCTTTTTTCACCCATTCTCCAAATAAATCGGGTGTTGAATCTTTTAAAACCAAAAAATTGGAACTTCTCCTCGGAGAATTATCCCAACCGGGCATTACACACCGATAACGTTTATACTTATCCACACTTTCATACCTGGATAATGCCTGCTCAACATGCGTCCCATATAAGGCCACATCACCATCAATTATATCGGCATCCTTTTTTTTCTTTGAAAGAATTCTCATGAGTCGGAATTTTATGCTTTTTTTCAGCATAGCTAAACTCAATTCATCTTTCAGCGTTTTCATTTTGGCAGGTTGAAAAGATGCCGCGACTTTTATTTGCGGTTGGAATTCAACCGCAGCATCAAAACCATCTTCCAGATAGGAGGCGCCTTCCAAGGCCATGCTTTCAAAACGACACAAATACAACTCCATTCCTTCTTTTTTTGCCTCATCTCGCCAAATCGAAATTGTTTTTTTCATATCGGGAAACTGCGTCGATTTATAAATTGCAAACACCGGCTTACCGTCGATTCTGATGTATCTCGAATCCTTGAAATAAGGCAATAGGGAACGAATATGTTGGAGATCGTCTTCGTGAGAATATTTTTGTTCCAATAGAATTTCCGTATCCAAACCATCCCATGCTTTGGTCCAGTTTTCATTTGCCCAACAAAGCATAAACGGAAAACCGGGGTTCCCACTTTCAAAAACTTCCTGAAACGGTCGCTCAAGAATCCTTCTCCCATTAAACCAGTAGTGATAATAACAAAAGCCGTAAATACCATATTTCCTAGCGAGATCGGCTTGTGCTTCTCGCGCTTCTGACAAACGCAAATCGTAAAATCCCAAATCGGCAGGCAAATGCGGTTGATAATGCCCTTCAAATAATGGTTTTGCTTTTGCAACATTCGTCCATTCCGTAAATCCTTTTCCCCACCATTCATCATTTTCCGGCAATGGATGATATTGCGGAAGGTAAATGGCAATGGCACGCAGTTTTTTATTTTCCATCCGGCTTTCTGCTAATGAATACTTCAATAAATTCTCCATCAATTCCCTTCTTACGATCCCTGTCAACAAAAATCGTTGTCGTCATTCCGCTATGCAGGAAAATAAAATCCGTAAAATCAAGACTCCAATCAAATGTTACCAATGATCCCTCACCGGCAATGGGATTGCCATGATATACCGCTTCCTCCAAATAATTGATTGTTCCATCTTCGTTAAGTGAAGCACGCTGAACTGTTTTTTTTAATTTGGGATACCAAGGCATTGTAAAAATGTGCATGCCACCAGGTTTCAATACTCTTGCTATTTCAGAAAATGCTTTCTCAGGTTCCATCACATGTTCAAAAACATCAGAAGTCAAGAACAAATCAAACGAATTGTCCTCAAAAGTAAGTTGGCACAAATCTTCTGAACGATGCTCCCCTTTATATTTTCCGCGTTCCACATCCGTATAATAATGCGATGAGCAATAATCCTTACAATTCTTTTTCAGGAATTCAGAAACTTTTCCACCTGGAGAGGATTCATGTACTTGTAGATTTTTCCAATCAGGTGAGAAAATATTCACAGAATTGATCAGCGCCCTGTTTCTAGGAATTGTATTGCAGCGTTCGCATTTATAATTGTCGCGAAGCCAGGAATGGTAAATTACAAAAACGGTTTCTTGTTCACAGATGACACAATATCCACTGTTTCTTTCATAGGATCGATGCAACTTATTTGCACGAAATTTCTTCCGTAAATCAATGGCTTTTCGCGCGACTCTTTTCAACAATCTAATCATGGCTTCATTGTGAGAATTAAGATTCCTTACAAATTAAAGTTACACTTGAATTCAGGACTCTACCTATCCGATTCAACTTTCAATTTCCCAATAATTGCAGCAAGTTTTTTTGCCACGCTTCACATACAATTTCACTTCTGAACTGACTTGCAAATGCTTTTGAGGCTACACTCATTTCTTTAACCTTCATTGGGGAATTGCTAAGTTCAATCAATTTTTGGGCAAGAGAGTATAGATCGAGGTAAGCTACCATTATTCCTCTACAACCTTTCAGCAGTTCCTCAATGGCTC
>CAIQQJ010000010.1 GCA_903873905.1 uncultured Flavobacteriales bacterium
GGACTACACATTCACGGGCTTTGTTCATCTATTGAAATAAAAAACAGTTAGGACAAAAAACAATCTGAACATAAAAAAGTCTCCTGAAATTTCAGGAGACTTTTTTATGTTCAGAAATGCGCAAGGAATTTCCGCTACAATTTTTTTTTAGAATTACCTTATGATTTTATAAGTGCTTTTCTGTCCATTATCAAAAGTGATTTCAAGAAAATAAATTCCATGAGCCCAGGCTTCTGTGTCAATTCCCAATGAGGGAGAATTGGAAACAGCAATAGTTTTTCCTGCCGCATCCCGAACAATAACTTCTTTGACAAGCAAAGAATGACTGCTGCTCGTTACATATAATGGGCCATTTGTGGGAACAGGATAAAAACGTATGTCATCGCTCTTGTTATGTTCAGGCACTCCATTTGGATCGATGACAAAAACATTTGCTGAAATTGAATCTTGCGTAGAAAAATTTGGATCTAAACTTATTGGCCAAACAACAATGACGTTATTTCCAATTCGTAACTGTCCTCCCATTTGATTATCCAAAAAGACAAATGGCATTAGAAAAAAGATGCTGTCGCCAGGGAGGATATTGATGCTGTCAACTTGCGGAAAAACAAAAGGGATCACGGCATTGCCAGTATCAATGTATCCGTGTATTTGAATTGAACTATGAAAAGCTAACATACTCGGTGCGGCGATATTCTTAATATACGCAGCAACTGGTATTGTGTTGGTTGAAGAATATGCGGTGTCGCTCCATCCAACGAGACCAGGAGAACCAAAGCCAAGTAAGGCCTGCGCACGCAAACCACAATTAGGATTCGTGCCCGAAAAAACAAGCACCATCATCGTGAAGAGGAGCTTGGGAAGGAAGCAATTGATTGTGGGTTTCATAGCGCACGTATTTATTACTAAACAAAAATAGCTCCGATTATTGGAAAAAACAGGTAGATTTGAATTAATCTTACGCGTTCAAAAAAGATGAAAGTACTCCAGCAGATTATCGGAATGATGAACAAAGAAGAAGTTCGTCATTTGAAATTGTTCATGGGAAGAACAAACGCAGGCGAAGAACGCAAAGACGTTGAGCTCTTCGATTACATCCGCCAGCACAATGAAGATTATGACGAAACCAAAATTCAACATAAGCTTTATGGGCCGCGCGACAAGAATGCTCTTTATCGACTGAAGAATCGATTGCTTGAAGATATTGGCAAGAGCATTGCGCTTCAATACATTGATGAAAGTGATTTTAATTCGGTAGTTCATCAGCTTTTGCTTTCGCGTTTTTTTCTTTCGAAGTCACAATCGCAAATCGCATTTCATTATTTAGGACGTGCAGAAAAAAAAGCGGCATCTGCAGATAGTCCTGAATTGCTTGATTTGGTTTATGGAGAATATGTGCGTTTTTCGCAGGAAACACTTGAGATAAATCCGAGTGAGTATATCAAAAAACGAAGAGCGAATCGTGAAACCTTAAATCATTTGCAGGAAATCGACGATGTGTTGGCAGAGGTGGTTTATAAAGTGAGAACAACACAAAACTTTACGGGTCAGGATTATCGGATCATCGAATCGCTTCGGAAAAAGGTTAATGAATTTTCAAAACAAAAAGCAACACGAAATAGCATTCAACTTCGTTTTAAAATTTACCACTCGCTGAGCAGAATACTGTTACAGAAACAGGATTTTGTTTTGCTGGAAAAATACCTCGAACAAACATTTGAGGAATTTTCAAAGGAAGGTTTGTTCAGCAGAAATAATCACGATACGAAACTTCAGTTGCTCACCTATCTTGCCAACGCACAATTTAAAAATAAAAAATTCGAACAATCATTAGCTACTGCCACGCGCCTAAAAACAGCAATGGCAGAATTTGGAGGGCTGTTGCATGACAAATACCTTTTCTTTTATTACAATATCCTCGTCATTGGATATTCTGAAAAAGACAGAGGCAAGGCCATTGAAATTCTCAATGAAGCAAAGGATAATACAGTCATCAAAAAATTGCCGTTCTATCTAGTTTTTATTTTCCTCAACCTTACTGTTTTGAATTTTGATAATGGAAATTATAAACAGGCAATTCGAAATCTTGTAAAGCTCACAATGGAAAGCGGTTTTGCAGGACTTGATCGAATATTACGAATGAAAATTGCAGTTGCAGAATTAATTATCCGATATGAACTTCAAGACATTGACACGCTAGAGCGAAGATTGGAGCAAGTGAAAAAAGAATTTGCCGATTTGTTGCGAACAAAAGAGGGCCGACGCCAAAATGAAATGATCGCAGCCCTTGCGATGATGTCTACCAGCACATCCATTCGCCGCGATAAAAATCTCCTTAAGAAAATTTTGAAAATTACCAGCGCGGCATCTGCAAAAACAAATGACATTATTGATTACAACAATTGGCTGAACGGAAAAATAAATTAATTATTTTTCTTCTTTGTCTTTCCGTTTTTTACGCTGCAACTCTTGCTGTTTTTCCTCAAGCGCGCGCGCCATCAAATCATATTGATTGAACTTGTCAAAATCTTTTTTGAGTTTATAATATTGAGCAAGGTTTCCAACCGAACGTAAATTTTCAGGATTAATTTGCACCGCCTTTTTCATTGCAACTTCATAATTGGCAGAATCTTTCTGCTGCAAATAAATGCCAGCCAGGTTCGTCCAAGGATATTCGGAATCCGGCTTGTGGATCGCCGCAAGTTGAAGTATGCGCACGGCCTCTCTCGGATTATTTTCTTTCAAATTCAACAACCTGCTCAACTGTGAATAAGAATCAACATAGCTTGAATCAGATTTTATGGATTGGGAAAAAGCATAAATGGCGGAATCGGATCTTTCTAATTTATCATAAGCCATTCCTACATTGTACCAACCCTCAGCATAATCTGATTTTATTTTTACGCTCTTCAAAAAATAAGGAAGTGCACTTTTAGTTTCTCCTGTGAAAAAATAAGTGGTTCCCAAATTACTCCAAGCTGTAAAATAATAAGGAGCCAATTCTGTCGCGTGTTTAAAACATTCACGCGATTCACTAAAACGCTGTATGGCCTCTTGTTGTTTTTTAGGATTAATTTGAACACCACCTTTTCCATCTGAAACGCGCGACTCCATACTTGCACGCAAAGCATAGGATGAAATTAAGGAAGCATAAAGCATATTTGCCTTGACAGATTCATGTAAGTATTCCATGTCATGACCATAAAGAGTTTCCTTGTCTTTCCAATCGCTAGTTCTCAAAAAGGTGCGAGCGGAAAAAATTAAAGTAATGCCTAGAATAATAAAACGAACCTTACTAAACTCGGGCAGCTTCCATTTGAAATGGGCGGGATCAATCTTCGTGAAGCGGAAAAGCATAACCATGATTACAATGCAAAATCCCAAGGAGGCGGCATAAGTATAACGCTCTGCCATGATTCCGGGAGCGCATTGTAATAAATTGGAGTAAGCGGCGATGTTGATCAGATAAAAAAGTAAACCAAATCCAAGAATACTTTTCTTTCGCACTTCCATCAGCGTCCATATTCCGATGGCTGCGTAAACAAGTAATGATAAAATTGCAATTGGATTTCCCCATGTTATATCTGGCACATAAAAAGAACCATAATAATAAACGAGTGGATGTGGAATGAAGAGAAGAAATAAATATCTACCAATAACGTAAAATGAAGTTGCAGTTCGTACCGCAAAGCCAGGGTGGGAGGCAAGTGGATTTTCGAATAGAAGATATGCTCTTGATTCGTCCGCAAGCCCGTGTCTTAAAAGCAAAAAAGTAATAAACGATGTGATAAAAAGCGGCGCCACATAGGCTGCAATTTTCCAAAGTTTTGTGTCGGAAAAAAACCAAAGTGAAATAGGAATGAGAAAATAAAAAGGAACAGCGGTGTGTTTAGAAAGCATTGCCGCCCAGAAAAAAACAGGGTACAACAGAAGGAAAAACCATTTTTTTGTTTCAACGTGTTTCCAAACCGCCCACATACTTAGCAACACAAAAAGCATTGCAAGCAACTCATCACGACATTTAATATTGTCAACCACCTCCGTGTGTAAGGGGTGAACAATAAAAATGAGACAGATGAAAAAACTAAACCAGTTGCCCTGTGTTACAAACCATTTTCGGAGAATTGTAAAAATGAGAACGATTGTCAAGGCATACAACAGCACATTAAAAAAATGGCTCACATGTGGATTTTCTCCGAAAAACTGATTTTCCAATGCAAATGAAACGACCGTAACAGGCCTATATGAATAACCCGTTCCGTCATTATTGAAAAAAGTGTGGCTTCTAAATATTTCCTTTATTCCATGAACACCCTTTTGTGTTAATTTATTTCCACCATTGGTATAAAACTCATCATCGAGCGCATAATTATTCCCAATTCCATTAAAAAAAACAACAAACGTTATTAGGAAAAGGCCAATTGCAAAGGAATTATTTTTTAAAAACGCCAAGCGGTTCGCCTCTGAAGGGGCTTTTGCTTTTGGCTTGTTTTTGGGCTGAAGTTTTGGTTTTGGTGGCATAATTGAACGAGACTCGAAAGTACGAAGTCTGCCCTTGTTGTTGAGTGGGTTAATTTGATTATTTTTGAGTCTGCCAAACACATCTATTTCACATGAGAAAATTTATACGGAATCACTTCTTACCAATACTATTAATAATTTGCATTCCCGTTGCGGCTACTGCGCAATGTGCCAATGACAATATTTTGACGGCGGGCGATCTTACTCCTCCGGGAGTTTTCCTTTCCACCACCCAGAATTACACAACTGGCTCATATGTACTTGCCACGGTAATTGCTGGAGCAAACTACACTGTGTCAACATGTAATGGCAATCCAAGTTTTGATTCACAAATTTCCGTTTATAACGATCTAACCGGAACTTACATTGCCTACAACGATGACTACTGTGGAGTTCTTTCTACTTGTTCATTTACTGCAACATTTTGCGGACAAGTGAGAGTTTTGCTTGATCAATATTATTGTTCGTCTACTGGTTATCCGCTGAATGTACAAATGACACAAAACTCAGCGGGCGCTGGTGTACCAACACTCACATCAACCCCTGACATGCAAGCGTGCAACGGCGGAACAGTAACTATTGGAACTGCCAATAACGGAACCGGTGGACTATTGCCATACACATACAGTTGGTTGCCAACAACAAATCTTGCCACTCCCGCACAGCCAAGTTCGACTGCTACTGTAACAGCAACCCAGAATTACACGCTCACATTAACCGATGCAAATGGTTGTTTTGCCCATGATACTGTTCTTGTCACAACCTTGCCTAACCCTACCGTAAATCTTGGAAATGACACCTCATTTTGCGGTAGCTCACTTACACTTAATGCAGGAAATTTTGGATCAACTTATTTGTGGAGCACAGGAGCTTATACACAGCAAATTACCGCAACCCAAAGTGGTGTTTATTCTGTAACAATAGTAACTCCGCTTGGTTGTACAGGAAGTGACGCAATCACGCTGGGCATTCACCCATTTCCAACATGTTCTATTGGCGCCGACACTTCCACCTGCAACCCTTCAGTTACATTGAGTGCAGGACCGGGATTTTCAACTTACGCATGGACCACAGGAGCAACTACCCAATCAGCAGTTATTTCTTCAACAGGGACTGTGGCGGTTGCTGTTACCGACGCCTTTGGATGCTCAGCTTCCGATACAGCAGTCGTAACAATTTATACTACACCCGTTGTTAATCTTGGTCCCGACGTTATACAGTGTGGGGGAAATGTAAGTCTTAATGCAGGAAATCCTGGATCACTTTATTTCTGGTCAAATAACACATCAGCGCAAATAAATACCGTCAGTGCAAGTGGAACTTATTCTGTTCAAGTTATTTCTCCAGGAGGTTGCACAAGCTCCGATGCAGTCAACATTACCATCAACAACCAGCCAACCGTAAACCTTGGTCCCGACACTGCAGTTTGTGGATCTACAATTGTTCTCGATGCAGCAAATCCAGGATGCACCTATTTGTGGAGCACTTTGGCAACAACACAAACAGAAACAGTTGCATCAGGACATTATTTCGTTCACGTTACAAACTCAGCTGGCTGTACTGCTAGCGATACAATTATTGTTTCAACCATTAGCGCTCCAACCGTTTCTGCCGGAGCCAATGTCAATATTTGTACAGGACAAAACACAACATTAACAGCAACAGGTGCATTGACTTATGTTTGGAGCACTGGCGCAACCACTCCTTCAATTACCGTTTCTCCAACTACAAACACAACGTATTACGTTACCGGTTACAATGCAAGCGGATGTTCATCGTCTGATGTGGTAACTGTCAATGTGCTTCCCCTTTCAAACGCACAGTTTACTGAAACTGTAATTGGCGCAACAGGTGTTTTTACAAACCAATCTACCAATGCGGTTACTTACAGTTGGAATTTTGGTGACGCAAGTCCAGCTAACAATACGGCAAATCCAAGTCATGTATATTCAATCAATGGAACTTACACGGTTACGCTTACAGTAACAGGCCCTTGTGGTTCCGATACCTATACAATGGTAATTACCATTTCTCAGGTTGGTTTGCAAGACAATGACCTTTCTTCAACATTAAGCCTGTTCCCAAATCCAAACGACGGGAACTTTACACTCTCCTTTGATTTTACAAAAACAAAAGACGTAACAATTCAAGTGCTTGATGTCAGTGGAAGAATTGTTTTCGTCGATCAGGAAAACAACGTGATGAGTTACAACAAACAAATCGGATTGGACAATGCAGAATCAGGAATGTATTTTGTTCGCATCATGACCACCGAAGGAGTTGTTATTCAGAAAGTGATGATTCAACGATAAGAGAAATTGTTAGAATGAAGAGAGCCTCGCATTGATGTGAGGCTTTTCTTTTTTGATAATTTGGAGCAGAGAAATTTCAGTATTTAGAAGCACCTCTCCGGCTATCCGTTGCAAGTCCTCAGCCGAAGTGTCGGGTTTGAAAACCCAACACCACGGCCTCCGGGCTTTCCACTTCTATCCGGGCTATTTCCGAACACTTCAGTGTTCACGATCCAAAGGTTGTATTAAAGCACAAACCTGATAAAAAAACTAGCGCACGCTGAATTCAATTTATTCGAATAGAGGCTAGAAAAAAAATTTGCAGCAACAAAAAAGCCGCCTCTGAAACAGGGGCGGCTTTTAATGAAACAAATCCGTTTTATTTTCCCGGCGCAGCAGGAGTGCGACACGTTGTAATGTCAGCAGCAGTTGCAGCTTTAATGTCTTTGTCGGTTTCCAATGTTTTTTTCACATCAACGTTTGCAGGATCAAGTTCGAGCGCGAATTGGAAATACGCTTTCGAACAAGCAAAATTTTTCTTGACATAGTGATACCCTGCAAGATATTTTGAAGCAGTAATTAATTCCTTTTTGTTTTTCTCTTTGTCTTTTATGGCAAGATCAAAAAATGTTTCGTAAAAAATTCGTGTACTGTCCGATTTGATATCGGGATCGGTTGATTGGTTCACACGACCTCTCCAGTACCAACCAATTGGATTTGGAGGATCCATCACGGTAACTTTTTTGAAAGCCAAGTCAGCGTTCACATAATCTTTTTGAAGGAACAACGCTCGACCATAAGCATTCCAATCGGAAATCGTAGCGCCAGCAGGATTTAAATCAATTTTCTTTTTGTAAAATTCTGCAGCCTTGTCGTATTTTTTCATTTTGTAATACGAAGTTGCCACATCGAAATAAATATCTTTTCTCGAAGTGTCCACTTGAAGTGCTTTATAATAATCCACAATCGCGAGCGAATCCTGATTGTTTTTTGAATACGCTTTTCCGCGGTCAATAAAATCTTGCGGGATTATTACTGGCGCACCTGAAATTTTTTGTTTAACGAAAAACTTATTGAAATATTCAATTGCCTTAACAGGATCCGGAGTTTTGCTTTCCACATAACAGCGTCCAACAATTCGATAAATTACTGTTATCGAGCTGTCTTTTGAAAGCGCAAGGTTACCCTGGATAATTGCATCAGAATAATTTCCACACTTGTAAAGAAACACGCAATAACGATAACGTGCCGAAGGGTCATCATTCAATCGCAAATAGGTTGCCATTGATTTTTGTGCAGAGTCAAATTTCTGAATGGAATATTGTGCTTCACCTTTTAATCGCCAAGCTGGCGCAAAAGTTGAATCGGTTTTCAACGCTACATTATAAAAACTAATTGCGGATTGCATGTTTTTTCCATTGGCATAAAGATTTCCAATACGAACATTCGCCAAACATGATTTCGGATCCAATTTCGCAGCTTGATAATAACTGGTGATAGCAGGAGTTCCATTCACAGGATCTTTTCTGTAAAGCGCATCACCACGAATCAAAAAAACATCTGGATTTTTCGGATCCAACTTTTCGCTAACGATAGTCATGTCAACCGCGTCGCCAAAATTTGGAGTTGTTGCCCATGTTTCAGTTTCCGCAATTTCAAGATTAATTTGTGCTTGACGTGAAGCGGCCATATCCAAACCTTTTTTCCCCGCCTGAACCAATACCAGATTTTTCGCGTAAGCAATTTCTTGTTGTCCTTTTACTGCATCGCCAGTGTACATGTAATATCTTGCCAAGCCAACATGTGTAAGGGCATTGGTTGCATTAATATCAACACCTTTTTGAAACAACACTTTTGCTGAATCAAGATTTTCCATTTTCAGCATCAAGTCGCCGAAGTAGAAATAATTATCACCGTTGGTCGGTTCTTTTGCGATGAGCAATTTAAAAACCCCACGAGCCTTTTCGTATTGTTCGTTATCGGTATATTTTTTTGCTTGTGCTAAGGTTTGTGCGAACGCGTTTGCACTAATTAGAATTGCAAAAAAAGCGGTAACAGTTTTAATGTGCGTTTTCATGATGTAAAAATAAGTGATGGAGATATACGAATTTTGATTTTGAACTTAAAACAGGTTCTTGAAAATGATTTTTTTTATTGTATGGTAATATTAACTTTTCTTTCTGCCGGTTTTGCAGGAGCGAGTCCCGCGCGCTGAACGATCAGTTGTCCTCGCTCTCCTAATGAAAAGGAGGCAAAGCCCGTGCCAAGGCCAGCACGCCTACCAATTTTTATGATCCAGATTCCCCTTGTAAAAGGATAAACACCTGTAACCATAGCGCTTTGATCTGGGTGCGCATAAAGAGATGAATCTTTTCCAATTGACGACATTGTCACTTTTGTCCTGCGCGCCATGTCTTCTTCGCTGTCTTTGTCGCCCAGCCAATTCAATCCAACAACACCAATTGCATTCGTTGTTAAATTTACATACGCCACCACAGAATCATTTGTGTTCAGTGCAAAACAATTTTTTCCTGGATTTTTTCCACCCAACAATGTGTCGGTGAGATATCGAAGGTTGGAAGAAGTTGTATTGTCAAAAACAATATTGATTTTTCCCAAGGTTGACCCTTGTCGTATTTGACTCCACAAAGAGTCTTCACCAGAAATCATTTTTCTGATTTGGCTTACAGTGAAAATGCTGTCAGGATTATTCTTGTTGACTAATAACACAACCGCATCGGAGCCCAGCTTTATTTGTTCAACGCCGAATTTTTTTGCTTCGAACCATTTCAATTCACTTGCACTGAGTTGTCGAGTCATAATGGCAAGGCGGGAAGAATCATTGTACAACTCCTGCATCACATTTGACTCAGCGGAATAAGATTGCATCAGAAATGCATCGGGATAAGAATTTTCGAAAGCATCTACTAGCTCATCTGCAAGTGGGCGAACGTTTTCGTCAATTGACAATTGTATTTTTCCTGTTGTCGGCGTGTCGAGTTCTTCTGCAATTGTGTTGGGTTGGTGACAAGCCGAAAAAAGAAAAATAAAAAAGGTTACTGAAAAAAAAATGGAATTAATCTTCATGTTCGTTTTTCATTCGTTTAAAACGCAACCATATGGTAATGCCACGGAAAAGCGCCCAACCTACAAGCACCAAGCCGATGTAAATCCGATTGGGTTTCGGATAGCGGTCAATCCAAATGTTGGTGGCGATGAATAAAAAACCAAGGCCAAGGAAAATCAGCAACATCATTAGTGAAATGACGAGACTTATTTTTCCTTGGCCCGGGAAAGAATTTTTCAATTAAAATATTTTATTGAAGAACGAAACGCACAGGTTGTTTCATCTCGATTCTTACTGGGTGTCCGTTCATCAAACCAGGAGACCACTTTGGCATCAGGTTAATAACGCGCATAGCTTCTCTAGTAAGACCGGGAGCGCCAGGAACTTCTTTCGCAGGAGAAACATTGGTAATGCTACCATCTTTTTCAACGACGAAGGAAATATAAACCGTTCCTTGTTTTCCAGCATCTTTTTCCATCACTGGATATTTAATGTTGTTTTTCAGGTAAGCCTGAAACGCATCACCAGGAAAACCAGGCATCACCTCAGCAAACGTGAAAACCTCATCTGCCTTTTGGTCCATTGCAGCATCAGTTACAGGTGTAATGACATCCGGCGCAGCGTCATCATTTCCATCTTGGGTTTTGATACCAATTTTGTTTGTGGTGTCAACCTGAATAGGAGGCTCTTTCACTTCCTGATCAGTAATTTCAGGTGTCGTGAATTTCAACATTTTTACCAATGGCGGTGGTGGTGGCGGCGGTGGCGGTGGCGGTGGCGCATCCTTGTTTACGGGTGGCGCATCTTTTAATACAACCTCCGTGATTTTTTCTTTTTTCACCGCTACAACATTTTCACGTGTAGCAAAAATGAAAATGAAAACGAAAAACAGCAAACCCACAGTCGCGATGCCACCGGAAATTGCTACAATTTTTCCGTATTGGCGGCGAATAAGATAAGCGCCGTATTCATGATTTCGATTTTCAAAAACGAGATCATTACGTTCTTCTGTTATTTCATTACTCCAGTTTGCCATGTTATTGGTGTTAAGAGTTTATGGTTTTGGTACTTCAGCAGCTGCAGGGTCTGGCGTATCCAGTTCTTTATAATGCACACCGTTCATTCCTGACAGAGCGGTTAACTCAACACGAGTGATAGGTGTTAGCGCATACTTTTCAACGTCAGCAATTTTTAATTCATCGATGATGTTAATTACATCACCATATTTTGCTTCACCACCCCATTTCACAATGAAGAACGGAGAAACCTTATTGTACTTCTCCTGAATTTTTAATTTTTCCCTTCGGAAAGTGGTATCAGTCATTTCTCCTTTTTTGAATCGAACGCGTAAATCTTTCATGTCTGAAATAATCTGCGAATTGCGCCCAATTGCATAAGCACGCAAACCTTTTTTCGGATCCAGTGTGGTTGCTTGAAGTTTGGTGTTCTCGTCAAGCTTTCCTTCGTAGTAATAAACTTTACCTTCCTTGTTGCCTTCGAGAAGAAGCGTAATCGCCATCTTGTCGTTGATCTTGGTGGTGTTTGTGTCTTTCACATCCTTCGGCATTTTGATCTCCATCGTTTTTGATTTGTTCAAATTCGAAGTGAGTACGAAGAAGGTAAGAAGGAGAAAAGCTAAATCGACCATAGGTGTCATGTCGACACGCGGGTTTCCACCTTTTTTCCGGCCTTTCTTTTGATGTTTGCCACCACCACCACCGTCTGATTGAATCTCTGCCATTTTATTTTTGCTTTATGCGTTAAAAATCTTTTTCAGAACGCTTTGAAGCTTTTGTTTTAACCGTCTTGTACTTAAGATGCACGACAAGAATAGATTTCACAAATTCAGTCAAAGAAAAATTGCATTTCTTTATTTAGCTGCGGGCGTAACCAAATTAGGATCGCCTTCCAATGCGGTAATCAAGTTGAAAGTAAATACCTCTTGTTTTTTGAAAAGGGCAATTACAGCATCCACTTTTTTATAAGAAGCTTTTCCGTCAGCCTTGATTGCGTAACGCAAATCAACAACCGGTTTTCCAAGATCTTGTTGGCCTTTGCGATAGGTGTATTCTTCAACACGGCCAAAATTAATCCAATAGGAAAGCTGGTCTTGATGATCAACTGTGTCAATTGGAATTCCTTTTGTGTCGCGGTTGATGATGTCGCGTTTGGTTTGCTCTGCATCAATGAATTCAGGAAGTTTGTCAAATGAAACGCCGAATGACTGAAGCGATCCGAACTTTGTAACTTGCTCTTCGGAAAATTTCACTTCAGGATAATGATTCATCATTCTGCGAAGCATATTGATTCGCACGTCTTTTCCTTCCATGTTAAAGAAAACACGACCTGCAGTATCAATGGTAATAAGCATTGTATTTTTTGGAAGGATGATATCCGCAATCGAACTTGGCGTATCCACAATCACAGGCTCGGGCGCACGCATCGTGGCCGTGAGCATGAAGAAAGTCACCAGCAAGAATGCAAGATCCACCATTGGTGTCATGTCCAATGAAGGACTATGACTTGGAGCTTTTATTTTTGACATTTTTCCTTTGTATTAATAACTATTCAGTTTCCAAAAACACATTCGAACTAGTGCTTCTTAGCAGCGAAAGTTTGAAGGATACTGAAATTTGCCTCGTCGATTCCGTAAGTGATGCGATCGATTTGGGTTTGGAAAACGTTGAAGAATACAATCGCAAGACAAGAACCGGTGATACCGATAAATGTATTCACGAGCGCCTCAGAAATACCAGTCGCAAGCGCATTGGAATCTGGAGCACCAGAGTTCGCAAGAGCGGCGAAGGAACGAATCATACCCATTACAGTTCCAATCAAACCGATAAGTGTTGAGATGGAAGCGCAAGTGGAAAGGATAACAAGATTTTTGGAAAGCATAGGAAGCTCCAATGAAGTTGCTTCTTCTAAATCTTTTTGTATGGCAGCAATTTTTTGCTCTTTATCCATTGAAGAATCTGTGGAAACAATACGGTATTTTTCAAGACCAGCACGAACAACATTGCCGATAGAACCTTTTTGGCGATCGCAAGCAGCCATTGCTTCGTCGATACGTTCCGCTTCAACAAGTTCACGGATAGATCGCACAAAATTTGAAATGTTTCCTGTTCCTTTTGCACGCATGATGGTGATCAAACGCTCAATGGCGAAAGTAACAACCATCAAAACAATTGTAATCAGAATAGGAACGATAACGCCGCCTTTGTAGACAGTACCGAAAATATCCAATGGGTGTCCTTTTTCATTATTGCCACCTTCAAAATGAGAACCATCGCCAAGGATCTTTTTGAAAATAACGATCGCAATGATAAGCTCAATGATCATCACTGCAACCGTGAAGTAGGCCTGTAAACTGGAGGTCTTTTTGCTGCTCATAATAATTGTGTTGTTTGGTTTGTATTGGTTAGACTAAAAATTTTCTTTTTTTTCTCGCGGCTGTCATCGCTATCGAAATTAAAAAATGAATTGCTGAACATACAATTCAAAATTTCGAAAAACAACTCTTTCACAAGGGCATCAAACTTACAAAAAGCGTTTCAATTAAGAAACCCTATTTGGTACTCATTGTGGGCACGGATTTCACACCCTGATAACGCAAATATCTTCATTTATTGACGCACCATGTGGGCAATTTTGCAAGTGGCGGTTTGCCGATGATAAACGGCAGTTTCAGAGGGAAAATATCGATTTGAGAAGGGAAATCTGGAAATTGAGAGTCTGGTATCAATTATTTGACGGCCTATATTTAGCATTTTTTGTCTTTTTGCGTGAGGGATAGAAGAGGAAAGCCCACAGCGCCATTAAATTATTTTTCGCGATTTACTCGGCGCGGACTTGGAACGGAAAGCCCGACCCTTGGGGGCACGCCCGTATTTTGAAAAATAAAATAGTAGAATAGCTGCAATACGACGTTCACTACTTGATGATTTTTTTTTCTGACCGCCACGTTTTCGCTACAGGAATCATAGTGATGATAATTAGAAAAATTACAATCCACCCCACGTTTTCCTCCACCAACTTTATTCTCCCAAGAAAGAATCCGCAAAGGCCGAGTGAGCCAATCCATAAAAAGGCACCGAGAATATTGTAGAGCATGAATTTTTTAAAATTGATTTTTATTGCTCCTGCTAAAATGGGAGCGAAGGTTCGGATGACGGGAAGAAACCTTCCGAGCACCAGCGTTTTTCTTTCATGTCGCGCGTAAAAAGTTTTTGTGGCTTCTAGATAACGCTTCTTAAAAATGAGGGAATTTTCTTTTTTGAATAGTGCAGGTCCTGCTTTTTTTCCGAACCAATACCCAACAATGTTTCCAAGAATTGCTGAACTCATCATGAGTAACAGCAAGGCAACAATATGAAGTCCGAGCAACTCGGGTTTCGTTGAACAAAACATTCCGGAAACAAAAATCAACGAATCGCCAGGAAGAAAAAAACCTACCATCAACCCTGTCTCTGCAAAAATCACAAACAGTAATAATCCGATTCCTCCGTAATGAAGAATGGATGTTGGGTCGGTAAGCGTTTTTAAAAAATCCCAGAATTCCACAGTGTAAATTTTGAGTTTTGAATTCTAAAATTTGAATTGTGAAGAACAACATTATTGTTTTTCCCTTGTAATTCAAAAGACAAAACTCAAAATTTGGAATTATCTCGTCACGGCAAGTCTTGCAACTCCCGATTGTCCTTCGCAGCGGATGACAACAAAATAAATTCCTTCAGGCAAATCTTGTGTGTTGATGACTTCGGAATTTGCCGATGAACTTATTTGTTTAATAACACGTCCGGAAAGATCCTGCAACTCAACAGTTGTTGTTCTACCGTGTCCAATCCAACTTACATTGACAGATTCGTTGGCTGGATTTGGGAATAAAGTTGGCGCGAAAGAATTCTGTTCTTTAATTCCAACATCAATTGAAAGCGGCCAAGATGTGAAAACACAACCGAAAGCATTTGTTATTTGCAAAGAGTAAACGCCGTTCGTGCTTGTTGAAACCTGGTCGGCGGTTGCACCTGGAATTGGATTTCCATTGAGGAACCATTGCATTGTATTTCCTGTTGTGTCGATTGTGGAAATTGTTGTTAGGTTTTGTGTGATAGCAGGACGATAAGCAGGATCGCAGAAAATGGCTGTAATTGTATCAGAAAAAGTTGTGCATCCATTTGCATTTACAGCAATCACAAAATAATCACCAGAAACAAAAACGGTATCTGTTCCGGAGTTTTGTCCTAACTGCGGACTTCCATTCAAATACCATTGCAAACTATACTGAATGGAATCGGTATGCAACGTGTGATTGAGTGAATCGTAATACATATTCGGAATGCCAGGATAACCGTAAACGTGAATTGTGTCGTTGGTAACAACTGAAGGTGTTGGAGGAATAACAATGTGATTGATGGTGTAATCCACAACAGAAATTCCAGCCGCACATCCCACACAACCATTCAATGACATAGTATGTGTGCCGATGTAATCGTCGCCACCGAAACCAAATTCAAAATCATCTTCATCCCAAACTTCCAGCGTGTGTGGTAAAGCGGGATTCAAATTCACGCTCAAGTTTAACCAAGCATTCGGTGGCCAAGTGTCGGTAACATAATTCGATTGGTAAATAGGTGTTCCGTTTTCCTTCACAATCACATACAAATCTGGATTGCCATCAATTGGATAACCCCAACTTGTGGAGGATTGTATGGATTGAATATTCACTCCTGTGAGCGTATAAACATTTATTGTTGTGGTATCAGCAAACGCTTCGTAATGCACAACATAATTTCCTGGCTGATTATAAATCTGTGGAACTGGATTTTCTGCTGTGGTCTGATTACTATTTCCGAAATCCCAAAAATATCTTTCAAGTCCAGGATTGTTGTTGATGAAATTTACTGTGATTGGCGAGCAACCATTAAAGCCTGACATTGAAAATCCATTGTTGGAAGTGTTTGAAGCAGCAGGATTTATTTGCAGAAAAACCTGAAACGTCACAGGAATTCCTGATGCTATAGTAAGATCGGCAAGCACAGTCACATCGATCGGATAAAATCCCGCGAGCAAGGGTGTTCCATAAATATTCACGCAACCATATTGACTTAATTGCGGATTGTAATTACAACTGGTAGAAAAATTGGAACACACCCAATTCAATCCAACGGGCAAGGTAACAGTGACAATATGAAAATTCGTGAATTGATAACTGCCCGTATCTGTTGGCATGAAAAAAGTAATGTCGGTTGTATAGGGTTGCCCAACAGTTCCAGCAGGAAGTGTATCAGGATAAATTCCTGTTGAATGAACTGAGGTGTCCATTACGCACGGTTGTGCAAACAAGGCAAAACCACTGAGCAAGAAAAGAGCAAGAAGTAAATTTTTTTTCATCGTTGGAATTTTTTGAGAATAGAAAGATAGCAAAAAAGACGTTGACTTTTTTCAATTTGTCATTTCCAAATTCTGGAAACGCCTCTTCAATTTTTTTTTAGTGCGACGGCTTGATAGCTAAAAAACTTTTATGCTCGAAAATCATCTGTTGAACAATTCAATGTGAACACTCGTCTATGATTTTTTTTCTCTACAGTTGACATCTTGCAATTGACAACTGATCACTTTTTATTGGCAATAAGTAATTACCTAATTGGTAATTTGATTTGGGCGTGTCCCTATGGGTCGGGCTGTCCGCTTTTACTCCTCGCAATTTTTTCTGAAATAAATTTTTCGTGAGCTGTGGGTAACTCCCATAGGGACCGCTATGTGGCGCTACTATCCCTCAAGCAGGCTTCGATACTTTTTTCTTTTTTACTATAATGAGTTTTTCACCTTCGCCTTTAGAATGAAAAATTCTATTTTGATACAAAAAAGAAAAGCACTCAGCATGACAAATCAATTCAGGTTTGTTAGGCTGAGCGTTCCGTCAACAACAAATTTAACTTTTGAAATCAATTGCTCATTTGACGGGGCGTATCGAAGCCTCTTCCCACTTACTCACCACCGCCGTTGCCACCGCGTTGCCCGCCACATTCGTTGCAGACCTTCCCATATCCAACAACCAATCAATTGCAATGATCAGCGAAAGTCCTTCTGCAGGAATATGAAACGTGTCGAGCATTCCAGCAATCACAACAAGCGATGCGCGTGGAACGCCAGCCAAACCTTTACTCGTCACCAACAACATCAACATCATTGTGAGCTGTTCTCCCAATGACAAATTCATTCCGTACGCTTGCGCAATTGAAACAGTAGCAAAGGTCATGTACATGATGGAGCCATCGAGATTGAAGGAATATCCCAATGGCAAAACAAATCCGATGATGCGATCGGGACAACCGAATTTTTCCAATGCGTTAATTGTTTTCGGCATTGCCGCTTCAGAACTTGATGTTCCAAATGCAATTAACATGGGCTCACGGATTAATTTCAGTAAAGTGAAATATTTTATTTTGAAGGAATAACAAATTGCAGGAAGCACCCCGAAAATAAAAAGAGTCAATCCACCAAAAAAACAAATGATCAGTTTCGCATAGCCACCAAGAATTCCCAATCCGTGAATCGCAATTACAGAGGCCACTGCTCCGAAAACCGCCAATGGTGCGAAGTACATTACATAACTTGTCACCTTCAACATGATGTGCGAAATCGCATCGAAGAAATCCACAACGATTTTTGCCTTTTGTCCGAGTGCGGAAACCGCCGCTGCAAAAAACATAACGAAAACAATGATTGGAAGAATATCGTTTTTCGCCATCGAATCAATAATGTTCTTCGGAAAAATATGCAGCACAAATTCTGTGACGTTAAATTTTGGAGCGCCAAGAATTTTTTCTGTTGCCGAGTGCACATCAAGTGCGGCGCCAGGCTGGAAAACATTTACAATAAGCAAACCCATTGTCAATGCAATTAAAGTTGCACAGGTAAAATACAAAAGGGTTTTAATGCCTATTCTTCCCATCGCCCCAAAATTTCCGCTCTTGGTCAACCCAACAAGCAACAATGAAAAAACAAGTGGCGCAACAATCACTTTTACTAAACTCAGAAAAATATCACTGAGTAATTTGTAGCTGACCACTTTTTGTGTTGCGAATTTTTTTAATCCGTCTTTTATCGCAGGTGAAAGATGTTCAATGTCGATGTGTGCCCAAATTAAATTGTGCGCAACAATTCCCGCAATCACACCCAGCAAGAGTCCGATGAAAATCCAAGTGGAAAGGCCTGGGAATTTTTTCTTTTTGATTGGGTCTGTTGTCAAAGTTTACTTTATTTATTTTGTGCTTTTCGAATTGTTTTTAAATATACTAAATCACCAAAAAAATAAGCGAAATCATTTGAATCAGCGCGCAAAATTTATTGCCACCAAAAATGCAAATGCCGCCGAATAAAAAATGGATAGAAAAAAGCTATGGATTAATTTGCACAATGCCGTTTGCGTTCGGCACAGCAACGCCGATGCTTAGAATAAGATCTGGCAACAAACCGAGTACAAGAATAATTACCGCAGTAACAAACAACAACGCCTGGTGTTGCATGGTGGCGACAATTGGGGTTTCATTATCGGCTTTCTTGAAATACATCGCAATGATGATTTTGAAATAATAATAAACACCAACAAGTGATGCAAGAATTCCAAGAGCAACTAGCCAATAATGTCCACTTGAAATGGCAGCGTTGAGCACATAATATTTCGCGAAGAATCCAGATGTAGGAGGAATTCCAGCAAGAGAAAGCAAAGCGATTGTCATGGCAACAGCAAGCAAAGGATTTTTCTTTCCGAGCCCGTTGAAACTTTCTATTGCGCCACTTCCTGTTTGTTGCATGATGTTCAACAGAACGGTGAATGCAGTAATGGAACCAACAGAATAAGCGGCGGTGTAATAAATAATTGCTTTGGAAGAGAAGCCACTGAACGCAGTTACGGCAAGCAATAAAAATCCTGCATGAGAAATACTCGAATATGCGAGCATTCGTTTCACATTGGTTTGTACGGCAGCGGTAACGTTTCCAACAACAAATGTCAGTCCGGTTATTACAGCAAGCACAGGAACCCAGAAGGTGTCAACGCCAGCGAAAACCATGGTGAGGAACAAACGCATAATGGCAACAATGGCTGCTGTTTTTACAACCGTTGACATGAATGCTGTAATACTTGTTGGTGCGCCTTCATAAACATCAGGAGCCCAGAAGTGAAATGGAGCAGCTCCGATTTTGAAAAGCAATCCGACAAGAATCATTAATATTCCAGCATAAAGGAAAGTAGGATTTGTTCCAATATGGGTATTGATAAGTGCACCAATCGTTTTCATGTCAAACGAACCTGTTGCGCCATAAATCAAGGTGATTCCGAAAAGTAAAAATCCGGAAGCAAAAGAACCCATGATGAAATATTTGAAAGCTGATTCATTTGAAGCGGGATCAGATTTTTTTGATCCTGCCAAAACGTAAAGCGGAATGGAGAGAATTTCTATTCCCAAAAACAACATTGTCATGTTGGTGTAGCAAGTCAGGATAATTGCACCGACAAGTGCAAACATGATTAATGAATAATGGTCTGTGCTGCTAGAATCGTCTTTGAAAAATCCTTTTGCCATGATGAACCACAAAAATGTAGTCGACAAAATGATAATGGAAAGCATAACCGAAGAAGGACCAAAATCCAACATCTGATTGAATGAATGTCCAGCGCCCATTTCCGCCGCTTTGGGAATTTGGTGGTTTCCATCTACCATTCCAGTGAAGAACGGTTTCATCGCTCCATCATCAAAATACCAATAGGAAGCCGCGACAGCAATTGCACCCAATAAACCAATCAGGATAAGTGGGTACAGAATTTTTTTGAACCGGAATAGCTCCGCGAAGAGCGCCAGTAAACCGAGTCCGGAAAGAAGAAGAATTACTTTCATATTATTCGGTCGCGATTTGATCGCGGATTAATCATTTATGGATGTGTGAAATTTATTCCGTGAACTAAATTCTGCACATCGTTTTGAACTAAATCAAGAATTGGTTTCGGATAAACACCGAATAAGATTACGGCTGCGGAAATTATTACGAGCACTGCCATTTCACTCGAGGAAAGTGGAGTGAAGGAAGAGGTATTGCTTTTGGTATCGCCCAACATAACAGTTTGAAAACCGCGCAACATATATACAGCTCCGAGAATAATGGTAAGTCCCGCGAACGCTGCTGCAATCGCACTGTATTTGTAAACGCCGTTGATCAACAAGAACTCTCCGACAAATCCGTTTGTAAGTGGAAGCGCAACGGACCCTAGCATGATAATTAAAAACAGTGTTGTGAATTTTGGAGCGACGTTTCTAATTCCACCAAGCTTTGCCATTTCAAATGTTCCCATGCGTGAAAAAATAATATCAGCAATCAAAAACAATCCAACCACGTTCACACCATGACTGAACATTTGAACTAGTCCACCTGTAATTCCTTCTGTGTTGCCTTTTACTGGAGAAAATGCC
>CAIQQJ010000011.1 GCA_903873905.1 uncultured Flavobacteriales bacterium
CAGGATGTAGGCATTCAAGCATTGACCATTCACGGTAGAACGCGCGCACAATTGTATAAAGGTGTTGCCGATTGGAATAAAATCGGTGAAGTGAAAAACAATCCTCGAATGAAAATTCCCATTTTCGGAAATGGTGATATGGACACGCCTGAAAAGATTTTGGAGATGAAAAATAAATTCGGTGTCGATGGTGTGATGATAGGAAGAGCAAGTATCGGTTATCCATGGATTTTTAATGAAGTGAAACATTTCATGAAAACAGGTGAACATCTTGCGCCCCCATCCATCAATGATCGTGTAAATGTTTGCAAATCACATCTTACAAAATCAGTAGAATGGAAAGGCGAACATGTTGGCATCGTGGAAATGCGCAGGCATTATGCGAATTATTTCAAGGGCTTGCCGAATTTTAAAGAGACGAGAGGAAAATTAGTGACGACGGATTCTCTCAATGAAATTTTGGAAATGTTAGAGATGGTGAGAGTTCGGTACAAGGATGCGCTGATGTGCTGATGAAAATAGTATCTGCGCCATCTCCGCGTAATCAGCGTAAATCTGCGAGAAAACTTTTTTCCACGCTGATTCAAATGATTTCGCAGATATTTTGACAACCAACTGCAGCTTTTTTTCCTGCCGCCTTTATTACTTGGGCGTGTCCCAAGGGTCGGGCTTTCCGCTTTTACTCCTCGCGATTTTATTGGCAAATAAATTTTTCGTGAGCTGTGGGGTAACCGCTACTATCACTCACGCAAAAAAAAAGAATGTAGAGTGCAGATTGCAGAGCTCAGAATGTTGAATGATTTCAATATTAGTCTTCTTTATTCTGCATTCATCAATCATCAATCGACAATCAAAGCTGTCTCAATGAAAGGCAATCCAAACTGAAAAACCCAAAATCCCTCACGCAAAAAAACACATCGAATATTTTAGAAAAAAAATCATTTGCCCTCAACACTTTTCTTCTTTTTCCCAGAAGAATAATAAGATCTTAAAAATCCGAACCAGTTCTTCCCAAAATATCTTCCTACAACATGGAAATAAATCATCACAAGAAATGGGAAAATAAAAAAACTGAGTTTATTGAAGGCCCAGGCATTCACAAAATCAAAATGAAGGATGTGCATGGTGGCCCTTGTTAAACCACATCCAGGACAATCCCTGTTCAGAAAATACTTGGAGGGACAAACCGTAAGTCCATGATCAAATTGATCGACACGCAAAAACAAAAGAACAAAAGGGATAGAAATCCATATTGCGATTCCCATCCCTTTTAAAATTTTTATTGTTTTCTCCTTATTCAAGAACTACGATCAATGCATGAATCATACCTGGCAATCCGCAAAGTAAAGTCAAGATCAAATTAACTGTGCAACGTTTTGTCCAACTTCCTTCATAAAGATAAACAGCAAGTGGTGGAATGAAAATTGCAAGAATAATTAACACCACTTGATCTGGCTTATCTCCGCCGGTGGAATTTGTTTTGTTCTCTGTTTTTATTCCATTGTTACCCGATTTTACAACTGGGTTAACAGCAGCCTCAGCCTGATTTTTAGATTTGAAAAGTTGCGCTGTTTTCTTAGCTGGTTTTGATGTTGCTTTAGAAAAACTAATTGCCTGATAAGAATTGACAATGGCTTGTTCTTCAACTTTCGGAGCTTGTTGTGTTTGCTCAACAGCATTAACAACAACCAATTCTCCAACTTTATTTGAATTGTTTTTTGCCTGGCTTCCAGAATTTTCAATGGAATTATGATTCCTGTTTACATAATAGCCATCTAAGAAGTGACGTTTTTGAATTTCACAGGAACTCAAGAAAAACAGAACTCCTAGTAAGGGTAAAATTATTTTTTTCATGATTAAATAGTTTTTAGTGCGTTTCAAAATTAGCACAATTAAATCAGATTTTCCATGCATTTATTCAAACAAATGGATTGCATAGGCCATGAAACATTTGCAATAAAAATTCTACTCAACAAAAAACCAAAAACCTCTGTCTGATCATAGGAAGGAAATTCCATTGACAATTACACGACTAAATCCAAACAATTCATATAAAAAAAACACCAAATATTTATATCTGGTAAAAAACCGCTTACACCACTAGCTTCATTCACCGAAATGGTCCAAATACAAAATCTGCGAAATCCTCGTAATCTGCGTGACCCAATTTTTGGGCGCAGAGTCAATTGGTTTCGCAGATGACATTGGGCGTGTCCCTTGTTCCTCAGGTCGGGCTTTATGCTCCCAACAGTATTGTGGGGATTGCTGCAATCCCTCACGCAAAAAAAAGAATGTAGAGTGCCGATTGCAGAGTTCAGAATGTTGAATGATTTCAACATTAGGCTTCTTCATTCATCAATCGACAATCAAAGCTGTCTCAATGAAAGGCAATCCAAACTGAAAAGCCCAACATCCCTCACGCAAAAAAAAACAAAAAAGGCAAAAAGGTCTTCAGAAAAACGCACGCAGACTTCCCCTTGGGGATCGAGGGGCAGAGCGATGGCTATTCAATCACAACATCATACTTCCCCAACAATCCCGGCAAACCCAAAACAGAAAACTTTGCCTTCTTCATTTTATTCTGCTCCGGATCAATCGTGAAATTTCTTGCTGTTCGAAAATCCGTTTTCTCCAAATTGTTTTGTTGGAAAAAAGTATTCAGTAAATCACAATTTTCAAAACCCGATTCTGTCAAATCAACATCAGTGAAATGCGATTCTTTAATACTGCAATCCTTGAACTTTGTCTTTTTCATTTTCTTCCTCTGAAATGCGGAATAATCCAAGAGGCAAGAAGTGAAATTCACCGAAAAAAGAAAATCGTTGCAAGGGGAAAAATCAACTCCTGTCAATTTGCAACCAACGAAAATTATGTTTTTCAACCCGGTCTTTGCCATTTTCGCAAGACTCAGATTGCAATTCTCGAAAGTACAATCCATAAAATCATTTCCCGAAAGATCGGCTTTCTCGAAATTGCAGGATTTGAAAACACAATTAGAAAACTCCCGATCACGCAGCTCCTTATTGGAGTAATCTACTTTTTCAAAGGTTTTGTTATCGTGAATAACTTCAGACATGAGGAAAATTTCAATTCATTTGTTTATTGCCATAGAGACACAGAGAAAATTTAAATCAAAAATCTCATTTCATAAACAGCGCTCTCAACTCTGTTGCATCTTCCGGTTTCATTTTTCCTGCAAGCAACAAAGCCAATTGCCTACGGCGAAGCGCTCCGTCATAACGGGCTTTCTCTTCGTCGGTTTCAGGAATAATCGATTGAACTTGAAGTGGTGAACCATTTTGATCAACAGCCACAAACGTATAAATCGCCTCATTGCTTTTCACGCGTCCGCCGGAAACAAGATCTTCCACCCAAACATCAATAAAAACTTCCATGGAAGAATTGAATGCGCGCGAAACTTTTGCTTCAAGCGTAACAATACTTGCATAGGGAATGGCTGAGTGAAAAGCGATGTGATTGACAGTTGCCGTTACCACCACTCGGTGACTATGTCGGTGTGCGGAAATTCCACCAATGATATCCATCCATTCCATCAATCTTCCACCGAAAAGATTGTTGAGATTATTCGTATCGTTGGGCAACACTTCATGCGTGGCTATAGAAAGTGATTCTTTTGAGGTTTTCGATTTCATAGGGCAAAGATAGTTCGGACTCGGGAGTTAGGAGTAAAGAGATCAGAAAATGTGTTGATTTTCTTAAATATTGAGAAAATGTTCTTGGAAATGAATCTCCAAACCAACATCTCCGAACTAAAAACTAACTTTGCTCCCAATGAAAAATTTATTCGGAGTCCTTAAGTACGTAAAAGGTTACTGGCGTTATGGAATGTGGAATATCCTATTCAATATTCTCTCCGTTATTTTCGGACTTTTTTCCTTGACCATGGTGAAACCTTTTCTGGATTTAATTACAGAAAAAGACCCTGCCGCTTATTCTAAAATTCTTGAGAAAGGTGTACCAAAAATTGGAACCTCTATTGAATCCTTAACGGGATATCTCAATTATCATTTAAGCGGACTCATTGTTCATGACGGCAGAATGAAAGCCTTGATTACAATTTGTATTGCTGGTGTATTCATATTTTTCTTCAAGGCCTTATTCAGATACTTGGGAATGTTTTTCCTCGCACCCATTCGAAATGGTGTAGTGAAAGATCTGAGAAATTCCATTTACAAAAAGACGCTTGACCTTCCGCTTTCTTATTATTCCGATGAAAGAAAAGGTGATATCATGTCGCGTATTACAAGTGATGTGCAAGAAGTGGAATGGTCGGTAATGAGTTCATTGGAAATGATTTTTCGTGATCCCATTAATATCATCATCCTGCTCGGTGTTTTGATCTATGTAAGTCCGCAATTGACACTTGTTGCTTTTGTTCTTCTTCCAATTGCAGCATTGCTCATTTCCCTAATCGGAAAAAGTTTGAAACGTTCTTCCTCACGTGCTAAAATTCAATTGGGAAATCTATTTTCCATAATGGAGGAAACACTTGGTGGTCTTCGAATCATAAAAGGTTTCAATGCGGAAAAGAGCATGAGGGAAAAATTCGGAGAGACCAATTCGAATTACACGAAACAAATGATTCACACTTACAGGAAAGTGGATCTTACTTCTCCTGTAAGTGAATTCATCAGTTCTGCGATCATGATGACGCTTATTTATTTCGGCGGAAAACTTGTTTTGGGAACCGATGCTACATTGGACGGAAGCACTTTTGTTTTTTATGTTCTTACTTTTTCGCAAGTAATTACACCTGCAAAAACATTGACTGGAGCCTATTCCAATATTCAAAAAGGTTTGGCTTCCATGGATAGAATTAATAAAATTCTGCTTGCTGATGTTGAATTGGCCGACATTCAAAACCCAAAAACCATTGACAGTTTAAAAAATGAAATTGAATACCGTGATGTTTCTTTCGCTTACTTGAGAGGCGATCAAGGTTATGCCTTGAAACATGTTAATTTGAAAATTACGAAAGGAAAAAGCATTGCACTTGTTGGACAATCTGGTTCGGGAAAAACAACACTAGCTGATTTACTTCCCCGTTTTTACGAACCAAGCACAGGAGCAATTTTCATTGATGGAATTGACACGCGTGATTGTAAGGTGCACGACCTTCGAAATCTCATGGGAATCGTTTCACAAGAATCCATTCTCTTCAACGACACGGTTCATAACAACATCGCTTTCGGAATGGAAAGTGCCACGCGTGAAAAAGTAATTGAAGCGGCAAAAGTTGCGAATGCACACGATTTCATTATGGAAATGCCCGAAGGTTATGATACCAACATCGGTGATCGTGGAAATAAAATGTCGGGAGGACAACGTCAGCGCATGTCCATTGCAAGAGCTGTATTGAAAAACCCACCAATCCTAATTTTGGATGAAGCGACTTCCGCACTCGATACAGGAAGTGAAAGATTGGTTCAGGAAGCATTGAATAATTTGATGCTCAACAGAACTTCAGTCATCATCGCTCACCGATTAAGCACCATTCAACACGCTGATGAAATTATCGTTCTAGAAAAAGGTGAAATCATCGAACGCGGTACACATGCTGAATTAC
>CAIQQJ010000012.1 GCA_903873905.1 uncultured Flavobacteriales bacterium
CAGCTGTGGGCTTTTCGCTACTATCCCTCACGCAAGAATCCATAACCCCAAGATTTATCTTGGGGTATTAAGAAAAATAAGGAATTCCTACTGCAGCATAAATCTCAAACTGATTCCCGCATTGGTATTTGCGGTTTTGAATGCAGATGAAATTAGTGGATTGGTCATAATACGATCACAGAAGAATCGAATCTGAAGCTGTTGTGTCAACTGATAATCAACAGAAGTCTTAAGTGAGAAAATATTCTGACCTGCTGTAAGCACATTGATATCCTCAACACTCTTACGAATTACAGTCTGATTATTGCGATAAGAAACATCGCAACGCATATTCAAATCACTCATTGGAATTTTTCCACGCATTATTTTTTTCATGAATTTCAGCGGAAGTTTCGGAATGCGATAACCAAGTCCAACTACCATTTCGTGCCCACTCACTTCTGTCAATTGTGTATTGGCAAGACTCAAACTCATGGTGCGGTCTTTTTTGTATTCCACTTTCGTAGAAAGACTATTGTTCCAAACCATGTCAACTCCCACAAGCGGACTGAATTGTTCTGAAATCTGCAACGTTCCAATTTGATATTGACTTTGGAAATCATCTACAACATTTCGCACAAACGCAAATCCATTCTGATCCGCACCATAATCCAAATTCGTTTGAAATCCTGCAAGCGAATAAGTGGAACGATAAGTATGACTTACTGCAATGGTTTTGAAATGCTTTTTAATTGCCGGATATTTTGTGAGTCCATCATATGAAATATGCCAGTTCGGCATTGGAATGGAAGGGAAAAGATTCAAAGAGGAAGTGGCCGCATTTTTTCCTGTGTATGCTGCAATGAATGCAGGAATAATTACATCTTGTTGAATGCTTCCATAACCATCGGTATATCCTGTTGTCAGCAAACCTGCTGAATTTGGATTTTTTTCACCGAGACGTTTTGAAATTACTGCACGATTATTCAGGAATTGAATAAATGTTTTTGACGTGTGATCTGTTTTATTATCCTTCACAAAAGAAGAGTGCCAAGAAATAATCGACATACTGAAACTTCCACTCTGTGTGTGCGACAAAGAGTCAAATGATTCTGAAGTTGGATTCCAGTGAATGAATTGTGAATTATTCAAGGACATCGTACGATTTGCCGTAATCTCAATTCTCACATCCGGGAATGGTTCAAGTGTAGAACGCACTGTCAGATTTTTTGAAGTTCCTTGCGTAAATGGCGTATACAGGGATTGCGTATGCACCAACCATCCCTTTTCAATTGCATACTGCGGATAACTTGCATTCTTCGGTCCGAAATGATCTTGTTGGCCGAAAAGGAATCCTGCGCCCGGGCCTTGGAAGTGATCATCAAATCCCATGAATTGTGTGCGGGGTTGATAACCCGGTAATCCCATTGTGGAATTCACGGAATAACTTACAGAAACAGTTCTCAAACTCATCATCAATCGTGCAAGATATTCCACGATCACATATTGATTGTTCGCTTTGTTAATCGAATCCTGAATTGCTTTTTGCTTCAATGAATCGGCTGGAGACATTGGTACTTTAGGTCCGCCTTTCAATCCTGGTTTTGTTACTGGTGGCGGTGCTTGTCCTGGCTTTTTCGAATTGATTCTCTTGAGGTATTTCGAATGATTATAAAGCGTGGTCATATTCAACTGCGCAGTATAATCCCACTTCGCACTATTGCCAATGGTATTTCCAACCGAATCCGCAGATAACGGTGCACGCTGCCAATTGAATCCTGATGAATATCTCACCGTTGGCGTTACCCAATCAAATAATGGAATTCTATTGAGTGGAATATTGTAGGTCACATTGGTGATGTGATGATAGTTTGTTGTAGTACCAAAACCTTTGATATTACTCCAAACGGTATCACGTTTTTCTTTCGTGTCAATTTTTCCATTTGGTTCCAAAACATTTCCAAGATTATCAGCACTGAAATCAAACTTGAGATTTTTGGTAAGATCCCAACGCATATCATAACTTCTTGTCCAAACGAAATTCTTGTTGAAATACGTTGGCGTAAACACATCACTGAATCCTGTGATATTTCTGTTTTTTGTTTCGCCATATTGTCGATTCAAGTCGGTACTGAAACCCATCATCGTTGGTGCAGGTGAAATTGCAATTTCCCTAATCAAGGCCAACCATTTTGATTTCGCCCACTTCGCTTTGTCAAAAGGTTTGTAAGGTGTTATTTTCGGACTATACGTGTAAGTTAATCCTCCACGATAATTTCGCAAAGTGCTGTAATCAATATTCACATTATGATGATACAGTTCCGTATAAGCAAAACTTGCCGTGAAATTTTCAATATCCCAAAAATTGGATTTTGTTTTTCCTTTCACTCGTTCCTTATGGACATTGGTGAAATTCAAACTTTTTCGTCGTGTATAATCCACCGTCGCTGATCGAATGGAATCCCTTGCAGGTTTGGAAAGATTCTCATTATTCAAAACCGGTTTCAATAAAATATCCGGATCAAGCGGATTGTATTGTGGTGTAATAAATGTTTCACCAAAACCCCAGAACAAAGGAAGACGAATGCCAGCTTTTGCATTGAAGAATTTTCCAAGTTCCACTTGAGCAGAAACGTCGTAGTTCTTTTGATTTTCTCTTGAGCGTTCACTTACTTTTTTCTCAATGCTTCCAAATCCAGGAGTCATCATGTTTCCGGAAAGATTAACAACAGCAAAATCGGCGAGTTTCAAATTCACACGCGATGTTGCGGCCCATCCGCCATGCTCATCAAAATCTGTCAAACGCAATTCATTAAACCATATTTCCGCACATTTAGGAAAACCATCATCACCCGTAGTTGCGCTTGTCTTTTTTGGATTGCGAACACCGAGCATGAAAACCTTGATCATAGAAAGATTAGGATTTCCTTTTACCGTTACAAATCTTCCAGGATTATTTGGATCCTCCATTGTAAATTCCTGTGTGAGCGAAACAGTTCCATTTGCAGTTGCAATATTTCTTTGCTGTTTTACATATTGCAACAATTCAAAAGCAAGTTCAAGATTGTTTTCTACAGGCCAAACTTTCGTGCGCTCAGCTGCATCATTTGCATCATACGTACCAGGAGGAGTCACTTGTAATGGAATGCTGTATTCGTAATAATTATCCGTTTGATCTGAGCCCATTCTGATAATGGCTACCAGATCTCCATTTGCCAATGGTGTTGTACTTCCTGCTCTGTTTTCAGCATGAATAAACATGCGAATTTTTTTATACGAACGCACATCCAAATTGGTAGATGTTTTATATGCCGCACGTGAATCACCATCTTCCAAATTGCAAACTTTCATTGACAAAGCCTGCTCATTCAAACGAACGATTGTTGCACTCTGAACATTTTGTTCACGATCAATTCCTGGAGGCAAAACATAATTAACTGGCGTTTTATTTCCGTTCTCTTCGATGTTTACAGCAGCAAGATCAAATTCAGTATTGCTTTGGTCATTTGAAATATATTCACCTGGAGACAACAACGAATAATTATATTTTCTCCAATCACTACGAACAAATTCCAATCGTGCGAAACGACACACAACTGGTTTGTCGCAATTTTTGAAATACATACGTACGAATCGAATCGAATTGAAATTTTCGATGTTACCAACTTTTGCCGTATAGGTTTTAATCGGAATTTTAAATTGATACCAAGTGATCGGGCGTTCACGACCATCTTTTGTACTTGCTGTTGTGGTGTAAATATCCGTGATGTAATTGTTACCGATATTATTTACGTTCACATCATTCGGATCCATTTTCACACGATACTCATAATAACTTTCATTTTCACTCAAGGTATTGTCACGATTAATATCTTCCTGATTCGGAAGTGTCGTCGCTTGTGTGGAATAAGTTTCAGTAACACCATCATCATTCGGCTGGCCAGTTGTCGGAGAATTTCCATCTACACCATTGAACATTTTATAACGCTCAAGAATCGGAATTTGTGAATTGTCATAATCAGTTCCTCGATAATAATGGTAATTGTCACCAGAAGGATCTTTTACCGCTTTTGTATATGCAGGTGATGCGCCTGTATAGCGTGATGCAATTTCGCCGATGTAATTTGAAAAATAAGAAGCTTCATCATCATCACCCAATCCATCCAAACCAACGTCCTGCTTCTTGCGTTTATCTGGATCATTATCAAATGCATTTACAATCGATTGTAAAACGGGAACACGTCCCCATGGTGTAAGGTCAGTTCCTATTGCACTTCCATCGGACGGCAAACCATTTTCAAAACTATTACGAGAATCTTTCAATACATCTTCGGAAATATTTCCCAAATCAAAAACCAATTCTCCTGTGGTATTACGTTGTGAAATAGGAAGATCTTCATTGAAAGGATCCATCATCCAGAATTGGATGTACTCAACATTCGCTGCTTCAAAATCATTTGTTTCTACGCGACGCATAATTCCGCCCCAACGTGTTGAAGGATTTTTCAAGAAGCCCATTGAATCGAGACCAGAAGAAAATCCTGTTGGATTTACATCATAGTTGTAAGGTCCACGCTCATTTGGATAATAAGCAAGATCAAGCATGGAAACTGCCAATGGTTGTCCATTCGGTGGTTGTTTGTTTGGAAAAACTTCAGTCTCCGGAACTTCACGCACAAAGTGATTCGATTGATCTGCCGTAGTAATGTAGGATGGTTTCAGATTATTATCAGGACGAAGAAATAACGGATCAATTACATACCAAGCAATTTTCGCACGACCGAATCCTGATGCAATACTATCTTGTCCTGCTTCTGGAAAACGTTGTGGTTGACCTTGCGGAACAGAAGCGAGTGACCAACCTTGAGGAGAACGAATATCTATTGCAGATTGCGTTCCTTCAAAATCATCGATGTAAGAATTTCCATTTTTACCAATGGCTTTATTGTGGCCAGGATGCAAATACGCAAACTCTCCTTGGTAAGAAATGGATGATGCAACTTTTGTATCAATGAAAGGAATGTGATCCACCATGCGTGTGAGGAAAGGCGCGTTGGTGGAATAATTAATATCCGTTCCGAAAATTGTATTGCTCATCGGCTCCTCGCCAACATTTGTTTTTTGTGTTACGGGGCGCTCTGTTAAATTCATCACCGTTGCGCCAATGTTGAATTGTTTATTCACGCGATAATCAAAGTGCGTTCCCCAAAGTGTTTTCGATTGAATAGCAAAAAGTGAATTGCTTTCCAATGAAATTTTAATTGGAACACCTGAATTCAAAATGCTTTCATTGATGATTTTCACACGACCAAGTGTGTAATCAACTGTGTAATCCGTATTTTCTGTAAGCGGTGCACCACCAGCTGTCACCACAACAGAACCTGCAGGAATATTCACAGCGTTCAATGAAATGTCAGAATTGGAAGAGGATTGATAAGAACCTTTTAATTTAAATCTATCCTTGTTCGCAAAAACAGTTTGTGCCACCGTTTTTGTTGAATCGTAAAGTTGTGGATAACCATATTTCACATAAAGCGGTCCATCATGATTCAACACTTCATACAAATGATCACCGAAAGGATGAACTAAAGGAAAAATAACTCTGCCATTGGAGGAATTGATGGTAACACCGTCAATAAAATCGAATTGTCCATCTGGAGAAGCCTGTTGCTGTTGATTCAGCTTATCCAGATTCATCACTTGCAAAAGTGGTTTTCCGTTGATCGGTCCTTCTGGAATAAATGGAATGTCCGTTCCTGTTGAAGGATTATTGTACCAAACATTCAAAATAAAATTCGCAGGATTCACTTGGTAAGCTCCAACAGAATAAACGTTCTTCATCATCAAATCCCACATTCTGTATCTGTAACTTGTATTGTTATCAGAAATCTTCGGAACGTTATTGGTGCTTTTCAATAATTTTAAAATGAGCGCGTCTTGTCCGGAAATTCCACCATTGGAAAATTCACCAACTTGGTATGTTTTCCCATTGAGCGTATATTGATAAGCAACCGCAAGGACCTCATCATAATTCAGCGCTTGATTCAGGGAAATATATCCCAAGCGCGTATTCATTGTGTATTCGGTTGTTGCTAATTTTCTCGCATTACCAACACGTTCATAATTTACCGCTTGCTGATATCCAAAACCATTAATGAGTGGCGCAAATGTTGACTGAAGAGGCGTATTAATATCACGCAACAATCTGTAAGTTGATGTATCCTGCGCATACAAATTATTCAAGGCATTGTGTGGCACATGATCTTCTCCCGCTACCATTGAAATAAAACCTGTACCCACTTGCTCGAGAGAATCTTCACCAAGATCAGCCTGCGCAACAATGTTTCTTGTGTTATCAACTGCACCCGTTCTGTTGGTTACCCATACTTCCATTCTGGTAATTGCAACACCAGAATTGATGACAGGGAAATTTGCAAGTGCGCCATCATAATTATCATAGAAATATTGCGAAAGGAAAAAATGTTTGTTCGCCTCATAATTGTCAGCCAACACTTCAAACTGTGTAACCTGCGCGCCACCTGTCACATTGATCTCCGATTTTTTTCCGCGCTCTTGTGATGCGATACTGGTTACTGTCAATCGACCAAACTGAAGTTGTGTTTTAATACCAAACAAAGTCTGGCTACCCGTAATGAGCGAAGTGTTCAATCCGAAAGTGACATTACCCGCTTCAATTTTTTTGATGATCTCATCTTCGAAACCAGTGTATTCCAGCTTCATTTGATTTTCCCATTCAAAAGTGGATTCGGTATTATAATTTGTGGTGAGTTTTAATTTCTCCCCAATTTTACCAATGACATTCAACTGAATTTTTTCATTGAAATCAAAAGTTGAAATTCTGCGTTGACGTTCTGCCAATGCCGGATTATTCGTTTTGTTAATGTTGATTCCAAAAATCAATTCTGCAGAACCTTGTGGGCGAATATCAATTGTTCCTCCACCAAAAATTCTGTCAAATTTTTCACTGTTGATTTTAATAGGAGGAATAAGATTTTTATTTCCTTTCCCTTGTGTTTGACTTTCGGCATGTTCACGTGTTCTCCAATAATCGTGAACGGATTTTTTCATTTCATAATATGCGTACTCATCCTTCGTCATATACGTCGGAGGACGATAATCCAATCTGTTTCCAATTTTTTGTGTGACTTCGTAAATATTGGAATCGGGATTATAAGTAACCGTTGTTTTGATATTATTTGGATCGTGCAACTTTAGTGGTCCGTTATTATCGTAATAAAGCGGATCAAGTCCTGACTGATCGGGGAACTGATATTTCAAAGGTGTTTCAACTACAGGCGTATCAAGGACAGCTGGAGAATCTGTTCCACCCACCAAACCACGTTGCTGTGAAGTTACTCGCGCATCACTGTTCATCACGTTCGCAAGGAGCGAGCAGGAGGCAACAGCAACAAGTGTATATTTCAGTAGCGGTTTCAATTTATTTTTATCAGAGATTTTTTAAAGCAAGTTTTATTAAGTGTTCAACTGACAATGCATTTCCTTCGGTCTTCAAGGCTCTGTCAATTGCTTTTTCGGCAACATTTTTCGCAAACCCAAGCATTACCAGCGCTGATAACGCTTCATCACGCATTTTATTGTCAGCAGAAAAAACACTTGTACTTGTTGTTGAACTTTCGGCAGTGAATTTTCCTTTCAGGTCAATGATAATTCGTTGAGCGGATTTTTCACCGATACCTTTTATGGATTTCAACACAGCCACATTGCCGGTATGAATGGCTTGCATTATTTCTGTGGGACTCATTGAAGAAAGAATCATACGAGCCGTTCCTGGGCCAACTCCTGAAACAGAAATCAGTTGGCGGAACAATTCACGTTCAGCTTCATCAGCAAAACCAAAAAGAACTAAAGCATCTTCACGAACAGCAAGGTGTGCAAACAATTTGCAGGAACCAGAATCAGGAATTTGTGAAAATGTGTGCAGTGAAATATTGAACTGATAACCAACACCACCACAATCGATAACAACGTATGTTGGCGTTTTCACTGACAATTTTCCTTCAAAGTGATTATACATATTTCAAATTCCAATTTTCAGATTCCAATTTTCAGAAAACAAACGACTTTTTAAAATCTGTAATTTGTAATCTGACAATTTGGAATCATTTTAACTTCTTTTTGATTGGGCATCCACCACTGCGATGGTCACCATGTTTACGATTTCACGAACAGAACTTCCTAGTTGAAGTACATGCACTGGCTTTTTCAATCCAATCAGTACAGGACCTATTGCTTCTGCTCCACCCATTTCCTGCATCAATTTGTAAGCGATATTCCCTGATGCAAGATTGGGAAAAATCAACGTGTTTACTTTTTTGTCGACTAATTCGCTGAATGGGAATTGTTCTTTTAACAATTCATTATTCAATGCAAAGTTTGCCTGCATATCACCATCAACGATTAGACCTGGGTAATCACGGTGCAAAATTGCAACTGCTTCTTTCACTTTTTCCGGTATCGGACCTTCCGCTGAACCGAAGTTGGAGTAAGACAGTAAAGCGATTCTTGGTACAATGTTATACTGTCGAATTGCTTGCGCTGTTAGCACCGTAATATCCACCAGTTCCTTCACTGTCGGATCTACATTCATAGTCGTATCGGCGAAGAAAAAGTTGCCTATGCGTGTTGACATGATGTACATTCCAGCCACACGATTTACGCCATCTTGAACGCCAATACACTGAAGCGCAGGCGTTATCGGCGCTCCATATTTTCTTGTCAAACCCGAAATCATTCCATCAGCCATTCCGGTTTCCACCATCATCGCACCGAAATAATTTCTTTCTGTCATTACTTTTTTCGCTTCATACGGAGTATAACCACGACGTTTTCTTTTCTGGAAAAACAATTCTCCAAAGCGAGTGCGGTTTTCTTCTTGAGAAGCATCACGCGGATCAATAATCGGTGTGTCGCCGAGATCCACGTTATTTTCATGCATCAGACGTTTTATTTTTTCAACATCACCGAGCAAAATTGGTTTTGCAATTCCTTCATCGCGTGCAACCTGAGCTGCTTTTAGAATTTTGTACGTGTCCGCTTCAGCAAAAACAATTCGTTTAGGATTTTGTTTTGCTTTGGCTGCGACACCTCTCATCAATTTATTGTCGCGTCCTAAACGATTGCTTAATTCATTTGCATAGGCATCCCAATCCGCAATTGTTTTTTTCGCAACGCCTGATTCAATCGCTGCTTTTGCAACAGCAGGAGCAACAGTGGAAATCAATCGTGAATCAATTGGTTTTGGAATAATATAAGTTGGTCCGAATGTAAGATTGCGAATATCATAAGCGTGACTTACATCATCCGGCACTGGTTCTTTTGCAAGACTTGCAATTGCATAGGCAGCAGCAAGTTTCATGGCTTCATTAATTTGTGTTGCGCGAACATCTAATGCGCCACGGAAAATATATGGAAATCCCAAAACATTATTCACCTGATTAGGGTGATCGGAACGACCCGTTGCCATGATAATATCAGGGCGAGCGGCCATTGCATCATCATAAGGAATTTCAGGATCTGGATTCGCAAGGGCAAATACAATAGGATTTTTCGCCATTGAACGAATCATTTCCTGATCCACAATATTTCCTTTTGAAAGTCCGACAAAAACATCAGAACCTTTCATTGCCTCAGCCAAGTTATTTTTTCCACATGGTTTAACAGCGAAAAAAAGTTTGCTTTCATCAAGATCTGTACGGTCGGTGGTGATAACCCCTTTGGAATCGAGCATGAGAATGTTTTCCTTCTTCACGCCAATAGCAATATACATTTGCGTACAGGAAATTGCAGCAGCGCCGGCACCATTTACAACAAGTTTTACTTTGTCTAATTTTTTGCCTGCAATTTCTACTGCATTGATGAGTGCTGCGGAAGAAATAATTGCTGTTCCATGTTGGTCATCGTGCATCAATGGAATATTCAATTCCTCTTTCAGTCGGCGCTCGATTTCAAAACATTCTGGTGCCTTAATATCTTCCAAATTAATTCCTCCAAAAGTTGGAGCAATTGCTTTTACAGTTTGAATGAACACCTCAATATTTTCTGTATCGACTTCAATATCGAATACGTCAATATCTGCGTAGATTTTGAAAAGCAATCCTTTCCCTTCCATCACTGGTTTGGATGCAAGAGGTCCGATATTTCCCAATCCGAGAACGGCTGTTCCGTTAGAAATAACGGCCACAAGATTTCCTTTCGAAGTGTATTTATAAACGTCTTCCGGATTTTTTTCAATTTCCAAACAAGGCTCAGCAACACCAGGAGAATACGCTAATGTTAGATCACGTTGTGAGGTATAGGGCTTTGTTGGTATAACCTCAATTTTACCTGGACGACCTTGGGAGTGATAATCAAGTGCGTCCTGCTTTCTGAATTTTGCCATAATTTTAATTCAATTACTTAAGGACAATGCAATTTGCATTGGAAAGACGGAACGGCGAAGGTAATAATTTAGTATGGTTTGGGAGTTCTGATTTTGGTGATAAAATGGCTATTTCTTCGAACTAAAAACACCCAACTAAACACTAATCCCTATCTTGTAAATCCAATTACAAAAAAGGAATGTCCAAATTGCGAAAAATCGTGGTTTTTACAGGCGCTGGCATCAGTGCGGAAAGCGGCATTAGCACTTTTCGTGACAGTGGCGGACTATGGGAAAAATATGACATCAGAGATGTAGCAACTCCTGAGGCTTGGCAACGCAATCCCAATCTTGTTCTTGAATTTTACAATCAAAGAAGAAAACAGGTATTGGAAGTTCTGCCAAATGCAGCTCACAGCGCTTTGGTTGAATTGGAAAAAAAATTTCAGGTGCAGATCATTACACAGAACGTAGATGATTTACATGAACGTGCAGGATCAAAAAATGTGGTTCATTTACACGGGGAAATTCGTAAATCGCGCAGCACGAGAAATCCGGAATTGGTTTATAATATCAAAGGTTGGGAATTAAAAGCTGGCGATAAATGTGCTGAAGGTTCACAACTTCGTCCACACATTGTTTGGTTTGGAGAAATGGTTCCCGAAATGGATATCGCAACGGATATTTCGGCCGAAGCTGATATTTTTCTCATCATTGGAACTTCGCTTAATGTTTACCCCGCTGCTGGATTGGTTCATTCCACGCGAAAAGATTGTCCGATTTACCTCGTAGATCCGAATGAAGTAAACAATCCCGGAATTTCAAATCTTGTTTTCATAAAGGAAACAGCAGGACTTGGTGTGCCGGCTTTGGTTGAAAAATTATTGGCAGCTGAATTTTAGAAACTGCAAGATTTTAGAAAAAAAAAAGCGAACCGTTCTGATTCGCTTTTAAAAAAAATCTTTTTTTTATTAATGTGTTACAACCAATCTGCGAGTGGAAAGCATTCTTCCTTCCGATTCAAGATTGCAGAAATAAATTCCTTGTTCCAAATTTGAAACATCCATTTTAATGGTTCCCTCATTTTCTTCAACTATGGTTTCCATTACACGATCGCCGAGCATATTGTAAATAACCATTTTCGCCCCTGCAGGATTTGTGCTTCCCAGTTTGTAATTTACAGTAAAGTAGGAAGAAGCAGGATTCGGTGCAGGATTTGACACAGTTGGTTTCACAATCGAAGGAGAATTTATTCCACCAGGACTGCAAACAGAAGTGTAATTAATTAAGAAATACGCACTATCAGATAAATTTGCCTGATTGATGACGGTATATCGAACCAAGGTTACCCCAGCAATATTATTTGGGAAATGATCAGTAGTCAAAAGTTCAGACCCACCCGACCCCGCAACGGCTACTGCCAATGAAAGAGTCTGTGAAGGGGAATAACAATTAATATCAGTGCAGAAATAAACCGTTGCACCAGGATCATTCAACGTAAGAATTGTTTTTTTGACCTTGATGGTTATTTGATTTCCACCTGCATTTGTAATATGCCAAATTCGAGTATCAAGTAAATTACAAGGAATAGTATAATTGACAGTGGAGCCTGTAACAACAGCTCCGGAAGAATCTGTAATCACAATATTCATTTGTGCCGAAACAGAGCCAAACAAACCAAATAAGGATAAAGCGAGTAAAAGTTTTTTCATTTTGAGGCGTTTTTTGATATTCTTCAATAACAAACTTAATGATTTATTCTTCATGAACCACAACCAGATAAAGGGTTGTGGCCACCACTTGTGAATTGGGGATATGAACAAAAAATGTCAATTCAAGCACTCAATTTGCATAAAATGACCAATCGTGAAGTTATTTTAACCGGAAGACCAATTGACCATTTGCCCGTTTGTTTATTTGCATTTCCTAACTACCTTAGCCATTCAAGACAAATAGTAAACGTCAATAAACAACAAATAAAAAAAAATGAAAAAATCACTACTAGTTCTTTTCGGACCATTAGTTTTCGCCTGTGGAAGCCTCAGCGCGCAAACTTATCTTACTGCCGATTTCGAGGCAGGTATGCCTGCAGGTTGGACAGCAAGCCCAGCAACAGGTGCATGGGTAGTACCAGGTGTTAATAGCTCTGGATTTACTCCTCCTGCTCACACCGTATTTTGCGCTATTAATGATGACGCCTCACAAACATCGGCAAACCCTGCGTCAACAATTACTACTCCTGTTATCAATTTGGGAGCAGCAACTACAGTTTATTTGAAGTATGATTGTTTTTTCGGCGGTCTTACTTATTCAAGTATTACTGAAGTAGCTCAGTTGCTTTATTCAATTGATGGTGGTGTTACTTACACTGTTTATGGTGGTCTTCCAACTAGCACAACAGCTTGGACAACAAATGCAATTAACCTTACCACACAACTTGCTGGTCAAGCTAACGTGAAAATTCAATGGCGTTATAATGACGGAACAGGTTGGATGTACGGTGCTGCTATTGATAACATTTCTGTTTTCGTTCCACCTGCAAATGATGCAAACCTTTCTGTAGTAACTCCTGCTGCTGGTTCTTCAGCTTCTTTTGGAATTGTTGCAAGTAACATTTCTATTGGAGGAACAATTCAAAATGCAGGCACAAGCCCAATAACTTCTATTGCGGTGAAATACAATGATGGTACTTCTACATTTACAGACAATATAGCTTCCATCAATATTGCTTCATTTACAACCTACAATTTCACACACAACATTCCTTACAACATTCCTTCATTAGGTGCTCATCCAATTAAAGTTTGGATTGAATTGGCTGGAGATGCTAATCATACAAATGATACACTTGGTACAATCATCAATGGTGCAATGTTTATTCCTAATCACCACGTTACAGTGGAAGAAGGAACTGGAACATGGTGCGGTTGGTGCGTACGCGGAATGGTCTTCATGGATCAAGCGAATACAAACCATCCAACAGACATGGAATTGATCGCAGTTCACAATGGCGATCCAATGGTTGTTACTGCTTACGATGCTGGTATGGGAACTTTAATAGCTGGTTACCCAACTATTGTTGTTAACAGAGACATCCTTGATGATCCATCAAATATTGAGGCTGAATACTTGTCTACAATCGGCAATTTCGGATACGCTGACTTAACTCCTACAGTTACTTTCAACGCTACTACTCGTGTTGCTACTGTTGTTGTAAGTGCACATTTTGCAGTTGGATTGACTGGTGATTACCGTCTTGCTTGTGCTTTCACAGAAAACCAAGTTCACGGAACAGCTACAACATACGATCAGCACAATTATTACACAGGTGGCGGAAGTGGCCCAATGGCTATGCCAGGATATGACTTCGCAGTTCTTCCTGATCCCGTTCCTGCTGCACAAATGTATTATGATTATGTAGCTCGTACAATCGTTGGTGGATTTAACGGAATGGCAGCTTCTTTGCCTGCTACAATTCCTGCTGGTTCAACACAGTCTTACACTTTCACTTACACAATTCCTGCTGGTTACAACGTAGCTAACATGAAAGCAAAAGTGTTATTGATTGACAATACACAAGCTGCAAAACACATCATGAATTCTGCTGGTGCTGCAATTCCACTTGGAATTGAAACTCCTTCTGCTTTGAATGGTGTTTCTATCTATCCAAACCCTTTCAACCAATCTACAAACATTGATATCAATTTGATGTCAAATGAAAATGTAACTGTTGAATTGTTTGATATGACAGGCAAATTGGTTAGCTCACAAAATGAAGGCCAATTGAATGCAGGTCAGCACACAATTTCAGTTGCTGCTGCAAACCTTTCAGAAGGAATGTATTTTGTGAAAATCACTGCAGGCACATCTGTATTGACACAAAAAGTAGCTATCGCACACTAATCCTTTCATAAGGAATTAGAAACAAAAAAGAACTGACGGTTTTGGCGCGGATTTTGCGTCTTAATCGTCGGTTCTTCTTTCAATAAGAAGATTTCCATTCTCGGAATTATCAATAAAAATGATTTTATGAAACGTATTTCTTCAGCTATTCTACTTTCTGTTTTTTTATTCACTACAGTGGCATTCCGTTTTCAGGATGCTCCACTTCAGAAAGTTCCTTCTGTCCAAATAAAATCAATGGATGGAAAAATGATCAACACTTCTGAATTTGCTAATGATGGCAAACCAATGATCATCGATTTTTGGGCAACTTGGTGTGCGCCTTGCAAAAAAGAACTGAATGAAATTGCTGAAGTTTATGGGGATTGGCAAAAAGAAACCGGCGTGAAATTAATCGCCATTTCTATTGACGATCAACGCAACTCTCCGAAAGTAAAACCTTATGTTGAAAGTAAAGATTGGGATTACGAAGTTTATCTCGACGAAAATCAGGATTTCAAACGTGGAATGAATGTGAACAATGTTCCTCACGTTTTTGTATTAAACGGCAAGGGTGAAATCGTTTGGCAAACCAATGTGTATAATGAAAATGGCGGTGTTGAAAAACTGCATGACGTTATTTCAAAAGTTGCCAAAGGCGAAAAGCCTGAATAATTTTTTCTTTTTTAAAACGCTATTCTTGTGAAAAAAGCTTTACTGCTCATCCCAACTTTCCTCGTTGGGTTTATCTCCTTTTCATTCGCGCAAACATCGTTAAACAATGTTGCGGGTGGACAAATTCACGGAAATTTTGAATTCGACGGACAATATTATTATCCCGATTCCTTAATCGGCGCTGATACTATTCCTGAAAAAGCTTTGATGAATGGCTGGGGAAATATCAATTATACCAATGGCAATTTTTCCGCCGGCATTCGATATGAAACTTATTTAAATCACCTCAATGGTTTTCCTGATGGTTATAAAGGAACTGGAATTCCATACAAGTATGCCACTTATAATAATGATAAATTAGAAATTACAGTTGGTAGTAGCTATGAACAATTCGGAAGCGGATTGATCTTGCGCTCTTACGAAGAACGTGCATTAGGAATCGACAATGCAATTGAAGGAATGCGCGTGCGTTATTCTCCATACAAAGGAATTTATACAAAAGGTGTCTGGGGAAAACAAAGAAATTTTATGTCAACAGGTGCTGGAATTGTTCGAGGAGTTGATGGAGAAATAAACATGAATGAATTATTTGATTCATGTATGGCAAATATTAAAACACAAGTTATTGTTGGCGGAAGTTTCGTTAGCAAATTTCAAGCGGATCAAGATCCATTTTTGGTGCTTCCTCAAAATGTTGGCGCGTGGTCGGCAAGGACAAATATCATTCGCAACAAAGTAAATTTTTCAGGCGAATACGCTTACAAAATAAATGATCCTTCAGCTGCGAATGGATTTATTTACAAACCTGGTCAAGCTTTGTTTTCATCACTCACCTATTCTCAAAAAGGATTGGGAATTTATTTGGGATTGTTGCGCGTCGATAATTTTTCCTTCCGTTCCGATCGCACGGCTTCACTCACACAATTAAGCATCAATTCCATTCCTGCTCTTACCAAACAACACACGTATGCGCTCGCTGCGTATTATCCTTTTGCATCGCAACCAAACGGCCAAATTTCTTGGCAAGCTGAAATCAGCAAAAAACTTAAAAAAGGTTCGAAGCTTGGAGGAAAATACGGAACCGATATTTCAATAAATTATTCCGCTGCATATGGTTTGGATACCACAAATCTCAATGACATGGGCGGCAAAAGATTAGGTTATACTTCGAAATACCTTTCCATTGGCGATACCTTGTTTTATCAGGATGTCAACGTTGAGATTTTCCGAAAAATAAATTCGCATCTGAAAGGAACTTTGCTCTATGGACATTTCATTTACAACAAAAATGTTCTTGAAGGAAAATCAAATTATCCATACATCAATGCCGACGTTGTTGTTTTGGATGTGATCTGGAAATTAAGCGACAAACTCACTTTACGTTCCGATGCTGAACATCTATTGTTGGGTGGAAAAGCAGACAATAAAGAAGATCATGGCAATTGGGCTTCTTTACTCGAAGAACTTTCTATCGGCGATCACTTCTTTGTTGCTGCAATGGATCAATACAATTATGGAAATCCAATTGTTGATCACCGCGTTCATTATTTCAGTGTACAAGGTGGTTTTTCTAAAGGAACAAATCGAATTGTTTTCGGTTATGGAAAACAACGACAGGGAATTTTTTGTGTAGGTGGCGTTTGTCGTCAGGTTCCTGCATCAAATGGATTCACGCTTACCATCACAAGTTCATTCTAAATTTTTGTAAATTAATACAAATGAAAAAGTCATTCTTGTTTTTCGCAATCGCATCTCTTTCCATTATGGGATGTGATAAAATTGAATTGCCTAATCAGCCACATACAGTTGTAATACCGACCAATGATACGATTCGCAGAATTTTCATTGAAGATTTCACAGGACATATTTGTCAGAATTGTCCTAAAGCAGCTCGTAAATTAGATAGTTTGAAAGCGGCGTATCCCGAACGAATTATTGGAATGGCCGTTCACATTGATTATTTCGCTGGACCTTGCCCGCCGAATCCAATGCCAGCAGGTTCTATTGCAGGAACTTTTTCAGAAGATTTCAGAACTCCAGAGAATGCAGATTATGAATCAATTTATACCTGTAGTAACTGGTCCTATCCCAATGGATTGATAAACCGAATTGGCCTTACTCCTGTGGCTTATGATGATTGGCCAACAACAGCTGTGACATTGCTTGCCGATTCCATGACGGCATACATAAAAATTAATCCAAATTACAATTCCTCTTCTCGCACATTGAATGTGTCAGTCACAGGAGAGTTTTTGTGTGATACAACTGGAACCTACAACATCGCATTGTATCTCGTTGAAAATGGTTTGCATGGAAGTCAAGTTGATATTACCGCATCTGGTGGCATTGATAATAATTACACATTCAATGAAGTATTACGCGGATGCATTAATAGTCCTGGAACAATTAGCGGACAACAAATAAGCACACCAACAAATATTACAGGACACACTCCAATTAATTATACTTCACCTGCATTTAATGTAAGTGCAAATTTTAATGCGGCAAATTGTAAAATCATTGCAATCCTTATCAATAATACAGATCGTGGTGTATTACAAGCAGCGGAATGTAATTTGCAATAACACCCATGAAAAATCATTCAAACGCGATCTAAAATAAGATCGCGTTTTTTATTTAACAATCTGCGTAAATCTGCGAAATCTGCGGCTAACTTTGCACTGTGAATCAGGAAAACAAAAAGCAGAATATCATAGTTGCAATCACTGGTGCTAGTGGTTCCATTTATGCGAAAGTATTATTGGAAAAACTGGCCACATTGAATGAGCAAATCGAAAAAGTTGCCGTCGTGATGAGCGATAATGCAAAACAGGTTTGGACAACTGAAATTGGTGAAAATAGTTTTGAGAAATTCCCTTTTACCTTTTATCAGAAAATGGATTTCAACGCGCCCTTCGCTTCTGGATCTTCCAGTTTCCGCACCATGATCATTTGTCCTTGCTCCATGGGAACAATGGGAAGAATCGCATCCGGCATTTCAAACGATCTCGTCACACGCGCAGCGGATGTTATGCTCAAGGAACGACGCAAATTGATTTTAGTTCCAAGGGAAACTCCATTGAGCCTCATTCACATCAACAACATGAAATCAATTACAGAAGCTGGTGGTATCATTTGTCCCGCCAGTCCTTCTTTCTACAGTTTGCCCCAATCATTTGAAGCACTCGCCGCAACCGTAATTGACCGCGTCATCGATCTTTGTGGTTTGGAACAAAAAACCTTTCGCTGGAAAGAATGATAAAAGGCGAAAAATGTTTTTTGTTGAAAACATCTGCCCACTGACTTACAATAATTTAGCTTTTCAGACGATTTATCTTTAGGAACTTTAACGTTATCGACATATATTAGATAATCATTCTGCGTTCCTTGTAGGAACATTTCTAAAGGTTTTTATTATGCTAGAATTCAGTAAGACCATACTCAAAAGTGTAAGCTTCGATAAGCTTCTCTTCAAGAAAGAATTAAGAAAAATGTTGCTTTGGGCTAAACCCGATGAAGCACTTTTATTGAAAGCTTGGTGTCTCGCAACTTTCGGTCACATGTACGGCGATGTAATTCGCGAGGTTTTCCGCAACGTTACAAAATCCTGATTTCGATACGTTCCGCAATCTACATTTCCATTTTCCACAACCAAATTTTGCGGTACTACTCAGTCTGACAAGTTAGTAATTCAAAGTTTTCCTTTTTTTTATTATGGCGCATCCCTTCGGGTCGGGCTATTCGCTTCAAATCCTCGCCAAGTTTCTTTTCCAAAATAAATTTTTATCCGCTGTGGGTTTTCCACTGCTATCCCTTGCGCAAGAAAAAATGCCACAAAGACACAAAGGCACGAAGGTTTTGCTTAACGATACATTCAAGTTTCCAAATTCACTTCTACATTCGATATTCATTATTCAATATTCGATATTCAAAGGTTTTTTACTCGGAGCTTATGAATTTAATATTCCGTTTCAGTCCTTCATACTTCGTCCGTTTCACTGGGGAATTCTTGAATAATTTCTGAAAAACTTCCTCCGTAATTTCTTCCCACTCTTTTCTATTCATCGAAAGCAACTCACTTTTTGCATCGAATGACTTTTCATTGTGCGGTTTTGAAAATCGATTCCACGGACAAACATCCTGGCAGATATCGCAACCGAAAACCCAATTCTCAAATTTTCCTTTTTGTACTTCTGGAATTGCACCTTTCAACTCAATCGTGAAATAGGAAATGCATTTGCTTCCATCCACCACATGAGGAGAAACAATCGCATCCGTCGGACATGCATCAATGCATTTTGTACAGGTTCCACAAAAATCACCAATGGGTCCATCAGGAATTAATTCAATATCCAAAATCAATTCCGCAATAAAAAAAAACGATCCCGAACTTTTCGTGATGAGGTTGCTGTTTTTTCCAACCCAACCCAAACCGCTTTTTTTCGCCCACACTTTATCCATCACCGGTGCAGAATCAACAAACACTCTTCCATTCACATCCTTCCCAATTTTCTGATTCAATTCAAAAATGAATTCCTTGAGTTTTCGCTTTATCACAAAATGATAATCTTCTCCAAAAGCATATTTGGAAATTTTAGGAGCCGATAAATCTTCTTGTTTTTCATTCGGAAAATAATTCAACAACAAGGAAACAACCGATTTTGCACCAGGAACCAATTTTGTCGGATCCAATCGCATGTCAAAATGATTGGACATATAATCCATTTCACCATTCATTTTGTTTTTCAGCCAATTTTCCAAACGCGGCGCTTCCTCTTCTAAGAATCCTGCTTTTGAAATTCCACAGAAATCAAAACCCAAGCGTTTCGCTTCGGATTTAACAATTGCGGTATGTGCTGCAGCATTCATTCCGCTAATATACCACTCGATGAAAAGAGAACGGCACAATAACTATCTTTATTCAAACTAAAAAAAACGTATGATTTCCCGCCAACATTTCCTCGATGCACTCATGAAAGAAGTGCATATCTGTAAACACCTCTACACAAAAATCCCAAAAGACGCATTTGATTTTCGTCCATCGAAAGGACAACGTTCTACCTTGGAATTGCTTCGTTATCTCGCAGTTTGTGGAAGCGCATCCATGTATGTCATGCTCAATGGCAGCGATTGGAAACTTTGGAAACCATACACTGAGAAATCAATCAACATGAATGCTGAAGATTTCATTGAAGCAATGGAAAATCAAGCGGCCGCGATGAAAGAAATGTTGGATGCAATTCCAGAAGATTATTTTTTTACGCAAGATGTAAAACATCCGAATGGCGCTGAAATGAAATTGGGTCTTGGCTTAATGACAATGCCCTATGCATGGCTAGTTGCTTATCGCATGCAATTGTTTTTGTATTTGAAACAAATTGGAGTGACAGATATTGGAACTTCAAACGTATGGGGTGGCGCAGACAGAAAAGTAAAATAAATTTTACTTTTTCGGATGGATAAAAAGTTTTATTGTTTGAATCACGGCAAGTAAAATGAATAAGCCTCCGAACACTTTGTTCAGATTCCACTTTTTCATTTTACGCAACAGGAATTCCTTGTATTTATTGGTCAGCCAAATTATCAAACTCAGTATTACGAGTTCGCCAAACCCTGCGCCAAGAACAAAAGCCAATTCTTCGCCTATTGTGCTGATTCTAAAAAAAACATAACCATTCAACATAACCAAAACGGCAAGCCAGAAAGGAAGAACCTGAGGATTCATTGTTGAAATCAGAAATCCCTTCATGAAACTGGAACAGCTTTGAGCCTTGGATTGTTTTTCAGAAAGGTCATCTGAGTTTTTTGAAACCTTTTTCAGAAAATTATAAATTCCAAAAGCAAGAAGAATTGGAACAATGCTCCATTCGAGAATTTTAAGAAGAGTTTCGTGGGTTAAAAACCATGCAGCTGCATATAAAGCTATAAAGGAATAAAATAATTGGGGAACACAAATCCCAAAACCAATGACCAATGCTGCACGCCATTTTCCCTGCAGAACTTCTTTTATGATTACAAGATTCACCGGTCCGAGTTCGATCGAACCAATAAAGCTGATAAGTGAAGTGATGAGAAAAATTACAAGTGCGTGAACCATTGTCTTACCGTAAGCAATTTTGAATTTTGAATTCTAAATTTTGAATTGGATGACGTTCTGGAAAGGCTATCATTCCCAATAATTCAGAATTCAAAATTTAGAATTCAAAATTATTTTTCATTCTCCAAAAAGCGTTCCTGCATTCATTCCCGGCATTCGTCCCAAATGTTTATACGCTTGTTCTGTTGCTTGTCGTCCACGTGGTGTGCGAATGAGGTAACCTTCCTGAATTAAAAATGGTTCGTACACTTCTTCAATCGTTCCTGATTCTTCACCAACAGCAGTTGAAATTGTAGTAATACCAACTGGCCCTCCTTTGAATTTATCAATGATCGCACTGAGAATGCGAATATCCATTTCATCCAAACCGTTTTTGTCAACGTTCAATGCCTGCAAAGCATATTGCGCAATTTCCATATCTATGGAACCATTTCCTTTTATCTGAGCAAAATCACGCACACGTCGCAACAATGCATTCGCAATACGTGGCGTACCTCGCGACCGTCGTGCAATTTCATGCGCTGCCTCTTCATTGATCGGTACATTTAAAATGGAAGCGGAACGTTCTATGATTTTCTTGAGCAATTTCGCATCGTAATATCCGAGTCGAGATGTGATTCCAAAACGTGCGCGTAAAGGTGAAGTCAATAATCCAGAACGCGTGGTTGCACCGACAAGTGTAAATGGATTTAATTTTATCTGCACACTTCTTGCATTCGGTCCGCTGTCGAGCATAATGTCGATGCGATAATCTTCCATTGCAGAATACAAATACTCTTCTACAATCGGGCTTAAACGATGAATTTCATCAATGAATAAAACATCAAACTCTTCGAGATTGGTAAGCAATCCTGCAAGATCACCAGGCTTATCCAAAACAGGTCCGGAAGTGATTTTAATATTCACACCCAATTCCTGTGCAACAATATTTGCCAACGTAGTTTTTCCCAAACCTGGAGGACCGTGCAATAAAACATGATCTAATGCCTCTCCTCTTTGTTTCGCAGCCTGTACAAATATTTTCAGATTTTCAACCACCGCTTCCTGTCCAGTGAAATCAGAAAAATCCTGCGGGCGCAACATTTTTTCAATTTCCTTTTCTTCGGAACTTAAATTTTCTGCTTCTGGATCTATATTGGGATTGAGTGACATCTTATTATGTTGTACCAATAACTTAATAGTACGAAGATACGAATTACGAATGGGTGTACGAATTACAACATTTTTGCAAGTTTCGTTTCAGGAAAAATATTTTTGTACAATTCTCCCCAATAAATACTGACATAAAAAGAATAGATTGGCGAATTGAAATTTTCAGAAATGTTGGGGTTGTTTCTAAGCATAAAACGATATCCTATGTCACCTCCTACTCCCAACCATTTGAAAAATTTATACGAAACAGAAATTCCTGGTTCATAAATTACCACAAACCGTTTTCCTGAAATTTTTTCACTGCCATTTTGCAAATAACGGTAATCAGAATTTCCAAAACCCAATTGATAAGGCATAACACTGAATCTCCAATGTCCTTTATTATAATAAACATAGCGCATGTAAAAACTAAAATAATCTAAATGTAAAAACGCAGATGCTGAATCGGGATTTCCTGCCAAATCAGAAAAATAAATTTCTTTCCTCAGATTTTTATCATGGCGATTATACCCTATTCCTCCCTGGATTTTTCCAGAAAAATCAACACCAATTTTCACACCCCAAATGTGCGCACGGCTATTACTGATGAAAGAATTGCGTGAGTCGAATGAAGCTGTTGGATAAACTTTTCCGTGAAGAATTGTTTCAATAGTATCGGACCATTGTGCAGAACCATTGACATGAAAACAAAAAAATGTTATCAGAAGAAAAAATAATTTTCTGACTACAAATTCATTTGAAAATAGTTTGCTCTTCATTCAATAATTCTCCGCCACAAGTTCCATCAAAAAAAAAGACTCTCCAAATAAGAGAGTCTTCTGAAAAAATATTTTTTAGGCATGATGTCCGCCACCATCTTCTTCACCTTCTCGCAATGGAACGGTTTGTGGAATGAAATCAGCTTCTTCACCAGGGCGACTGTAATCATATGGCCAACGATGAACTTCAGGCAATTCTCCAGGCCAATTACCATGTGTATTCGCCATTGGAGTAGTCCACTCAAGCGTATTTGAGTTGTATGGATTCTGAACCGATTTCGGTCCGCGGAAAATACTGTAGAAGAAATTGAAAAGGAAAATCAATTGACCACAAGCAGCGATGATCGCAAAAATCGTAATCAAGACATTGATGTCCTGTAAATTATCAAACATCGGGAAAGCCGTATTCTGGTAATAACGACGTGGTACACCAGCCAGACCTAAAAAGTGCATTGGGAAGAAAACGCCATAAGCACAAATGAATGTAATCCAGAAATGCAGGTAACCCATGGTCTTATTCATGTGACGCAGGAATAATTTTGGAAACCAGTGATAAACACCGGCGAGCATTCCAAGAATCGCTGATACACCCATTACAATGTGAAAGTGGGCAACAACGAAATACGTATCGTGAATATTAATGTCAAGAGCAGAATCGGCAAGAATGATTCCTGTTACACCACCCGAAATAAATGTGGAAACCAATCCGCAAGCAAATAACATTTGCGGAGTGAATTGAATATTTCCTTTCCACAACGTTGTGATGTAGTTAAACGCTTTTACCGCAGATGGAATCGCAATAAGAAGTGTAGTGAATACGAATACAGAACCAAGGAAAGGATTCATTCCAGTCAAGAACATATGATGACCCCAAACAATAAAGGAAAGGAAACCAATTGCAAGAATGGAAGTGATCATTGCTCGATAACCAAAAATCGGTTTGCGTGAATTGACAGAAATGATTTCAGAAGTTAATCCGAGCGCAGGAAGAATAATAATATAAACTTCAGGGTGACCAAGGAACCAAAACAAGTGTTCGAAAAGAATCGGACTTCCACCGGTTTGGTCAAGCGGATGACCACCGATGAAAATGTCTGACAGGTAAAAACTTGTTCCGAAACTTCTATCGAAAATCAATAGAAGTGCGCAAGAAAAAAGTACAGGGAAAGAAAGTACACCAAGAATTGCAGTAACGAAAATCGCCCAAATTGTTAATGGCATACGTGTCATTTTCATTCCTTTTGTTCGCATGTTGATGATGGTAATGATGTAATTCAATCCACCAAGCAGCGAAGAAATAATGAAAAACGACATTGCAATAAGCCACAGCGTCATTCCAGTTCCAGAACCTGGCATCGCTTGCGGCAATGCTGACAGTGGAGGATAAACTGTCCAACCACCTGAAGCGGCACCATCCGTAACGAAAAGAGAAATAATAATCGTTACACTGGAAAGAAAGAAGAACCAATAGGAAAGCATATTGAGAAAACCTGAAGCCATATCACGCGCACCAATCTGATAAGGAATCAAAAGATTCGCGAACGTTCCACTCAATCCACCCGTAAGCACCATAAAAACCATGATGGTTCCGTGAATCGTCACAAGCGACATATAGGCGTTAGGATCAAGAATTCCATCCTTGCCCCATTTGTCGCCCATGATGGCGTTAATGAATGCGAACTTTTCACCCGGCCATGCGAGTTGAAGTCGGAATACGATCGACATAAGCATTGCAACACAAGCCATGATTACCGCAGTAATGAGGAACTGTCGTGAAATGGTTTTGTGATCCATACTGAATACATACTTCGCAACGAATGATTGGTGATGATCATGATCGTCGTGCCCGTGATGTACATGCGCGTCGTGCTCCAGCGATTGCGCGTGAAGCTCACTATGTGCGTGCATATCAGTTGTCATTGGTTTCTTTGTTTTAAAAGTTTAAGTCCTTACTTGAATGTTGTGGTAATTTTATTCTTGATAATCAATTCTGAGCTGTTGCAGAAGGCGGTGTTTTTCCACTGTAAAAAGGAACATGCCTTTTTGTCCAAACATCGAATTCAGCTCTTGTTCCCACAACAATTTTCAGTTGCATATTAAAATGGCTCACGCCACAAATTTTATTACATAACAAAATATAATCAAAATCCTTATTTCCTGTCAACTCACGCATCTTTTCAGTTGTATATCGTGGATTAAAATGGAAATATGTTTGCATACCAGGAACAACATTCATTTGTGCGCGGAAATGTGGGAAATAAGCACTGTGAATTACATCACGTGAACGCATTTCAAAATCCACTTCTTCATCAACAGGAAGGAAAATTGTGTCTGGGGAAATAAAATCATCATACCCCGTTGCATCAGTAGAATCAAGACCTAGTTCATTGTTATCATTGATCAGAAGGTAATTTGATTTCCCAAGTACATTGTCTTTCCCAGAATAACGTGCTTTAAAATTAAACTGCTGCGCATAAATTTCAATCATGCGAGTTCCTTTTGGTGGTAGTGACATGGTATCATTCCACAAACGAATTCCGAGAAAAATAATCACGAATAATACCACAGCTGGAACTCCAGTCCAAATCATTTCAAGTTTGTTATTGTGCGCGACAAATGTTGCACGTTGGCCATCGCGACCATAATACTTAAATCCCATGTAGAACAGCAGGAAATTGGTAACCACAAAAACGATTGAAACAATAATCAAGTTAATGTCCATTAACCAATCAATCTTCGCACCGTGAACAGATCCAGAAACAGGCAACAATCTGTCTTTGTATTCCATGATCTGCCAAACGAAGAAGGCCATCAATGCAAAGTAGAACACAAGCATGATGCGACCCTGCAAACGGTTGTCACTTTCAGTCACTTTGTTTGGATCGATTCCCTTCAGTTTTGATGAAAGTTCAACAACACGGACAAGCTGCCAAATTGCAGCTGCTGCGAGAATCAAAAGAAAATAAATTAAATAATGCATGGCGGAATACGATTATTCAGGTGTTTAGTTTTTTAATTATCAGTTACCCTATCTGGTATTTTGTTCTTGTTAAATTCTTTCAATTTAGATGAGAGTTTGACAATCAAAACAAGTTGCCAAATGGCGGCGGCGGCAAGGATTAGAATAATATAAATCAAGTAATTCATGAAAAATTTATTATTCGGGTATGTTGTGTCGATTAAATATTACTGGTGATGATGCAATCCCTCTTCAAGAAGTGCGTGGTTTCTAGCAAGTATAGGTGCTTTAGAAAGTGAACGAAGAATCCAAAATGTGAAAAAGGAAACAAACGACAGGAACATTCCAATTTCAATTGCACCAATTCCCCAATGACCACCAACTGTTCCTGGCATTACCATCAAGAATGTATCGGTCCAGTGGAAGAAAATAATCAGCAATGCAACAAAAAGCAAGAATGATTTATTTCTTTTTGCATCACGCGACATCAACACCAACATTGGGAATGAGAAATTGACAATCATTGTAATCCAGAAAAGTCCACGGAATTGTTCCCAACGTTGCTGGAAATAAACAACCTCTTCAGGAATGTTTGAATACCAAATGAGCATGAATTGGGAAAACCACAAATAGGTCCAAAGGAAACTTATTGCGAACATCCATTTTCCAAGATCATGCACGTGAGAAGGTGTAGCATATTCCATTTGTCCACGTGATTTCAAATGCATCACCAATAAATTCGCTACAATAATTGCTCCCAACCACCAGCCGGCGAAATTGTACCAACCGAAAAGTGTACTGTACCAATGTGTATCAATGGACATGATAACATCCCAAGAAAAAACAGAAGTTGTAAATCCAAAAAACACAAGGAAGATGGCAGCGTTTTTCAAATTGAGATTCCAATTACGTGCTGTGTCCACACCTGCTTTCATCACATCCTCTGCAAGCGCATTTTTGCGTGCCCACATTTGGTAACACAGCCAGCCACCCATGAACAAGAGTGTACGCCCCCAGAAAAATAAATCTGCGAAATAAGGTTTTTTATGATTGACAAGCGCATCAAATTCAGGACTTTTTGGATCATAAACTTTTTGATCCTGCCACTCATAGATATGGTGAAATCCCATTCTGCCAGCAATAAAAATCAATAAGATAAGACCCAAGGCAATTGGAAGAAAAGTTCCTATTGCACTGAAAAGGCGCATAAAAACCGTACTCCAAGATGCTTGAGCTGCATATTGCAAAGCATAAAAGAAAGTTGCTCCAAGCGCAATGCCACCGAAGAAATAACTATTTACAAGAAGGTTTGCCCAGAGACGTTGTCCGAGTGAAGAATGATGGTCTTCTAGTCCTTCGCCACCAACAGATTCAGGAGAATGGTGAAACACCAAACCTAAGATCAGTAGAAGCAAACCTGCACCAAAAAGAATCCACAAATTTCTTTGTGCCTTCGAGGAGAAGTTATACGTCAGGTTATTCAAGTTAACGTTGCTCATATTGTATTGAGTCTGTCAGATTATTATTTCGGCTTTACTTTCCCAGCATCAGCTTTTGCGGGCACTTTTTTACTTGTAGTATCAGGCATATTGGCTTGCTCCTGCATTTTTTTCTGGTAAACGCTCCAAGCATCACCTCCACGACCTAGTCGTTGAACGTATTCAATTACTTTCCAACGCTCTATAGGAGAAAGTTGTGTTGCGTGAGAACCCATGTTTAATTTACCATAAGTGATAACGTGGTAAATATGTCCATCGGTTAAAAATCCAGCTTTGTATCTGACAACATAATTTGGAGGAACGGCTGAATACTTTCCGCTTTCAACAAATTTCCCATTTCCATCTCCTTTTGGTCCATGGCAATAAATGCAGAATCGCTCAAATAGAAACTGTCCTTCTGCTTCGATGGAATCATTGTTTTGTAATGGATTTTTCCAGAACAAGGAAGCGAGGCTATCGCCTTCAAGTGTGTTTTCATAAGGGAATGGAATAAATCCACGTGGAATTGCTCCATCAGGGGGAAGCATATTTCCCATTTGAATGCTATCATTCACCCATGCATTAATTCCATTTGTTTCAACAGAAGGACTGCGGTACATGTCGGGCATGTATTCAATTCCCGGGCTATCCGGATTTTCTTTCGCGCAAGATGTAAGCAAAGCTGAACCAGCAAATGCTATGGCACCGAAAGCGAAAAGAGTATAAGTTATTTTTTTCATCGTATCGTTCGTGTTCGGTCAGATAACATTTATTTCTGTTGCACCCGATTGACGAAGCATAGAAACAATTTTAGTTTCATCTTCAGGTTTTACTTCGAGCAACATTAGAAATTTATCATCGGTTGTACGTGGATCAGGATTTTTTGGCATTACACCAGGAAGCAACCAACTGCGAAGTAAGAATGTTATTGCCATTCCGTGACCTGCACAGAAAACTGTCAACTCAAAAGTTACAGGAATGAAAGCCGGCCAATTCATGTAATACCAGAAACTTGGTTTACCCCCGATATCAGTTGGCCAATCATTAACCATCATATACCAAGTCATGAGAATTGCAAGTGAAGTTCCAGTAACGCCATAAATAAAAGCGGTTATGGCAATTCGTGTACGAGGGAGTCCAATTACATCATCAATGCCATGAATTGGAAACGGAGAAAAAACATCTTTCACTTTGAAGTGTGAAGAACGAAGCTGCTTTGCTCCTTCTACTAGACATTCTTCGTCATCGTAAATTCCGTGAATTGTTTTTGTGCCTGCCATGTTATTATTGTTCAGCAATGATTTTATTTAATGATGTGTGTTTTCAGCAGCTTGCGCCTCTTCAGCACGCTTGCGTTTTGGAACTTCTCCCGATGATTTCAGAATTGTTTTCAATTCACTCAATGCAATTACAGGGAATGTTCTTGAAAACAACAGGAAGAACGTAAAGAACATTCCAATTGTACCAATGAAAATTCCAATTTCAACCCAAGTTGGATGATACATTGTCCAAGATGATGGAAGGTAATCACGGTGAAGTGATGTAACGATAATTACAAATCGCTCGAACCACATTCCAATATTTACCACAATCGAAAGAACAAACATGGCCATAAGACTTGTTCGGATTTTCTTGAACCAGAATAGCTGAGGCGAAATAACATTACAAGTCATCATTCCCCAGTAACTCCACCAGTATGGGCCTGTTGCACGATTCATGAATGCATAACCTTCATATTCCACTCCGGAATACCAAGAAATAAATAATTCAGATAAGTAAGCAACTCCAACCATTGAACCGGTGAGCGTAACAATAATGCTCATCATTTCCATATGTTGAATGGTAATGTAATGTTCAAGGCTCAATACTTTTCTCATGATCAACAAAAGTGTTGACACCATAGCGAAACCTGAAAACACAGCACCAGCTACGAAGTAAGGAGGGAAAATAGTGGTGTGCCAACCTGGTACAACCGAAGTTGCAAAGTCCATCGATACAATAGAGTGAACAGAAAATACAAGTGGTGTAGAAAGACCAGCAAGTACAAGAGATACTTCTTCAAAACGTGACCAATCACGTGCACGACCACTCCAACCGAAAGAAAGAATTCTGTAAATTTTTTCTTGCATTGGTTTGCCTGCAACTTTAAAACGATCACGAATAGCACCGAAATCTGGAATCAATCCGAGGTACCAAAACACAAGTGAAATGGTGAAGTAAGTTGAAACCGCAAAAACGTCCCACATCAATGGTGAGTTAAAGTTCACCCATAGGGATCCGAATTGATTGGCATGTGGAAACAACCAATAATCCACCCAAGGACGACCTGTGTGCATGGTAACGAAAACGGCAGCGCACAACACGGCAAAAATTGTCATTGCTTCTGCAGAACGGTTAATTGCCATACGCCATTTCTGACGGAAAAGAAGAAGTACAGCAGAAATAAGTGTTCCTGCATGACCAATACCGATCCACCAAACGAAGTTGGTAATATCCCATGCCCAGCCGACTGTTTTATTTGCGCCCCATTGACCAATACCAGTTCCAATGGTATAAGCAAGGCAGCTGAAACCCCAGATAAAAGCAGCAACCGAAATGGTAAAGACCACATACCAATATCTGTTGGCCTTGCCTTCGATCGGACGCGCAATATCGCTTGTGATCTCGTGATAGCTTCTATCACCGAGAATCAGCGGGTCCCTAAGCGGAGATTCGTGTTGCATATCGTTCTTTAATTGTCAGTTCTAATTTTCAATCAATATTTTATAATTACAAGTGTGCGTTTTCATCTTCACGGTTCCACACTTTTGTAAGGTAGAACACAGAAGGACGCACACCCGTTTCTTCAAGCATTTCAAATTTTCTTCCATCTTGTTCCATTGCTGAAACTGCACTCTTGATGTCATTCAAATCTCCGAATGTAATTGCATCAGCAGGACAAGATTGTTCGCATGCCATTTTTATTGTACGATCAACTGGACGAATGCCCGCTTTTTTAGCATCCAATTTTCCGGCTTGAATTCGTTGCGCACACATGGAACATTTTTCCATTACCCCACGTGAACGAACTACAACATCTGGATTCAATACCATGCGACCCATAAGATCATGAGCTGGATTCAGATTTGTGCTTTCGAAACGATGGTATTCGGTATAGTTAAACCAATTGAAGCGACGAACTTTGAAAGGACAATTGTTTGCGCAATAACGTGTTCCAACACAACGGTTGTAAGCCATTTGATTAAGACCTTCACTGCTATGATTGGTTGCAAGTACAGGACAAACTGTTTCGCAAGGTGCGTGATTGCAATGTTGACACATTACAGGTTGGAAAGCAACTTTCGGATTATCAAAAGTTGGGTTTTCCATTTCACGATACATTTCTAAATTCCCTAAGTCGCCTTTTGCTTGTGCAACTTCCTTCACCACATTACTGCTGAAATAACGATCGATACGCATCCAATGCATTTCGCGACTGCGATGAACTTCATCTTTTCCGACTACTGGAATATTATTTTCGGCATTACAACTAACAATGCAAGCACCGCATCCGTTGCAAGAATTCAAATCAATTGCCATTGCCCATTTGTGATTTGGGCGATCAAAATCATTCCAGAGATTTACTTTTTCAACATCCTGCTCACCTTTGTAAGTCTGCATCATTGGACGTTCATTTCCGGCACGATCATCTTTTGCATAAGCAGCAAGAGTGGTTTCGCGAAGAATATCTTCGTTACGTCCCATGATGGTGCTGTGTGATTGTGTAGAAGCAATTACGTGTTGATCATCGCCAGAATCTGCAATGGTAACATCATATACGTCGTATGATAATGTACCAGAAGATGTCATTCCAACTGCAGGATAAATATTTTCTCCAGTTGCATCAATGATTGGATTGAAACCTTTTCTTCCATATCCAACTGCAATACCAACAGTTCCGCGAGCTTGTCCTGGTTGAAACCAAACAGGAAGTTTAATGGTATAACCATTTGCTGTAATAGAAGCAACATCAAGTTTGTCTTCCATTTGATCGAAACGAACAAGCAAATCTTTGTCTTCAAGAAGTCCGAACAATTTCAAACTCTTAACATCCATAGGATGCATCATGATGTAATTGTCCCAAGTTATTTTGGTGATAGGATCTGGCATTTCCTGCAACCAAGGATTCTGCGATTGCGTTCCGTTTCCTATTGATGTTTTTGTATAAATAACAAGTTCAAATGCTCCACCTTTTATTGCAGCGATCTGACTTGTTGCATCACTCAACGTAAGTGTTCCTCCAGTGAAAGAAATTTCATCGTTCATTCCTACTGATGTACTTGCAGGAGTTTCCGTTGCAAGAGAATCAGCAACTGGCTTTTTCTTTTCCACTTTCTTTTCTGCATCAACAACAGCTACAATTACTGGAGTCAATTCAATTACCCCATCGCGAACAGTGTTATTCCAGAATGCAGTAAAGTCGCCGTAATTATTTTGTAGGGAGAACAAATTGTTCTGCCATGTTTTCTGAATGTAAGAATGGTAATCGCCATTTATTCCAGACCACTTCAAAAGAGAAACTTGCGCTTGACGTGTTTTGAATAAAGGTCGTATTGCAGGTTGTTGAATGCTGTACTGACCTTTTCTTGGATGGTGATCATCCCAAGATTCAAGATAATGATGATCAGGGCAAACATAATCGCAAAGTGTTGCTGTTTCATCAAGCATTCCAGCAAAAGAAATTCTGCAAGAAAGTTTTTTCATTGCCGCTTCGAAGTTTCCAATTTTCGGTGCGGTATAAACAGGATTTGTATTGTAAAAAATAACGGTGTCAATACTGGTTCCCATATCTTCCATCAACTTCTTCACTGCAGCATCATCGCCTTGATGTGTGAAATCTGGATTTTCCCAATCAACAGTTGTTCCAAGCGCGCCAATGTTTTTGTTGATTTCATTTACAACCAACTGAACGGCTGCATCATTAGAACCACAAACAACAAGTCCTTTTCCATTTGCATTTTTCAAGGCTGCAGCAACTTTTGCAACTTCATTTTTCATTACCGAAGGCGCCGAGCCATTGCCACCAACTCCAGCAAGAATTCCAAGAGCAATTTGTCCAAGTTGAGAAGGTTTCACAGGGAAACGCTCATCAGCATTTGAACCGGTAAGGGAAAGTATCGATTCGAATTGGAAATGCTTCGACATCGTTTTCTTGTCTTTTCCAACTTTACGTGTTTTGCTATATTGTTTAGCATGTTCCATTGGAGAAAGCCAATTGGCAAGAAAATCTGCGCCAAGACTTACAATAACATCAGCCTTATCAAAATGATAAGTTGGAATCATTGCTTTTCCAAAAGAGGAAAGATTTGCTTTCAACATTCCAGAATAAGAAATGGAATCGTAAGTGACGTGACGAACATTTTTATATTTCGCGGAAAATTCTGCAATCGCAGCTTTCGTTGAAGGAGAAATAATTGTTGAAGAAAGAATGGCAATACCTTTTGATTGCTCCAATTTTGGTGTAATCTCTCTATCAATTTCAGACCAATTCTTATCTGACCAAGTATTTCCAGATTTCATTTTCGGACCGCTGATGCGAGCAGAATCATAAAGGGAAAGTAGAGAAGCTTGAACGCGGGCGCTTGTTGCACCCATCGTGATTGTTGAAAGCGTATTGCCTTCAATTTTTATAGGACGACCTTCACGTGTTTTTACAAGAATGCTAGCGTAATCATGACCATCGAAAAAAGAAGAAGCATACCAATTTGCAACACCAGGAATTACATCTTCCGGACGCTGTACATAAGGAATTGCTTTCATCACAGGTGTTTCGCAAGCCGCTAATGTTGCTGCAACAGTCGAGAACCCAAGGAATTTTAGGAAATCGCGACGGTTGGTGGAAGAGGTTTCCATCGCGGCTTTGTTGCCAATAAATTCTTCCACCGGAATATATTCTGCGAATTCGCTTTCATGCTTTTCAACGAATTGACTTTCGTTGGTGTGCTGTGCAAGTCCTTTCCAGTATTTCTTATCGTTCGCCATTTTGTTTGTTCAGTATGCGGTGATTTTTCTCAGGCTTTATTTTCGAAATATTAATAATGACAACGACCACATTCGATTCCACCTGCCATTGCAACAGTGATCGGCTGGTCTTTGTATTTTTCCTTCATTTTTTCATGAAGTGCCGTGTAATATCCATTGCCCTCCATTTTCAAAGGAGTTGTACGGTGACATTCCACACACCATCCCATTGTGAGCGGACGTTGCTGCTCAACTGTTACCATGTTTTTTACATCACCATGGCATTGATCGCAATTTACTTTTCCTACAACAACGTGTTGTTGATGGGAAAACCAAACAAAATCAGGAAGGACATTTACTTTATTCCAAACAACTGGTTGTTGCGCACGTGTGAAAGCACGCATATCAGGACTCCATCCGGTAGCAGTATAAATTTTTGCAATTTCTTCTTTTGACCCAGCATTCACGGTTTGGTCAATTACTTTATGACAATTCATACAGACCATTACAGAAGGAATGCCTGCCGTTTTTGAATTCTCTACTCCAGTGTGACAATAATTACATTGAATTGCATTATCACCAGCATGTATTTTATGAGAAAAATTAATTGGTTGCGAAGGATGATAACCCACCCATTCGTTTGGATGAACTTCTTCGGCATAAACACCAATTCCCTTTAATGCGTACCAACCTTTTCCAACGAGCGTACAAAAAATAAAAATACCTATCAATGCACATTTACGTTTATGATGATGCATCCAATGACGCGCAGCCTGAAGGAATGGCATTGCTGGTTGCTCGGGCAATCCATCTTTTTCATTTGCAGCATTACGAAGATTAATTTTTGTGAAGCGAAGAACTGCAATCAGAATAATAAGAAGGACAAGAATAATAATAACCAGAAAAACTGGATTGGTTTCATCAGTCGCATTTGCAGCTTGCGTTGGTGCGCCAGTTGTTACAACAGGTTTCGGAACATCGCCTTTCTGAGTGTAGTCAAGAATTGCATCAATATCCTCTTTTTTCAAAGCAGGAAATGGAGGCATGACAGTATGGTTGTATTCATTAAAGCGTCCAACCGCATAGCCATCTCCAGAGGCGACAACCTTTGAAGAATTTTGAACCCAATTATATTTCCAATCGCCAGTAGGAATGCGATCAAGAACACCCATCAGACCAGGACCTGTGGATTTTTTGTCACTTGCATTGTGACAGGCTGCACAATTTGCTTTGAACAGCGCTTTTCCGTCAGGTGCGGCATAAGCATTGAAGCTGAACAATAGAAAAATTGTAAGAGAAAATAAAACGACATTGCGTTTGCTTTGCACGTTTTGCCAGAGGCGAATCATATACGGTGTTTTGGCGATTGCAATAATATAAAGGAACCTTACAATTCAAGGCGGGGCAAATTTATGAGATAAATCAGACAAACCTTATTATTGAGTAAAAAAATTTTTAACAAGGATTGAAAACAATTCCCGAAGGCTTCTTTTTTTATGCCTAATCGGCCTTTATTCTTGCAAATCAAAACATTAAGCTCCCTAAAAATTTAAACTGCCGACAAAAAAGTTGACTCCGTCGAATCATTGTCCAACTTTTTATGGTCCGAATTTTGGTTACTTTTGGCGTAATGATTCGCACAATTATTTATTTCCTTCTTGTTTTCACGGCAAATCTTTCAATAAATGCCCAAACTGCCGCTGATTCCATTCAAAAAGGTGTTGAGGCGGATCCCCGTTTGCAAACGCTAGTCACAAAGCACATGGAAGTTAATAGCCATGAAAAAGGGAAAGGATATAGAGTTCAAATTTATTTCGGTGCAGATAAGGCAAAAGCGAATGCAGCAAAAGCGCAATTTCTTTCGCGTGGCAGCGATGCAACACACGCATATGAACTTTATGATGTTCCCAATTTTAAGATTCGTGTTGGCGATTTCAGAACAAAAATGGATGCTTACCGCTATCTGAAAAAAATCAAGGGCGAGTTTCCACAAGCATTCATAGTGGAAAGTGAGATTGAATTTCCCGAGCAGTAATTCAAAATTTTCTTATTCAATATTCATTTTTCTTTGGGCGTGCCCTTGCAGGTCGGGCTATCCGTTACAAGTCCTCGTCCCAACAGAAATGTTGTGACTGTGGGCTTTCCTCTTCTATCCCTCACGCAAAAGATTTACCACAAAGAATATGCAAGGATATTGTGGATTGAAACAAGGATTTTTTTCAAAAAAAAAGGATAGAAGATTTCTCAACTATCCTTTCAAAAATATTTTTTTGATTCTTATTCCTTCAAATCAAAATCTTCCAAAAATTTCGTGGTGTAATTTCCAAGAATGAAATTCGGATCTTTCATCAAACGCAGATGAAAAGGAATTGTTGTTTTTACTCCTTCTACAACAAATTCACTCAGCGCACGGTGCATTTTTGCAATGGCTTCTTCACGTGTTTGCGCCATTGTAATCAATTTTGCAATCATGGAATCGTAATTCGGTGGAATGGTATAGCCAGCGTAAATGTGTGAATCTACACGCACGCCATGCCCACCAGGAGTGTGCAACACAGTTATCTTACCTGGTGATGGTCGGAAATTATTGAACGGATCTTCCGCATTGATTCTGCATTCGATCGCACACAATTGTGGGTAATAATTTTTTCCTGAAATCGGTACGCCGGCAGCAATGAGAATTTGTTCACGAATCAAATCGTAATCAATTACTTCCTCAGTAATTGGATGTTCAACTTGAATTCGCGTATTCATTTCCATGAAATAAAAATTGCGATGCTTGTCCACTAAAAACTCAACGGTTCCAACACCTTCATAATTCACAGCAGATCCCGCTTTGATTGCGGCTTCTCCCATTTTATCACGAAGTTCAGCGGTCATGAAAGGAGAAGGAGTTTCTTCTGCCAATTTCTGATGACGACGTTGAATGGAACAATCACGTTCACTCAAATGACAAACTTTTCCGTATTGATCACCTGCAATTTGAATTTCAATGTGGCGTGGTTCTTCAATGTATTTTTCCATGTACATCGCACCATTTCCAAATGAAGCTTCCGCTTCTTTCACCGCATTCTCAAATTGATTTTCTAATTCTTCCTCTTTCCAAATGATTCGCATTCCTTTTCCACCACCACCAGCAGTCGCTTTAATGATTACTGGATAACCAACTTCCAATGCAATCGCTTTTGCCGATTCCGAATCTGTCAATAATCCTGCAGAACCTGGAACACAAGGAACGCCCGCTTTGATCATGGTATCCTTTGCATTCGACTTATCACCCATTTGTTCAATTTGCTCAGGAGTTGCACCAATGAACTTGATGTTGTGCTCTGCGCAAATTCGGGAGAATTTTGAATTTTCACTAAGGAAACCATAACCCGGATGGATTGCATCTGCATTGGTAATTTCTGCAGCAGCAATAATGCTCGGAATATTCAAATAAGAATCCTTGCTAGGAGGTGGCCCAATACAAACAGCTTCATCAGCAAATTTCACGTGAAGGGAATCCTTATCGGCAGTTGAATAAACAGCTACCGTTTTAATTCCCATTTCGCGACAGGTACGAATAACTCGCAAAGCGATTTCGCCGCGATTCGCAACCAATATTTTCTTGAACATTTTTTCTTTCGCCATGATAGTATTGAGTATTGCGTATTACGTATTGAGTATTGGCTGATGAGAATTTTGTGTTGAGATTTTATTCCGCACAAAGTCTCAATACCCAATACTAAATACGCAATACTTTTAAGCTGGTTCTACTAAAAACAAAGGCTGATCGTATTCAACTGGAGTTGCATCGTCAACAAGAATTTTCACGATACGTCCGCTGATTTCACTTTCGATTTCGTTGAACAATTTCATTGCTTCAATAATGCAAAGCACTTTTCCTGTTTTTATTTCATCTCCAACATTTGCAAAAATCGGTTTGTCAGGACCTGAAGCACGATAGAAGGTGCCGATCATTGGTGACTTGATTGTAACAAGTTTGGATTCGACTGCTCCGGCTGTTTCAATTTTCTGCTCTGAAGTTTTAATTTCAGAAGGTGCGCTGGAAACAATATTGTGCACCATCGGTTGATTGGCTTGCATCATTGGAACATTAGCTTGCATGACAATAGGCATTTCTCCCTTTTGTCCTTTGCTGCTGGTTGTGATCTTAATTTTCACATCCTTTGTTTCCAATTCAACTTCGCTTACGCCAGATTTGGCAACGAATTTAATCAGGTCTTGGATTTCGTTCAGTTTCATTTTTTGCGTTTTAATTATTGATCTCCAACTATTAATTGATCTCCGAAGGAACCCTGCGGACAAAAAAATGCGTGATAAAGATAGTTTTTCTCCGAAAGAGTCCTTCCGGGAATTTCATTTGAATTTTATTATGTGTTATATGCCCATCGGAGATAAATGGAGCCCCATGTGAAACCACCTCCGAATGCAGATAAAATTAAGTTGTCACCTTTTTTCAATTGTTTTTCATAATCCCACAATAACAATGGTATAGTTCCTGCTGTTGTGTTTCCGTAACGTTGAATATTCATCATTACTTTTTCCTGCCCAAGTCCCATTCTCTTCGCCGTTGCATCCACAATTCTTTTATTTGCTTGATGTGGCACTAACCAGGAGATATCTTCGGCCTTCAAACTATTTTTCTCCATGATAGCAGCAGAAACCTCCGCCATATTCACAACCGCATTTTTGAAAACAGCCTGCCCTTCCTGAAAAACATAATGCATTTTTTTGTCCACAGTCTCGTGTGAAGGAGGATTAACAGAACCGCCGCCCTTCATATTCAAAAATTGTCCACCGGAACCATCAGCGTGCATAATAAAATCCATCACCCCAAAATCTTCTTCAGTTGGTTCAAGAAGCACTGCTCCTCCACCATCACCAAAAATGACACAAGTTGCACGGTCTGAATAATCAATAATGGAAGACATTTTATCTGCCCCCACAACAATCACTTTTTTATAACGACCACTTTCTATGAATTGTGTTGCCGTTGAAAGTGCAAATAGAAAACCAGAACAAGCTGCAGTCAAATCAAAACCCCAGGCATTTTTCATACCGAGTTTATCACAAATCAAATTTGATGTGGAAGGAAAAAGATAATCTGGCGTCACGGTTCCAACAATTAGCAAATCGATATCCAGTGGATCAATTCCCTTTTTATCGAGAATTTGTTTCACTGCATTGATTCCAATTTCAGAAGTTCCACGATCTTTTCCAACCATGATACGACGTTCCTTTATTCCAGTGCGCGAGACAATCCAATCGTCGGTAGTATCGACCATTTTTTCCAACTCCGCATTCGACAAGACCGTTTCCGGAAGCCAACCTCCAACTGCAGTAATAGCGGCCTTGATTTTTTTCATTCGTTAGAAAGCTTGTCTTATTTTTTCAGGCAATTGCGCTTTCACAATATCATATGAAAGGGTAAGCATTTTTTTTATCGCGAGCGGTGTAGAAATTCCATGGCCAACCATTACAGTTCCATTAACACCAAGAATTGGAGTTCCACCGTAAAGTTCATAATTGAAACGGTTGAAATATTCATCGTCAATTCCACGACTTTTAATTTTGGAATAAATTGATTCTGCAAATTTCAAGACTACATTTCCAGTGAATCCTTCACAAACAATAACATCCGCTTCATCGGAGAATATTTGTCGGCCTTCAACATTACCAATGAAATTAAAATCTCTCGAATCTTTCATCATTGCGTGAGCAGCCTGTGCAACGAGGTTTCCCTTTTCAGGTTCTTCTCCAATGTTCAGCAATCCCACTTTCGGATCTTTCATTCCGAAAACATGTTCGGCAAATAATTTTCCAAGAATGGCAAACTGGTAAAGCACATCAGGTTTGCAATCTGCATTTGTGCCGACATCAAGCAACAAATTAAATCCTCCGGATTCTTTTGGAAATGCCGTTGTGATACAAGGACGAATAACTCCTGGAATTGCTTTGATGGTATACATTGCACCAACGAGCATTGCACCCGAATTTCCACAACTAGAAAATGCATCAAGGTTTCCTTCTTTCATGAGACGGAAACCTGTTGCGATGGTAGAATTTGGTTTTTGGGAAAAAGCTTTAACAGGATGTTCACCCATTCCGATTGTTTCGGTTGCATGAACAATGTCAAATTTTTCTGGATCTAATCCTTTTTGGGAAAGTCCAGAACGAATTTGTTCCTGATCGCCTATGAGGACGAGTCGTACATGGGAAGGCAATTCTGCATACGCGAGACACACGCCTTCCAGCGGAGCCCCAGGTGCGAAATCACCGCCCAGGATGTCGATCCCGATTTTCATTCTTGTGGAGGGCTGATTAGTCCTTCTTCTCCATGATGACTTTGCCCTTGTAATAAAGAGCGCCATCGTGCCAATAAGCGCGATGCCATAGGTGGGCTTCACCTGTTACAGAGCAAACAGCAACGTTAGGAGCTTCTGCTTTATAGTGCGTGCGGCGTTTGTCGCGGCGGCTCTTGGAATGGCGGTGTTTTGGATTTGGCATTTTATTTTGTTGTTAAGGTGTTCTAGTTATCAAATTTGAGATTCTTCAATGAATCCCATCGTGGGTCGATTGGTTTTTCTTCTTCTTCTGAATCGCTACCGGCCCTTAGCTTTTCAAGTTTTTCAATCATTTCAGGATCGCATTCATTAGATCCTTCTGGTTTTCCCCCACAAACTCTGCGAGATGGAACCAACAATGAAATGTATTCATATAAATATTGCGAAAGATCCAGTGCATGAACGCTTTCGGGTAAACTAATTAAGTCATCCTCATCTTCAAAACTATCGGCATTGAGATGGACAACAAGGGTGCGTTCTCCTTGAACAGGCTGCTGATAATCATTTCCGCAGCGATCGCAAACTTGTTCCACTTCTCCTTTCATGACAATTGTAAGCGTCATGATATGAAAATGCTTTACTAATGTTACATCAATATGAACAGTTCCCTTTTTAATTTCTGAATAAGGGAAAGCCTCAAAGAACGAACTGGTGACCTCAAACTTGAAATCGTGACTTCCATCTTTCAAACTAGTGAAAGGGATCTTAAACTCTTTCAAACCTCCCATGGTCGCCTTTTTAGATGGGTGGCAAAACTAATCAAATATTGAGAATATGGGCAAAATAATCTGTGAAAAAGGGATGGTTTTTGGGGTAAAATGGCAGAAAATCGCTCTTTTTTGGATGAAAATGGGTTTTTGGACGATGGAAAAGCCTACCCAAAATAATTTGCGATGAAAACGGACTCATAAATCAGAATTGAAAAACAACTACAAAATATGTAACATTTTCAGCCTTTAACATTTCAAAATGGATTGCTGTATTAAAAGTGTCCTCTTCGTGTCCTACACCAAATCGCATTTGGAAATGACTCTAAATTTAAGAATCGGAAGGTTTGCTAGTTGAATCAAATAGAGGTTAGGGGAAATCTTGGATTATTTATGGTTTGATTTATTGCGTGCATTGGAAAACCCTATAACACTAAATACAATAAATCACAGATGTCTCTTTTTGAAAAAATATTTGAACTTAATAAAGTTACATTCAGAATTTCTTTGAAAATAGTTTATGTTTGCCTTCCAGAAAATTTTTCGACATCATCTGATAATAAATAAACAGACCCATCAATGAGTTTCATATTTGTCAGATAAATATTTGAAGAAAAATCAAGAAAAGGAGTCTTAATTTTTTACTTAAAAAGTATTTGCAAATTCAAAAAAACAAAAACCCCAAAACAAAAAAAATGAAAACAAATTCCGCCTCAAAAACATCGTTAACCCAAGTATTGAGAAAGGGTGCAATTATCCTTGCTCTCTTGGCACTCTCTTTTACAAATGCAAAAGCACAATATTGTAGTCCAATAATGTTTGCTACAAATGGTTGTAATTATCTAAACAGTGTAACAACAAGTGGTGCAAGTACAAATATTACAGTTCCTGTTGATGCTGGATATAACGGCACAGGATATACCTATTTCAGTAGCCCAGTAATATCTCAAAGTCAAGGCAATTCTTTTACACTTTCTGTTCAGGCACAGGGTTATTGCAGCATTACTTACTATTTTGTTTGGGTGGATTGGAATCAGGATTTTGTTTTTGATCCCTCTGAAATGGTTATTAATAATGGAGCTACTAATACTGGGAACACACTTACCAATTTCACAATAAATGTTCCGATAAATGCAACCGCTGGTAATACGCGCATGCGGATTCTTTGCAGAGGAACTGGAAGCCCAATTCCAACAACTGCATGTGATAATGAAAGCTCCTATTACGGTGAGACAGAAGATTATGCAGTAACCGTTCTTGGAAATTATGACATGGGTGTTTTAAATCTTACCGCACCAGCATCAGTTGCATGCTATACAACTACAGAAACAGTTACGGCTACAGTAAAAAACTTTGGTGCTGGCACAATGAATTTGTCGTTGAATCCTGTTACTGTTAATTGTTCAGTTATCGGTCCAAATCCAATGACATTTACTCCTGTTGTATTGAACACAGGAACTATTGCACCTGGAGGAACTCAACTTGTTACTATTTCTACTACTTATAATATGTCGGCAACTGGTACATATGCTTTCACAACCAGCACATCCGTATCAGGTGATGCTACTTCGGGCAATGATAGTTATACCCAGAGTTATGTTAAAACACCACCTCCAACAGTTACAGCCAACAGCACAGCTGCGGCAGTTTGTGCAGGTGGAAGTGTAACACTAACGGGTGGTGGTGCAACAACTTATTCTTGGTCAGGTGGTGTAACAAATGCTGTTCCTTTTGTTCCAGTTTCAACGCTTACTTATACCGTAACAGGAACTTCAGCATCGGGCTGTACTAATACAGCAACAACCACAGTAACAGTCAACGCTATTCCAACAGTAACGGCCAACAGCACAGCAGCTGCAGTTTGTGCAGGTGGAAGTGTTACACTTTCAGGTGGTGGCGCAACTACTTATGCATGGTCAGGTGGTGTAACAAATGCCGTTTCGTTTGTTCCAGTTTCAACTCTTACTTATACTGTAACAGGAACATCAGGATCAGGTTGTACTAACACAGCAACAACCACAGTTACAGTTAACGCTCTTCCAACAGTAACAGCAAGCAGCACGGCAGCTGCAGTATGTGCAGGTGGAAGTGTTACACTTTCAGGTGGTGGTGCAACAACATACACTTGGACTGGTGGTGCAACAAATGCCGTTTCGTTTGTTCCATCTTCAACCCTTACTTATACTGTAACTGGAACAGATGCTAACAGTTGCATTAACACAGCTACAACCACAGTAACAGTTAATGCACTACCTATAGTAACAGCTAACAGTACAGCCCTTGCAGTATGTGCAGGTGCAAGCGTAACACTTACAGGTGGTGGTGCAACATCTTACACTTGGACAGGCGGTGCAACTGATGCCGTATCTTTTGTTCCTGCTACTACACTTACTTATACAGTAACAGGAACTGATGCAAACAGTTGTTCAAACACAGCAACAACCACAGTAACAGTTAATGCACTTCCTACAGTAACAGCTAACAGTACAGCAGCCGCAGTTTGTGCAGGTGGAAGCGTAACACTTACAGGTGGTGGTGCAACAACTTATGCATGGGATAACAGCGTAATAGATGGAGCAACTTTTGTACCAGCTGCGACTGCAACTTACATAGTAACAGGAACAGATGTTAACGGCTGTATCAACACTGCAACAACCACGGTAACCGTAAATGCACTTCCAATTGTGACAGCAACAGCTGCAAGTTCTGTAGTTTGCATTGATGATGCTTCAGTTACATTGACAGGAACACCTGCAAGTGGAACTTGGAGTGGCCCTGGTGTAACAGGATCTTCTTTCAGTCCGACAACAGCAGGCTTAGGAGTTCAAACAGCTACTTATACATTTACAGATTTAAATAGCTGTACAAATACTGCTACAGCAACCATTCAGGTGAATGCTTGTACTGGTGTTGTTGAAAACACTCTTGAAAATGGTTTTAATGTTTATCCTAATCCTAACAATGGAGAATTCACAATTTCATTCAACGCAAATGTTGGTAATGTGAAAATGGAAATTCTTGATATACAAGGACGAGTTGTCTATTCTGTATTAGAAAGCAACGTTCAAATTGGATTTACAAAACAGGTTTCCATGAATGAAATATCCAACGGCGTTTATATGATTCGTGTGACGAGCAATGAAGGCCAACGAATGATTAAATTTTCTGTAATGAAATAATAGCATTGGATGTAAAATAAAAAAGGTATTCGTTTAAAAACGAATACCTTTTTTTATGAAATTTTCTAAAGGCTTTACACTTCTACCGCTCTCTACCCTCTCTTTGTCTTGGTGCGGCCTTTAATGGATTAGCGGAAATTTCTGTCCAATTATTTCGCATTCGGAAAATATCGATAGCCGTGTAAACTGCTTGACGGAAAGAAGATTCATCTGCCATGTTTTTTCCAGCAATGTCATAAGCTGTTCCGTGATCTGGTGAAGTGCGAACAAATTTCAAACCTGCAGTGAAATTTACGCCACCACCGAAAGAAAGTGCCTTGAATGGGGCAAGTCCTTGGTCATGGTACATAGCGAGGATGCCGTCGTAATTTTTGTAGGCTTGCGCTCCGAAAAACCCATCGGCTGGGAAAGGACCGAATGCGAGAATATTTTCTGCTTTCAATGCTTCCACTGCAGGAAGAATAATTTCAAGTTCTTCTTTTCCAATTGCGCCTTGATCGCCAGCGTGAGGGTTGAGCGACAGGATTGCAATTTTTGGACGGCGAATTCCAAAATCCTCGAGCAATGATTTCGCCATGATTTTTGCTTTCAGAATAATTCGCTCTTTGGTAATTTGTGAAGCAACATCGCGGATGGGTAAATGTTCTGTCAATAAACCAACGCGCAAATTATTGTTGAGCAATAACATGAGAGATTGTTCGGCTCCAAGTTTCTGTTGCAAATATCCGGTATGACCTGTGAAAGTTGGGAGATCAATACTGACGGAATGTTTGTCGACGGGTGCAGTTACAAGCACATCAATTTTATTGCTCAACAACGCTTCGCAAGCAACATCAATGCATTTCAATGCATTTTTTCCTGCAAGCGGAGATGGTTTTCCGAATTCAACATTCACATCCTCATCAAAACAATTGAAAAGATTGGCACGACTTGCATTGAGCGTATCGAGATCGCGAATTAAATTAAAGTTGAAGGATTCAGAAGCGGAAACCCTACGCTGGTTGTTCATCACTTTTGTTGACGAAAAAATAATGGGTGTGCAAATTTCCAGGATTGCGGGATCCATGAAAGTTTTCAAAATGATTTCAGGACCAACACCATTCATATCGCCTTGTGTGATTCCGACTTTGATTTTTTGTGACTCGGTCATTTTGTTTGATCTGGTATTTTAGTTAGATGGCCCCAAGATAAATCTTGGGGTTATGGGATACTCGCGTGAGGGATAGTAGCGGAAAGCCCGAAGCGCGTTTGCGGATGCGAGGCCGGACTTGCAGCGGATAGCCCGACCCCCAATCCCAACAGTACTGTTGGGATTGGGGGACACGCCCTCAAAATTATTATTTACAAAGGACTACTTTTTAATTCAACATTCATCGTACAAACGGAATATTTATAAAGAGTGTTCTCGACTACGCTCGAACAAGCGCTATTTACTCTTCTGTCCAACCGATTACTGCGGAAAGATCACTATCGCCGATTGTTTTCCATTGATGAGAGGTGGAGGAATAGACTGCGGCGCCTTGCAAATAATGTTCATCACCAAGGACAATTTCATAGGGGAAAGCGATGTAACCTGTTGTGGTAACTGCAGCTTCAGGAACCGTAAAATAGTTTCCAAGGATTTGATCACCACTCATGATTTGTCTTCCCTTTTTTTCCACTTCATAAAGTGCAATTGAAAATCCATTTCCAGCGGAGAGAAATTGTAATTCTGAAATTTTCTTTTTGCCGAGATCTATTTTAAAATAGCCACGCGCACATTGGTAAACAATTTCATTCTCGGCATTCTTAAAAAATTTTGAAAGGCTTCGGTTTTCAGGAAGCTGGTCAATACCTCCTATTTTTTCTTGCTCTTTAGAAGTGAAATTCACTTTCATGATTGAAACATAATCGTGCGCAGCAGAATAATACGGATACAAAAAGTTGTCGTTGTCGATCCAGTAAATTGGACAGGTGGGTTTTGTTTTTGGAATGAGCGAAACATCTTCACCATAACCGGCATCGCGAATGATTTCAACTTTTTCTGCGGACGGTGGGTAATAATATATTTTGAAATTTTTCATTGTGCAATCGGGATGCACATCCTGACCAATGAGTGCATGAAACGTGAGTGCCTTCACTTGCGCATAAGTACCAGATTTGAGATCGAGCACGGAGTAGAATTTTCCACGCATAATATCATTGGTATAAAAAACAATGCTATCGCCGGAAGCGCGGACAAACTGATCGTGCGTATCCACTAGAATTTTTTTCTGAAGCATGTCAATCACATTTCCATATGCTGTGATGATCCAACGGTTGCGATAAATTTGATTTGGGCCAAGATCAAAACGAATTTTCGGAACGCGATCATTTGCACCTTGCGTGACCACGTCCATCACGTTTTCCATTGCGCCGATGGCACCAGCTTCGAAGGAAACCTTCTTCAAATGCACCATGTGATTTTGAGCGGCTTGTGAATCGTAAACGGCGATGATTAGAAAATGTCTTTTCTCGCTGGCAATAAAAAATGCAGAGAAAAGAATTACGGAAACAAAAAGAAATATTCCTCCTGCGAACGCACGTCCGACGGAAGGAATTTCTTTTTTCATTTTAATTATGCTTTATAGTTTGACAAAAAATCGAACAAGAATCGAACGCCAACTCCTGTTCCTCCTTTGGTTCGATAAGCTTCTTTAGAAGAAAGAAAAGCAGGACCTGCAATATCGAAATGCATGAATGGAGAATTCACAAAACGTGCCAGAAATTTTCCAGCAGTAATGGAACCACCAACTGGTCCGCCGATATTTTTTATTTCGCCAATGTCTGATTTAATCAATTCATCGTATTCATCCCAGAAAGGAAATTCAGCAAGACGTTCGTAAACATTATTGCCGCTGACTTTCATTTTTGCTTTTGTTTTTTCATCGGCCGTTCCCATGCAAACAATTCCATACTGACCGACCGCGGCAACAGCAGCGCCCGTGAGTGTAGAAAATTCCATGACGAGTTCCGGACTGTATTGCTCACCATAAGCAAGTGCGTCGGCAAGAATCATTCTTCCTTCTGCATCGGTATTTAAAACTTCAACAGTGAGTCCGCTGTACATGGTGATGATGTCGCCTGCAACATATGCGCTTCCATTTACGCGATTGTCGGTTGCAGGAACGAGCGCGATAACGTGCACAGGAAGTTTTGCTTTTGCAATGGCCCACATGGCAGCACCAACTGCAGCGGCACCACCCATATCGCACTTCATGGTTTCCATTCCGTTGCCAACTTTGATATTGTATCCACCGGTATCATACACTACTCCTTTTCCAACGAGCACCACAGGTTTTTTATTTCTGTGACGAGTTGGTTTGTATTCCATGATGGTAAATGTTGGAGGAATATCGCTGCCTTTGTTGACGGCCAGCAAGCCTCCCATTTTTAAATTTTCAATTTTCTTTTTGTCGAACACTTCCACTTTAAAACCGGCTTCTTTTCCGAGGCGTTGGAATTCTTTTGAAAGTTTGACTGCGTCTAAAGTATTCGGTGGTTCATTTACAAAATTCCTTGCGGTGCAAGTTGCATCAACAATAATTTGCAGACGATTTACTTGTGTGTCTTTGATGGTTTTTGAAACGAGAATGATTTCTTTCAAGGAGTTCGTTTCCTTTTCCTTGTTCTTCATTTTGTAATGGAGAAACTGATAATTTCCCAATGCAATTCCTTCCGCGAGTGCAAGAAGACTTTCATCTTTCTTATCCGCATCACAAATGGAAATCAATTTTATTTTGTGTTCGTTGCATGCTGCAATTAAATTACAACCAGCTTTGCGAATGGATTCAATTGCTTTTGTTGGCGCTTCCTTTTCGCCTTTGATCAAAACAAAAACCGTTTGATTTCCATTGGAAACTTCAATTTGTTTTCTGTCAATCGCAATTCCCTTTTTGATGGCATCGATTGCAGTTTGAGTCAATCCGAAATTTTTGAGATCGGAATTCTTTTTTGCCAGAATTACAAGGCAATTATCTTTTGGAAGTGCGGTGGCACGTTTGAGTATGGTCATAGATTGAAATTTTTTAGGACTCTAAAGTAGGGAAATTAATGTGCAGATGTGCAGATTACAAATGTGCAGATTTAGGAAAAGGGACGAGGGAGGAGGGAAAGGGGGCGAGGGACAAGTGGGTTGAGAATTAGTTGATTTAGAGTATTTGGAATTGAAAAAACATTGACCTTTGTTTTATGAAGACTGACCTTTTATTGAAACGTGCCTTGGATTTTGAATTTCTCACTGCGGAGGAAGGTGTTTTTCTTTTTGAAAATGCCGCTACAGCAGAATTGATGTTTGTGGCGAATGAATTGCGAAAAAAGAAAAAAAACAATTCCAACAAAGTTACTTGGATCATTGACAGAAATCTGAATACCACCAATGTTTGCATTGCAAATTGCAAGTTCTGTAATTTCTATCGCATACCAGGACATGAAGAAGCGTACATCACGGATATTGCTTCCTACAAAAAGAAAATTGAAGAAACTTTCCGTTATGGTGGAGAACAATTATTACTGCAAGGCGGACATCATCCTGATTTGGGATTGAAATATTATGTGGATTTGTTTCGTGAATTGAAAAAACTTTTTCCAAAATTAAAATTGCATTCACTTGGACCTCCAGAAATTGCGCACATCACCAAATTGGAGAAAAGTACGCACACAGAAGTTTTAAAAGCGTTGATGGAAGCAGGACTCGATTCATTGCCGGGGGCTGGTGCAGAAATTTTAAATGATCGTGTTCGAAGATTGATTTCAAAAGGAAAATGTTCTGGAAGAGAATGGTTGGATGTGATGCGAGCGGCTCACCAATTGAAATTGACAACCTCTGCAACAATGATGTTTGGACATATTGAAACCATTTACGAACGTTTCGAACATTTGGTTTTATTGCGACAAGTTCAGAGTGAAAAACCCGCTGATGCGAAAGGATTTCTTGCTTTCATTCCATGGCCGTTTCAGGATGATGGAACATTATTGCGTCGTGTGAAAGGCGTGACGAATAATGTAACAGGCGATGAATACATTCGCATGATTGCCATGAGCAGAATTATGTTGCCGAACGTTGAAAATATTCAAGCTTCTTGGCTGACTGTTGGAAAAGAAATTGCACAATTGTGTTTGCATGCCGGCGCTAATGATTTCGGTTCAATCATGATTGAGGAAAATGTTGTTTCTGTTGCTGGCGCTCCACACCGATTCACTTACAAGGGAATTATGGCGGCAATTCAGGAAGCAGGATTCGAGCCACAATTGAGAACACAACAATATGCAGAGCGTGAATTGCCTGTGAATATTGAAGAGCAAGTGATTAATTATTAGTCGCAAATTTCAATGACTAGGTGTGACAATTATCACTTCGCATCCTCACAAAAAATCACAATTGCAATCATTATAAGAGGTGATTTCCAAGTAAATCAACCATTTATGGCGTCAATTCTTCCACCTGTAAAAGCGTGATTTTGCCATTGCTTTTAGAGGAAAAGATGAATACCTTTGAAGGTACGTCAAGTATAATTGCAATGAAATTGATTCGCGGAATTTTCTTTTTTGTTTTGTTTGGATTGCTCTTTTTCGGATGCAAACCACAACCAACTTTTCCAGTTGAGCCTGTTTTGACTTTTAGCAAATTCTTGCAACCAACAGGTTCCGATTCTCTTCGCATTGTTTTTTCTTTTACTGATGGAGACGGTGACATTGGCGTTTCACAGACAGACACCGACTCCAACATGGTAGTAACTGTTTACGTTCCTGATGCAACAGGACATTTTGTTGTACTTGATAACATCAATACACCACAAGCGGATTCCATCATGTACACGTATCGCATTCCACATCTTACCGCAGGGCAAGTTGGATTGGAAGGAGATATTTATGTTACGAATGAACATAAATCTTTTATCGGAAGAGACACTTTGCAATTCAATGCTTTTCTTCTTGATCAAGCACATCACAAGAGCAATTTAGTCAGAACACAAACCGTTATTCTGACGCATTAATTTTTTTTCATGAAACGTTTTATTCTACTTGCTTTTTGTTTTGTGTTTGCTGCTCCATACTTGTGGGCGACACATAACATTGCAGGAGATATTACAGTTCGGTGCGTGAGTGGAAATTCCTATGAAGTAACAGTTTCCACCTACACCAATACACAAAGCCAAGCTGATCGTTGTGAACTCACAATTTACTGGGGAGACAATACCTCCTCTGTAATTAGTAGGATGAATGGCCCTTCGGGCTCATGTGCACCTGCAACCATGGGATATGTCTTAAGTGCACAAGGCTTTCCACTTGCCAAACAAAATTTTTATAAAGGCACACACAACTATCCAGGCGCTGGTACTTATCGATTATTCATCAAAGATCCGAATCGTGTAGCTGGAATTATTAATATTCCAAATTCAGTCAATGAACCTTTTTATCTAGAAACTGAAATTACCATTGATCCGAATATTGGATGTAATTCCACTCCCTATCTCACCACCATTCCTCTTGACAAAGCATGCATTCATCATTGCTATTATCACAATCCAGGTGCTGTTGATCCGGATGGCGACAGTCTTTCCTATCACATTGGTGATTGTTTGGATACTTTGGGAAATCCAATTCCTGGATATACACTTCCCAATGTACTCGGCGGTGGATCACTTTCCATTGATGCCGTGACGGGAGATCTTGCATGGTGTTCGCCACAGGTTTACGGGAAATATAATCTCTGCATTTACATTGACGAATGGAAAATGTTTGGCAATGGACATCGTTACAAAATCGGAACGGTCATTCGAGATATGTCGATTGATGTTATTCAGAATTGCAACAACAACAATCCTGAAATTCCTCCTTTGCCTGACCTTTGTGTGGATGCCGGCAACACGGTGAATTTTAGTTTCCCCGTTACAGATCCTGATTTTGATCTTGTAAAACTGCAAGGTTATGGTGGGCCATTCAATATTCTTCCTGCAGCGACACTAACTCCAAATAATAGTTTTCAAGCTACGCCCTATTCTCCGGATGCAATTTTTAATTGGCCAACTACTTGCGACCGCGTTCGATTGCAACCTTGGATTGTTACTTTCAAAGCAACCGATAATGGCGTGCCTCCACTTTCAGATATTGAATCTGTAAATATTACAGTGGTTTCTCCAGGACCTGCTTTTTTGAATGCAAATCCGCAAGGCTCACAAATGAATTTGGATTGGGGAATAAATCCTTGCGATCCGGCAACGAATTTCTGTAAGGGGTATAAAATTTATCGTCGACAAGGACCGAGTGGATGGACACATTCCCAATGCGAAACGGGTGTTCCTGCCTACACAGGCTTTGTTCAAATTGGAACGGTTTCCGGAATAAATAATTTGACTTTCATTGATAATAATGGTGGCGCAGGACTCATTCCTGGTGTTGATTATTGTTATCGCGTTTGTGCTTATTTCAATGATGGCGCAGAAAGCTACGCATCACCTGAAGCTTGCGCAGAATTAAAGCGTGATGTTCCTGTTATTACAAATGTGGATGTCATGACAACTGGCTCTAATGACAATATGTATGTGCATTGGATTAACGCACTTGCAAATGGATTTGATTTTGACACCATCGCGCATCCAGGTCCGTGGGTTTTGACACTGCAACGCGCAAGAGGATTTACATTTACAAATCCTGTTTTTGTCACAACATTTACAGCTGCCATTTTTTCAAATTTGCCCACTTCCTATTTTGACACGGGATTAAATACAATTGATTCCGCATATACCTATCGATTGAGTTTTTATGGAGCAAATGGATTGGACACACTTGGTTTCTGTCAACCTGCTTCATCTGTTTTCTTGCACACGCACGCATCTGACAATACCGTTTCATTGACTTGGCAATATGCAGTTCCATGGACAAATTTTGAGTATGCTATTTACCGTTACAACAACATCACAACCGTTTGGGATTCAATAGCACTTGCACCTGCTGGTAATGCGTATGTGGATGACAGTTTGCAAAACGATGTTCAATATTGTTATTACATCACGGCACACGGTTCTTATTTCAATCCACTATTGCCTCCAGTGATGTACAATCGCTCACAACGAATTTGTGCAACGCCACATGATTCAACAGCACCATGCGCACCACATTTGCTTGTCAATTCAGATTGTTTTGCCGGAATTAATCAATTGGTCTGGACGAATCCGATGCATATGAATTGCGGAACTGATGATGTTGTTTCTTACAATATTTATTTTGCAGCAATAGAAGGTGACCCATTAACACTTATTGCCACAGTAAATTTATCAAGCGACACCACAATTATTTTCAGCAACTTGACATCTGTAGCAGGATGTTATGCTGTAACCGCACTTGACACTTTTTCAAATGAAAGTGTATACAGCAATCAGATTTGTTTGGATAATTGTCCGGAATATATTTTACCAAACGTGTTCACTCCAAATGGAGATAATACGAATGATTATTTCATTCCATTCCCATATCGATACATCAAAGATGTGGATGTGAAAATTTATGATCGTTGGGGCGTTTTACTTTTCGAAACAACAGACCCAAATATTCATTGGGATGGGCGGGATATGACATCGCATAAACTTTGTACTGACGGTGTTTATTATTACACCTGCATTGTCAATGAAATTCATCTGACAGGAATTGTGCCGCGCGAGTTAAAAGGATTTGTGCATCTCTTTGGAAAAGATGTGGGACAGTTCCATTAATTTCAAATTGTATTTCCACACAACCACATTATGTTTACAGGAATTGTAGAGGCTACCGGAAAAGTTATAGGAAGAAAAGTAGAAAATGGCAATGTTCATTTTTCAATAGAAGCTCCATTTATTTCTGAAATAAAAGTGGATCAAAGTATTGCGCATAACGGCGCTTGCCTCACTGCAACTGAAATTCACGAAAAGCATTATGTGGTCACCGCAATTGCTGAAACTTTACGCAAAACCAACCTGGGAGAGTTGGCAGTCGGTGATGTAATCAATCTCGAACGTTGCATGAAAATTGGTGATCGGCTCGATGGGCATATGGTGCAAGGCCATGTCGATACGACTGCAACTTGTTTGGAAATAAAAGAAGACAATGGAAGTTATCTCTTTCGTTTTTCCTTCGATGAAAAAATTGGATTGACCGTTTCAAAAGGTTCAATAACAATTAACGGCGTTAGTCTTACGGTTGTAGATTCTTTTCCCGGAGAGTTGTCCGTTGCAATTATTCCTTACACCTTTCAAAACACTAATTTTCATTTGCTAAAGAAGGATGATAAAGTCAATTTGGAATTTGATATTGTTGGAAAATATGTTGCCGCGATGATGAACAGAAATTAGTGGTTTCTATATAGAAATGCCCCTTATTCCTTCTCGCCTGTCCCTTGCCACATTTTAAGCTACCTTTGCACCATATCAAAAGCAATATGAAAAAGCAATTCGGTCGTAAGCCATCTGGCGATAAATCCAAATATTCAAAAAAAACATCATCCGATAAACCAGCTTGGAAAAAAAGCGGTGCTGGTGAAGGAAAATCTGATTATCCTAAAAAAAGATTTTCTTCGGATAAAGGTTCCGAAGGTGGTGAAAGAAAATTCGGCGATAAACCTTACGCAAAAAAATCTTTTGGTGACAAACCAGATCGTGGTGAAAGAAAATTCGGTGACAAGCCGTATGCGAAAAAATCTTTTGGCGATAGTCCAGATCGTGGCGAAAGAAAATTCGGTGACAAGCCGTATGCGAAAAAATCTTTTGGCGACAAACCAGATCGTGGCGAAAGAAAATTTGGTGACAAGCCGTATGCGAA
>CAIQQJ010000013.1 GCA_903873905.1 uncultured Flavobacteriales bacterium
GCTTCCGTATAATTTTTCCTATAAACATTTAATCCTGCTTTATTCATCAAAGCCTGTTCATCATCGGGGGAAAGAGCAAGCGCTTTGTCATAATAGGATTCGGCCCTTTTATCATCGCCTTCTTCCAGCCACAAATATCCAAGATTTGTTAATGCTGGAACGAATTGAGGATAATCATCCAAAACATGTTGAAACTGCGCTCTTGCATCTGATTTTTTTTGTTGCGTGGCCAGCGATAAAGCATATTTGCTTCTGAAGTCGGGATAATATGGAGCAAGAGCCACTGCTTTTTTATAAAATATTTCCGCAATTGCAGGATCTCCCAATGAAAAATAGCCTTCGCCAATTCGATAGGCGGTCCATGCATCAGCATTGTCAAATGATGTACGAGTCAGCAAACTATCCAGCGCAAATTTCCCATCGCATCGTTCCACCACGCTTTTTATTCCTGCAAAATTATTTTTCAAAAAATAATAATGAACAAGATCCTCAAAATTTTTCCGAACGAGTTGAGTGGAAGTTTCTGGCAAATATTTTTTTGCTGAATCCAAAAATTGCGGATCATGTTCCACTTTTTCGAATTGTTGCAAATAAGCGCGCGCCTTAATTTGCGAGGATGGATTTTTATCGTTCACCGCATACAAGCCAAGAAATTTTTTCACACCAGCAATGTCAGCCTGTGCGTCTTTTGAAGGTTTGCGAATGAAATGATCATGAACGGTAACGTGCGGAATGTCAATCGCGCCTGAGCGAGGTAGGTGACAGGAAACGCAATTGTTTTTCGCTACAGAAAGATGTTGTGGTGTGTCTGAACAGTTATTCAATTTGCTTTTTCCTGTTCCATGACAACTTGAACAAACGGAATTGAAATGTTCATCGGGAGTTCCTTGAACCGTTACGTGCGGATTATGACAGGTTACACACGTAAATGCATCCTTGTACGGACGCAAATTGTCGCTTGGATTTTTTGTTATTTTTTCTTCTGTTACCAAAAAACATTGCGACATTTTCAAACGTTCCGCATGTGAAGCCATGATGAATTGATCTTCCGCTCCCTCGTATTTCGGCATAAACACCGTTTCATAATCTGAAAGTTTCATACCTGGACGAAAATCAAAAAAAGATTTTCCCGGCATCAACACCGCATTTCCCTGCAAGTGGCATCGCTGACAAACATCGAATTGTAAATCGGGAGAAAGTTTTGCAGGATTGACAATTGTGTAATCAATGTACTTCGAAGTATCAACAATATTTCCCGCCATTTTTTGCGCCACATGTAAAGAACCAGGACCATGACAACGTTCACAATTAATTCCATTGGGAATTTCAGAGAATTTATTTTCTGATCCTTCCACAAATCCTGGAAACGAATTATGACACGTCATGCATTCCAAACCGATCTTTCGTTCGAAGCGCGAATTGAATCCCTTCTCAAATCCAGGTGGCAAATCCCATTCTCCTTTTTGCGCGTAATACGTCATGGGCATTTGAAAAACATAACCATTCACATTTCTCATATGCGAGTTCGTATGTTGACCCGAACCTATAATATAATTTACTTTTTCAGTGCGAGAATAAACGGTGTCTTTCCCTTCTAATCGAAATTCCGTCATGAACATCGCGCTGTCACGGAAATAGGAATGATACGACATATTATTGGTCGCATCATGAATGACAGATTCCTTTCCAAATTTCCCAACCGATTTATTTGGAGAAGCAAGATCAAATGATTTTCCCATTCCTGTATGAATGAAAGTCGCGTAAATATTTTCGTGACATTTCCTGCAGGTTTGCATGCCCACATAATGAACGGAATCATTGTGATTGAGAAATGGATCTTGTTGCTCGTTTGTTGTTTGTCCCGAAGGAATGCCTTCGGCATTGCCTGTTTTTTCACTTCCACAGAAAGAAACACCAAATGCAATTCCTAAGAATAGAAATAGGATGGCAGGAATCCGAATATAGTTTCGGTTTAATTTCATTTCAGAAAATCAAGAATTGGAAATCTGCACATCAGCAATTCGCACAATTATTTTTATTTATTTTTTTCTGACGCTATTTCCATACCGCTTCATTTTATTTTTTGTCAGACTAAATAGCCTGGCGCGCTGGAAGTGGCGGAGAAGGTGTATCGAAATCAGTGCCCTTTTCTAACTAACTGCATCAGTAATTCATCCACAAAGGTATCTCCCACTCGGATCCACTCTTTTTTGATTCCAGTAATGGTGAAATGATGTTTTTTGAAAAGGTGAATGCTTTGCTCATTATCCACGGTTACATTACAATACAACTGATGCAAATGCAATTGGGTAAAACAATATTGAATGAGCAAATTCAAAGCTTCCGTAGCATAACCTTTTCCACGATCCATTTTTTCAGCCACTAAAATTCCAATTCCTGCCCGCTGGTTTTGTGGATCAAAATCGAAAAGATCAATCGCTCCAACATCAAGACCATCTCTTGTGGTAATCATCAAACGCAATTGCTTATTCGTATGAAGATCCAAATGTGAAGAGGCAATATATTGCTCGAGAACAAACCGCGAAAATGGAGTTTGTGTATTGCTCATCACCCAAATCGCAGTGTCATTTTCCCATTTGTAAAGCATTTCCACATCCTGCGGTTCAAGCGCTCGCAAACGTATTCGTTCACCTAAAAGAAGTTGGACTTGAATCATTTTTTAAAGATAGAAAAAAAGATGTGCTGATAGGCTGATGTACCGATGAAAAACTTGAATAATAATTTGGGCGTGTCCCTACGGGTCGGGCTTTACGCTTTTACTCCTTCCCAACAATGCTGTTGGGACGGGGTAACCGCTTCAATCCCTCACGCAAGAGAAGAAATTTCTATTTGTCAAATGATATTTTTAACTTTTATACAGAATTTACTTTCAAAAAAACATCATTCACAAGAATTGATCCTTTACCTATCTTTGGTTCTCAAAACTCAAATTTCAAATCTCAAATTTCAAATCTCAAATCTCAAATCTCCCAACTAATCGTGCATACATTTTTCTTTCCCAATCTTTCCGAAAACATCATCACACTCGATGAAGATGAATCAAAGCATGCCGTTCGTGTATTGCGACTTGTGGTAGGAAATGAAGTGATGCTGGTGGATGGAAAAGGTAATCGTGCATTCGCCACGGTGAGTGAAGACCATCCGAAAAGATGTTCCTTGGAAATCAGAGAGCGAAAAAAAGAAACAACCGATCGCAATTACAAACTGCACATTGCCATTGCTCCAACCAAAAACCTTGATCGCCTCGAATGGTTTATTGAAAAAGCAACGGAAATCGGAATTGATTCAATAATCATGATTGGTTGTGATCATTCCGAAAGATTTACGGTGAAGTTGGATCGAATGGAAAAAGTTACGGTTTCCGCAATCAAACAATCGCAACAGAGTTGGCTACCGGAAGTATCAGGCGTTATTTCCTTCAAGGAATTTCTAAAAAGTGTTCCTGCCTCTGCCCACAAATTCATTGCGCATTGCTATGAAACAGAAAAAAAAACTTTGAAGTCGGAATTAAAACCTGTGGGTGATATTTATATTCTCATTGGTCCGGAAGGTGATTTTTCTCCAACTGAAATCGATTTGGCAATTGAGAAAGGTTTTGTTCCCGTTTCCCTGGGCGAAAGAAGATTAAGAACGGAAACAGCAGCTTTGGTCGCAGTCATGAGCGTGCATCTTTCTGTTTGATTTTAAATTTCGGTAAAATGGAAAAAATCCAATTTCAACTCTTACTTCCAATTCATTTTTTATCCACTTCAATGTTCCCATAATTATTTCTCCATTGCATTTGGGAATCGCGCCTCACAAGTATTTTCACACGACAAATTGATAAATGGTTTTCAGCAGCTCAATATTTCTTACCCGTTTCCTGCCGCTGCTGTTGCTGATCTATTTTATCGCAGACAAAAAATACAGAAACACAATTCTGCTCACCGCCAGCATCATTTTCTATAGCTGGAAAGCTCCGCGATTTATTTTCATGATCCTCGGAACAACTTTACTTGACTTTTTTCTGGTAAGGAAAATGTTTGGGGCGAATAGTCAAAAAAGAAAACGTGTATTTCTCATTCTTTCTCTTTGCATTAATCTTGGACTACTGGTCTATTTTAAATATTGCGGTTTTTTCGTTGAGAACATCAATGAAATCGTTTCCTGGTTTGGAGGAAATCCGCTGCAATGGACAAAAATTGTAATGCCAATTGGAATTTCGTTTTATACTTTCGAAAGCATGACTTATGTGATCGATGTATATCGCGGAATTCATGAGCCACAGAAAAAATTCTCCTCTTACCTACTCTACATTATTTTATTTCCAAAACTAATTGCCGGACCAATTGTTCGTTATCACCAAATCGCGGATCAATTAAATGAACGAAACGAAACAAATGAAGACCGCTTGATTGGATTTATCCGTTTCTGCACAGGACTTGCAAAAAAAGTTTTGATTGCAAATTATCTTGGTGAATATGCAACACAAGTTTTCGGTTCATTCGACGGAAAAATACATGGAATGGATCCCGCAACACTTCACACTTCCTCTGCATGGATCGGAGCACTTGCATTTACATTCCAACTCTATTTCGATTTTTCAGGTTATTCCGATATGGCAATTGGTCTTGCAAGAATGTTTGGATTTCGATTGCCGGAAAATTTCAATCAACCCTATCTCGCCGACAGTATTACTGATTTCTGGAAACGCTGGCACATGACACTTGGTGCATGGATGAAAAATTATCTCTACATCCCACTTGGAGGAAACAGGGTAACACAAGGGCGAATTTATCTGAACCTATTTATTGTTTTTCTTATTTCCGGTTTTTGGCATGGAGCATCTTGGAATTTTATTTTGTGGGGTTGCTGGCACGGATTTTTTCTTGTCATCGAAAGGCTTTTTCTTTTGAAATTGTATAAGAAGGTTTTCAGGCCAATTCGAATTCTGTTTACTTTTTTCTTTGTGTTGATTGGTTGGATTATTTTCAGTGTAAAAGATATCGGAGCTGGTTTTCATTATATCGCCGCACTTTTTGGTTGGGGAAATCACACAGACAATTTAGAAATCAATTTCGAATTGATATTCATCCTTGGCATTGCCATTTTCTTTTCCATTTTCTCCTATTGGAAATGGACTTCCCAATTCAGCGATCGTTGGTATGAAGGAACCTTTCAAAATAAATTCGCATTACCCTTATCAGTTTTTGTTGGAATATTCTTATTCTGGATCTCCTTGAGTTATGTGACCACTTCGAATTTCAATCCTTTTATCTATTTCCGATTCTGATGATAAAAAGAGAACATATCACACGCTATTTGCTCCTATTGGTCATGGGAGTATTGCTTTTGCCACTATTTCAAGAGAGCACAAGCATTTTTAGCGAGCGCCCCTTGAAAGGATTTTTTACACCTGCAAAAAGTCCAATTGTCAAATTGGAAAATTGGTGGGACGGTACATTTCAAGATAGTTTTGAATTAGCACATAACGAACAATTCGGTTTGCGAAATGCATTCGTCCGCCTTCACAATCAATGCGAATATGAAATATTTAAACGCGCTTCGACAAGTGGAGTGATTGTTGGGAAGGACGATTATTTATACGAAATCAGTTATATCAAAGCATACAATGGGGAAGATTTCATTGGAGAACCTACTATCAATGAGATGACCCGCAAATTAAAAATATTGCAAGACACATTGGCAAAAAGAAACATCACACTCATCGTCGCAATTGCTCCAGGTAAAGCAAGTTATTTTCCTGAATATATTCCTGATGCATTATTGTCAAAAGGGAAAAACACCAATTATAATTCATTCAACAAATCACTTATAGCAGCTAGTGTCAATTACATTAATTTTTCTCAATGGTTCATTAATCAAAAAAAATCTTCCCTCGTACCACTCTATCCTAAAACAGGAATTCACTGGAGCAATTACGCAGCAAATCTCGCAGCTGATTCACTTATTGGTTATATCGAATCGAAACGTGGAATTGATATGCCTTCCTTGAAAAGGGATGGCTTTTATTGGTCCGACTCGCTCATCATTCCTGATGATGATTTAGGATTGGCTATGAATCTGCTATTCCCAATTCATCCTTTAAAAATGGCTTATCCATGGTATGATTTCGAAAAACCAGAGAATAAAACGAAAGTGAGAATGATGTTAATTTCCGATAGTTTTGGATGGCACCTTTTTGGAATTGGACTAGTACCACATGCCATGTCAACAATAGATTTTTGGTATTATAATCAGCAAATTTATCATGCTGGAGAAAAACCTCTTGGTGAAGAGCAAGATATGAATGCCTGTCTTGAAACAGAACGTAACCAAGTTGTCCTTATTCTTTCAACCGAACCAAATCTTTCCAAATTAGGCTGGGGATATATTGACGAGGCCTACAACTATTTTGTGCTCAAACAAATAAGTCAGGAAGAGAAAAAAATGCTAAGGGCTGATTTTTTGACAAAAATAAAAACGGATAAAACCCTGCTTTCTGTTTTAAAATTAAAAGCAGACTCATCTAAAATCACACTGGATTCCATGATTCAATTACATGCCACTTACATGACAGATCAGAAAACCAGAAAATAATTTAAGAATTATTCCACCACAAGTCTGTACGCCCTGGAAGAAACGTCACCACAATTTACCTGCACAAAATAAACACCAGAAGGCAAGACACTGATATCAAGTTGGAGCATATTATTTCCCTTCAATATATTTTCAGGAAAAGCAAGAACTGTTTGTCCAAGCATATTGACAAAATTAATGGAAGACTTCCCTTCTATCATTGCAGAAAACGAAATATGAATTGTTTGATCTGCAGGATTAGGAAACATTTCCAAAACTGAAATATTATTTTCAATATCATTTACAGTAGCTGAAGGCGAACAATCATAAGTTTGGACAGCCATAAGTGCATTATATAAATTCAATCTTCCGTTTGAAGTGCATTTTCCATTGAGCGAAACATTCGGATCAACACTGCTCAAAAGAAAATTTCTTACAACAAGTGCAACACTATCCGGTTTGTTTTTGTAATCCGTAATCATCTGTGAACATCCGGCAGCGTACATCAGCGCAACTGCTCCTGCAATGTGTGGTGAAGCCATTGAAGTTCCAGTGAGTGAACCATACCCATTTCCAGGAATGGTGGATTCAATTTGTGTTCCCGGCGCGCCAATATCAATGGTTGTTGTACCATAACCTGCATTGGAATATTTCACATCGGTACTGGTAGTGTTGGTAACCGCAAGCATGAAATTACTTGAACATGCAGTAGGAATATCTCCCACCGCATCAATATTCCAATTTTGATTTGCCGTGGCGGCCGCGCTTAAAATACCAACCACGCCCATTGAATCATACATCGCGCACCAAAGCGGATAAGCAGAAGGTTGACCCAAATCAACACCAAAAGAGGAATTTGTAGAAACGACAAAAGTACCTTTTAAACCATTTGTATTATTATACAACTTACGCGAATCAAAAATATAGGTGTAGGCTTCCACCACTTGCGCTTCCGTTCCATCGGAACCCATGATCGGCATAATTTTCACGCCCCAATTGACACCAGCCACACCAAAACCATTGTTGCCTTTCGCACCTACAGTTCCACATACATGTGTACCATGTAAATCAGAAATTATTGCACCATTACTATTGTATGCATTCCAACCGTCAAAATCGTCAATGTAGCCGTTGTTGTCATCGTCAATTCCATTGTTGGGAATTTCACCATAATTTTTTTTGAAATTCAGATCTTGATGAAACAAATCAAATCCAGCATCAATTACAGCAACTACAATTGTATCTCCTTGTGCAGTCATTCCTCCTGTAGTAATATCCCATGCTTCGGGTGCATCAATGTCTGCATCAGGAGTTCCTCCAGTTTGACCTGTATTATTCATATCCCACATCAATCCAAATTCTACATCATTCGGAATTGTTGTTCGGTGCGCCACATAATGATTGTATTGTGCAAGTTGTATTTCATTAAATTTTTTCGCTGTTGCAAGTGCTAGGTCCAAATTTGTTCCATCTGAAAATGTCAAGGTCCAAATGCGCATGCTTTTGGCATTGTTCAATGCGGTAACAATAACAAAACCCTTGGAAGCAAATTTTTCTTCAAGTTCTCCCATAACAACATCAGGGCGCAACATTACAAGCAATTGGTTCGGAACATACGCTCCCGGATTTACGATTATTGGATACTGGGGGATTTCAGCATCAACAAAATTATTTTTTGTCAACAAGGGTCCAACATGGATTGCAATATCGCTGGCCATAATAGGATCATTCACCACCGATTGCGCAAGTAGAAACCCAAACGGAATGCACGTGCAAAGAATGGCAGAAACTATTTTTTTCATTGGAAAAGGCTTACACAAGTTTACGAAATTTCAAGCGGAAATGCCAGTGAAATCAAGCCACAGAACTAATTGAATTTATTTTCCAACAATTCCTCATTTCCCCAATTACCCTAATTACCTTAGTTACCTCATTACCTAATCACCTTTCCCCATCAATGCAAGAATCAGAAAAACAATTCACCGTTTACAAATCATCGGCAGGCTCAGGCAAAACATTCACCTTGGTGAAGGAATATCTGCGTATTGCATTGTCAGACACATTCGATCCGCCACAGCGTTACAGGAAAATTCTCGCCATCACTTTTACCAATAAAGCGGCCGCCGAAATGAAGGAGCGGATTATTTCTGCCCTTAAGGAACTCGCAGATCCCAAAGCAGGAATAAATTCGCCTTTGGCAATTATCTTGAAAGAAGAATTGAAGCTAGATGCATTCACATTAGCTGTACGCTCGAAAGATTTGCTTCGTGCGATTCTTCACAATTACACAGATTTTGCAATTGGTACCATTGACAGTTTCACACATCGCATCATACGCGCGTTCTCACATGATCTGAATTTACCTGTCAATTTCGAAGTGGAAATGGATTCCGAAAAACTGATTCGTGAAGCGGTGGATATTTTGATCAGTAAAATTGGTGTGGATGACAAGCTCACTGAAATTCTGGTGAAATTTTCAGAAACCAAAACAGAAGAGGAAAAAACTTGGCAAATTGAAAATGAACTTCGCTATGCTGCGAAAAATCTATTAAAGGAAGATGCCGCAAGAAGTGCAGATAAACTACGCGAACTTTCCATTGATGATTTTATGAATATTGCTTCAAAACTTCATAAAATGAAAATCGCTTTTGAAGAAAATGTCGGAAAGATTGCAAAATCCGCCATCAAGCTTATTCAAAATTCTGGTCTCTCAATCGATGACTTTTCATATACAAAAGCAGGAATCGCAGGAAGACTTTTAGCTTATGCGAATAATGACCTTGAGAAATTCGGTGAACCAAATAAGAATATTGAAAAATCAATTGCTAGCGGCAAATGGAATTCTGGAACTGCAACTAAGGATGCAAAAGCAATTATTGAAACTATCAAATTTGAACTAGAGACGTATTGGAAACAATTGGAGGAAATTGTTGAACATGAATTCCCAACATATGTTTTCCGAAAAATGTTGCGCAAGAATATTTATTCGATTGCTGTGTTAAGTGAAATCGAAAAAATCATTTTCAATTTTCGTAATGAACAGAACATTCTTCATATTTCAGAATTCAACCGCATTATTTCCAAAGTTGTTTTTGCTGAACCCGTTCCATTTATTTACGAGCGCTTGGGGGAAAAATATTCAAACTATCTAATTGATGAATTTCAGGACACTTCGTTGGTGCAATGGCATAATTTGCTTCCATTGATTGAGAATTCACTTGCAGGAAACCATTTCAATATGCTTGTTGGCGATGGCAAACAAGCTATTTATCGATGGCGCGGCGGTGAGGTAAGTCAATTTGCAAATTTGCCGAAAGTGATCAATCATTTGGATAATCCATTGATTACAGAACGCGAACAAAGTTTAGTTAGGAATTACGAACCGCGTCATCTTTCAAAAAATTATCGAAGCAAAGCGGAAATCATTCAATTCAACAATGCATTTTTCAGAAATCTTTCTGAACAACTTTCAGATTCAGGAAAATTAATCTATGACCAACTTGAACAGGAATTTGATCCAACAAATACTGGTGGGTATGTTCGAATTGAATCGTTGAATCTGGAAAAGGATAATAAATCGGAACCATTTGTTGAAAAAACAATTGCACTTGTTCAGCAATTGGCCAAAGAAGACTGGCCCTTATCTGAAATTGCGATTCTAGTCAAGACCAATAAAGATGGTTCCTTGATTGCAACCAATTTGCTTAAAGCTGGAATCCCCGTTTTATCTTCGGAATCCTTATTGCTGAAGCAATCACCCATTGTTTCATTTATGGTTTCCATTCTTCGTTGCATTGATCATCCAGCGGAAGAATTGGCAGGCGCTCAAGTATTGGAATATCTTGTTGCCTCAAAAAAAATAAGCGGTCCATTGCATGAACGATTGAAACAATTCGGAGATCATAGAAATAATTTAAAATCATTTCTTGCAGAACATAAAATCACTTTTGATCCAATTCGATTCGCACGATTGCCATTCTATCAGCGTTGCGAAGAAATCATTACTTGCTTCGGTCTCGGTGAAAAGTCAGATTCGTATTTGTTGTTTTTTCTCGATGAGATTTTGAATTACAGCAATAGCAGAAATAAAGACAAGCAGGATTTTTTCGCTTGGTGGGAAGATAGAAGTAGAAAAGCATCCGTTGTTGTTCCTGAAGGAATGAATGCTGTAACGATCATGACCATTCATAAATCAAAAGGACTAGAATTTCCTGTTGTAATTTTCCCTTTTGCAAATTGGAAACCTATCGGCAAACCAGATGAGAAATGGATTGATTTTGAGGACCCAGAAATCCCTGGCTTGACAACTGCTTTGATCCCGATTACCAAAGATCTCATGAAAACGAATTTCAAATCAGTTTACGAGGAAGAGCAGGATAAATTAATGCTCGATGACATTAATGTTTTATACGTTGCAATGACACGTGCTGAGAAGCGCCTTTATGTTTTCACAGAAGATATTTCACTTAGAAAAAGTGAGCCCACTGGTGTTAGTCCATTTTTCCCGCGCGCATTGAATGCAATGAAAAATCCTTTTGTAGAAAATATTTCTGAAACAGGAAAAATTGTTCCACCAGAATTGTCAAAAGTAATTCCTCCGGAGTGTATCAGTCCAGATAACCTTGAAAGTCATATTTGGGAAAACCGCGTTCGTATTCGCTCAAATAGTTCTGATCATTGGGATGCAGATGATGCAAATGGAAGTCGTGACAAAGGAAATTTGCTGCACGAAATTCTTTCTGAAATCAATACAAAAGAAGACATTGATTTTGCTTTGGAAAATGCAATATTAAATGGGCTCAGTGATTCCTCAGAAAGGGATAGCATCAAAACACTTCTAAATAAATTAATTGATCTCCCAGAATTGAGTTCTTGTTTCAATGGAAAAGGGAAAATCAGAAAAGAAACGGAGTTGCTTCTTCCAAATGGCAAACGATTGCGTCCTGATCGCGTTATTGAAAACTCAGAAGAAACAATTATCATTGATTACAAAACTGGCCAAGCGAATCCATCTTACAAAAAACAGTTGGATCGATATGCAGAAGTTTTGAAAGAAATGGGTTATGGAAAAATTCAGAAAAAAATCGTTTATACAGAAACGCTGACGGTGGAAAGTTGGAATTGAGTTGCCAATTAATAATGGTTAACACAATTTTACAAATGATCACAAGCAAGTATTTTCAAAATCAATATTTTACCGAAAACAATTATTAATTTGCACATTATTCATTAGCACATAAAACAAAATGCCTTCATTCGACATTGTCAATAAGATTGACACACAAACATTGGATAATGCAATCAACAGCGCGCGTAAAGAAATATTCGGCCGTTTTGATTTCAAGGGAACGAAAAGTGAAATTGATCTCAACAAAAAGGATCTTACTTTAAATATTCTTACAGAAGATGAAATGCGTTTGCAATCCATCGTAGATATTATTCGCAACAGAATGATCAAACAACAAATTGATCCGCGTTGTATTGATGAGGGAAAAGAACATTATGCGTCTGGAAACATGGTGAAGAAAGATTTGAAAATCAAGCAGGGTATTGACAAGGATACAGCGAGAAAAATTCAAAAAGACATTAAAGAATCAAAACTGAAAGTCCAAGCACAACAAATGGAAGACACCATTCGTGTCACAGCGAAAAAAATTGATGATTTGCAAGAAGTAATTTCATTGGTAAGAAAAGGAAATTACGAATTGCCGATTCAATTTGTGAATATGAAATGATGTGAACCTATTTCACATTTACCCTTCTTAATTAAGAATTTTTACAACATCATCCAATTTGCCTTCAGAGCTAAACTGAATTATTATGTGATCGGAAGGAAACTCTTTTTGGATTTTATTTCTCTCCGACTCAAAATATTTTATTATTTCCGGATCCTCTGAAGCTTTACCCATAAGTGTATAGGTTATTGCGTAATTACCGACCCCTTTTTTCACATAGATGTCAATGCTTTTATCATTGGTGAATTCACCAACATCTTCTAAAGTCTTTGCAATTTTATCAAGTTCAGCAACTGTAATATTTGAACTTTTATAATAAATTTTATTTTCAGTCAATCCATATGCCTTGCAGGAAGAATTAAGTGTAACATCTGTAAAATATAATCCAGAAAAAATGAGTGCGCATAAAATCACTAAGGAAATTGAAGTCACTCCCGCCACTCTCCATCCACTGAAATATTTTCCACCTTTTTTCAAATGAGTTTCAATATTTCTTCCTTGATAATAATAAACCAATCCATAAGCAATTCCTGTATAGATTAAGGGAATCAATTGGTTGGGGATTTTTACAGAAGTAGGCATCTTCATGACCATCCATAAAAGCAATATGCTCACAAGAATACTGATCAGCCATGCCATCTTGGCTTTTGCAGGCTCACCAAATATTTTAAAATTATGAGCCATAATATATCCCGCTGCAAGTGGGCCGCCCAAAAAAGTGGCAATATAAATTGGTTTTTCACGAAATATTTTTGGAAGTTCTTGATGCGTATCTAACATCGATTCTACATTTGGTTTACTAGATTCCATAGTATTTTATAATAAGTGAATTAATATTCTATCTTCTCTTGCAGTTTTATAATTCAAAACATAAACTTTTTCTAAACCAGGTAACTTTTGAGTCTGCTCAATTTTTAAATCCAATAATGTTACTTTTTTTTGTTTACCAATTTCGTGTAGGATAATTTCAAAGCAAACAAACCACAATAGAATTGGAATCCCAATTGTGATCAATTTAACCAACAGTGATTTCTTTGAAACAAGAACTAATATAGTTCCCAAAAGAAAAAATGCCATACCAATCATCAACTTAAAAACATCAAAACAAATTACCCAACCGCAAATAATCAGAACTATTCCAAAGAAGAATTTCATGTTTGGATTTGTTTGGGAAACGTTGCTTGTAGACATAAAGAAAAACAATATTAATTTCGAATGAACTGCAAAACATGAATGGTTGAATCAACATCTGCTATTTTCAAAAAATAAATCCCAGACGATAAATAACTCACATCAATTGAACTGACACTACCCTCCTCTGTCACCATCACTCTACCTAATGCATCCATTATTTCAATTTTAGCACTCGTGCCCATTAGTGTAGTGATATTAATAATTCCATTGGAAGGATTCGGAAAAACAGCTATCGAATTATCCTCGTCGACTGAAATTGTATTTGTTGAAATTAACTCTTCACTCATTCCGAATTTAACAACATATCCGTCACAATTAGATCCATTCGTGTTTTGAAAAGCATTCGCAACAGGAAGATTTGTACTATACGTATCGCCACAAGCAATTACATTCGTATCTGCGTCAACTGTAATCCCCAGCAAGGCGTCAAGCCCATTTCCTCCCAAGAAAGTTCCAGAAATCATTTGTCCGGTAGTGTCCATCTTAATTACAAAACCATCACTATTTGCAGCGTAAATCGATTGAATTGCATTTGCACTTACAGGAAATGTCGGACTTTCTGTTTGTCCACAAACAAAAATATATTTCCCCAATCGACATATTCCCCATGCAACATCTTGCCCTCCTCCACCAACAAATGTTGACCAAATCAATTGGCCATTCACGTCAAACTTAGAAACGTAAACATCCTGTTGTCCCATCAAGGTTGACTGAAAAACAGTTCCTTGAATTGGAAAATCTGCACTGTAAGTAAATCCTGTCATGTATAAATTCCCCAGTTCATCAGAAACAATTCCGTTGGCATCTTCATTATTTGTTCCACCAAAAAATGTAGCATAATGCCGCGCTCCATTCATTCCGAATTTCACAAGATAATTATCAGGTTGATTCAATAAACTAACTTGCCACGCATTTGCAGTTACAGGAAAATTAAAACTTCTTGTTCCTCCAACAAAAGTAATTTCCCCTTGAGGACTCACACAAATTGCATGTATATCTTCCGGACTACTTCCTCCGTAATAAGTTGACCATTGCACATTCAATAAATTATCAAACACAGTAAGTGAAGCATCAATTTGTCCTCCCATTGTTCCTTGATAACCACTAGAAGCAAAAGGTAAATCTATAGATGTTGTGGAGCCGCCAAGAACAATTTCATTTGCTGGCCCTTTGGTAATGCACAATCCTTGATCACTTCCAGTTCCACCGTAATAGGTTGAACGAATCAAATGTCCTGCGCTATTGAGTACAAGAAGGAACGCATCATAACCACCATGATTACTTGCTTGTGTTGGAAATAACATTGGAAGGTCAGTACTGTTCGTCATTCCAGCAATTACAAAAGTGGAATCAATTGCGACGATCTGATTTGCCCCGTCAAAATTTGTTCCACCATAATAAGTTGACCAAATACAATTTCCAATTGAATCAAACCGTGTGATGATTGCATCATAACCTAGTGTCAATGTATCCTGCATCGCACCTGGTGTTGTAGGAAAATTCAAACTTCCAGTTCTCCCTGTAACAACAACACCATTAGTATTTGTTAATGAAATTCCAAATAGATCCTCAGCACTATTGCCGCCGAGATACGTCAGCCAACTGATAGAAGAAATTTGTGTTTGATTGTTTCCATTTGACGCCTTCAAAAAATAATCAGATGTCTGCAAAAGTGAGCCAAGTCTTCTATCGTGTTGTTTTGAAATACAACCCGACCTATTTTTATCTACTGCTTCATCAAACGAGCCAGCCACAGATGTGAAAGAATTCCCTTCTCCATTTTGCCATTGGCTTACATTTGATCCATACACTTCAAATGAAATTTGAGAAGGGATTTTGGATTGTGTAATGACCAATTTTTTCTCAACGGATCCATCATGCGTAGTAAACTCAAGATCATTTCCATCAACTGCATTTTGATAAATGATTTTGCCGTATTTTTTTGCAGCTATTGTTCCAACAGGAAAATAAAAAAGACAATTGGAATTTTCCTGGATTTTTCCTTCAGGAATTATTTGCAACCCATTTTCAAAATAGAAATCGGTTCGATTCACATGTCCAACGGAATCATTTTGCACTACGGAATATCCCCGATCAGAAAAATAGTAGGTTAAAATTCTTCCTCTCAGGATAAATCTAATCGCAGGATCTACGCTTTCCTTTTTAGCCCGTCCTCCACGCATAACCAGTGAATCAGAATTTGTCCGTTGAGAAGTAATCTGACCAACATTTTCCTCGAAACTTAATTTCGAATGAAAATCACGTTTCACTTCCGCAAATAGAAATGAGGGAAGCAAAAGTAAAACGCAAAATAGCCTTCTCATGAGAATTGTCAAGATGTTTAGTGATCAATGTCTACCAAATTTACCCCATTTTATCGTGACTTTGTATTGTTGAAATATTTTCGGCTTAAAATTTATTCCAAAGTGCGAATTTGATGGTTCAGAATAGAAAAAAGTTTAATTCAGACTCATGATGGAAAGGATTACAAAAATTTCAAAACTCCTATTCTTTATTCTATTGGTAATAGGATTCCTGCTGATTTCTCGGTCATTTCTTGTTCCCTTTCTTTACGGCCTAATCATTGCGCTTGTTGTTTATCCAATTTGTAAACGAATAGAAAAAAAAGGAATTGCCAGAAGTATTGCCATTTTGATTTCCATTTCACTTGTCTTGCTGCTTTTCTTGGGAATCATTTTTATTCTCGCACTTCAAGTGAATGAATTGAATAAGGAACTGCCGCAATTAGTTCAAGGTGCCAACGAGGAACTCCTCAAAGGTCAAAATTGGATTGTTAGCAATCTTGGTATTTCACTAACGGAACAAAACAATATGTTTATCGACTACAAAAAAAGCGTGAGTGGAAATATCAGTGGCTTTCTTTCCGGTACTGCAATGGGACTCTTTAATCTTGTAATCATTCCAGTTTATGCAAGTCTGATATTATATTTTAGAAATATAATTGTTGATTTTGTAATTTCAATCGTTGGAACAAAATATAAAGATGAACTGCCTGGCATCTTAAATGAAGCAATTCAAACCTATTACAGATACATAAAAGGAATGATTTTCGTTTATCTGACAGTAGGAGTTTTGAATAGTATAGGACTTTTTTTACTTGGTGTAAAATATCCTTTGTTGTTTGGAATGCTCACGGCTTTCATGACCATCATTCCCTATTTTGGGATTATCATCAGTTCCTTACTCCCGATCAGCATTACATGGATGGAAACCAAAAGCATTTACATTCCACTTGGTATTGTTGGTGTTTTTTCATTCGTACAATATCTTGAAGCCTACTTTATCTTCCCCTACATTGTAGGAAAACAATTAAATATCAATACACTCTCATCCATCATTTTGATAATTATCGGTGGTATGATTTGGGGTGTTTCAGGAATGATTTTATTTCTCCCCTACATTGCCTTATTGAATCTTGTTTCTAAACAAATGGAGGAATTCAAACCCTTCCGTATTTTACTAGAAAATCCAACAGTAAAAAAATAATTCACTCACATCGGAAAAGGAGATTGGAATACTTCAATTCAGAATCGAATTTTTTGAATTGGTGTTACCCAATAGATCTAGATTTACTGTATCTGAAATATTTTACAATCTCAAAAATGGCCAATGTTCCAAGTCCGCCAATAACAGATGGAATAAAGTGACGTAAGCCTGGATTTTCAAATTGGAAAATTTCCTGCAACCAAGGAATTTCAATAACAAGAAACAATACAAGCACAGTTCCACCAAGAATAATGTTGGCGGCTCTATTGTGCGCCATCAGTGTATGTAAAAAATTACGTGTGCGAGAAAGATTGGTAAGGATTAACCCCACATTGGCAAGAATGAGACTTACAAAAGTAATTGCCCGTATTTCATTATCAGAATGTCCTTCATTGATTGTTGCATAATAAACAATAATCACAGCAGAAAAAGTCAAGATGCCTTTAAAAAGGCTTCTTAAGATTTTGTCACGCCCGAAGAACTTTTCATTCTGTTTGCGTGGCATTTTTTTCATGATACCAGCTTCTTCAGATTCTGTTTCAAATGCAATCGTGCAGGAAGGATCTATAATCAATTCAAGAAAAACAATGTGAATTGGCAAAAGCAAAATGGGCAAACTTGGCATGAAAGCAGGAAGTAAAGCCAAGCCTACAATGGGAACGTGGACTGCAAGAATAAAACTCATTGCTTTCTGCAGGTTGTCAAATATTCTTCGGCCTAATCGAATCGCAACAACAATGGATGCAAAATTATCATCCAACAAAACCAATGAAGAAGCTTCACGTGCCACATCAGTCCCTTTTCCACCCATTGCAATTCCAATATTCGCAGCTTTAAGTGCAGGCGCATCATTCACACCATCTCCTGTCATTGCGACAACGTCACCATTCGCCTGCAATGCCTTTACAATGCGAAGCTTTTGTGCGGGCACCACTCTTGCAAAAATTGTTGTATCCAGAATTTCTTTTTGCAGCTCATCATCACTCATTTTTTCAAGTTCATTTCCTGTGATCATCTGCCCCTCTTTTCGCAAACCAATTTGATTGCCAATACTTTTTGCAGTCAATGGAAAATCCCCTGTAATCATGATGACACGAATTCCGGCAGAATAACATTCTTCAATTGCCTCAGGAACTTCGGGACGAATTGGATCCGCCAATCCGATTAATCCGACAAAAGAAAAATTAAAATCCAATTGTGATTCTGGCAGGATTTCACTTTCTAGCTTCTTCACAGCGACTCCCAACATCCGCAAGCCAGCATCGGCATACTTATTTACGACGAGGGTATGCTGTTCTACTTCCTCGGTAGTCATATTACACAACTTAAATATTATCTCTGGTGCTCCCTTTGCTGCTGCTGTCAATGTTGAATCACTTTTTTTCTTAAGTACTCGGGTCATTGACAATAATTCCTTACTCAGCGCATATTCACGAAGCAGAACATATTCCTCCGCGATATTGGTTTTGTCAAACTTTTCATGATTAATACGAATTGCTTTTTCCATAGGATCGACAGGTTCGAATTGACTTGCCATAATGGAAATGCGCGTCAATTCCTGGAAATCCAAATAATTATTTTCATTTAATTCACCTTGTAACGTTTGTTTCCCGTTGTAAAAAGCCTCGACATCCATTTTGTTTTGTGTGATCGTTCCTGTTTTATCAGCGCATAAGACAGTAGCAGATCCAAGCGTTTCAATCGCAGCAGGCTTCCTTGTCAAAACATTTTTGCGTGACATTCTCCATGCTCCCAACGCAAGAAAAATAGTCAGTACAACAGGAAATTCTTCTGGTAAAATTGACATTGCGGAAGAAAGTCCAGTTAAAAAAGCTTTAGCGAGATTTCCTCTCGTAAAATAAAATGCAACAACTACAAGTACACTCAGAACAATACCGATAATTGCAAGTCGCCGAATGAGGATTTTCATTTCACCTTGCAATTTTGTTTCCTCCTCTTTGAGACTTTTCAAGGACTCCCCAATTTTTCCAAACTGTGAGTTAATTCCAGTTGCCGTGACTTTTGCAGTTGCCGAGCCTTGAATAATAAGGGTTCCGCTGAAAATAAATGGAAGATCATCTCCGCCTGGCTTATTTTCCAATTCATTTCCAGTGAAAGATATTTTCCTAACGGGCATTGACTCTCCAGTTAAAATTGCTTCGTTCACCAAAAGATTATTCACCTCAAGTATTGTTGCATCAGCAGAAATCCGATCACCTTCATTCAAAATCAAAATGTCATCTGGAACAACTTCACGTCCAGGTATTTTTTTCATTTCCCCGTCTCTCAAAACTGTTGCACGAGGACTTGAGAGTTTTTTCAATTCTTCAAGCGCTCTTTCTGTTTTTCTGGATTGATAAAAAGTAATTCCAATAATCACAAAAATGGCTGAACCTAAAATCAAACCTTCCCGATAATCACCAAGAATAATATATAAGGTTCCACATGCAATCAACAAAATGAACATTGGCTCTTTCAAAACCTCCAATGCTATTCTGAAAATAGTCTTCTCTTTGGAAGATTGCAATTCATTATACCCAGAAACTTTTTGTCTTTTTTCCGCCTCTTGTGTTGTTAATCCTAATGGCTTAGAAATTTCCATTTTATTTGTCCAAAGATTTACTTCCAAACTTACACCAATCCAATAGTCCGCATTTTTCGCATTGAGGATTTCTTGCCATACAAACATACCGCCCGTGCAAAATCAACCAATGATGTGCAATCGCCAATCTGTTTTCGGGAATGAATTTCATTAACTGAAGTTCCGTTTGCAAAGGATTTTTTGCATTCGTACTCAAACCAATTCTTGCGGCAACTCTGAAAACATGCGTATCAACTGCCATGGCCGGTTTATTATACACAACGGATGCAATGACACTTGCCGTTTTCCTTCCTACACCAGGAAGTTTTATTAATTCTTCAATTGAATCAGGAACTTTATTTTCAAAATTTTCAAATAACATCTTGGCCATTCCCACGAGATGTTTTGCTTTGTTATTCGGATAGGAAATACTTCTTATGAAAGTAAAAACTTCATCTGTTGAAGCCGCAGCTAATGTTTCTGCATCAGGAAATCGTTTGAAGAATGCTGGCGTCACCAAATTCACTCGCTTGTCCGTACACTGTGCTGATAAAATAACTGCTACCAACAACTGAAATGGATCCTTATAATGCAACTCTGTTTCTGCAACAGGCATATTTTTTTCAAACCATTCAACTACCTTTTCAAAACGTTCCTTTTTATTCATCTAAGCAAAGGTAAGCAGCTGGATTTTTATTGCTAGTGACCAAAATCAAAATAAAAAAGGCGATTCCCATGAGAAATCGCCTTTCAAAAAACATTTAATTGATTAATTAGCTAGAACACCATTATTCCATTGTTCTGTTCCAATAAGTTGTTCTGTGTTGTCATAAAATTGCCAAGTACCATTTTTCTGGCCTGTTGATGACCAAGAACCGGTATAATTTTTTTTGCCGTTTTCGTGCCAACCTTTCCAATCACCAATACGCTCATTCGCCATATTGATTTTTCCCGCTTCAGCTTTTGCACCATTCTGATGATAATAAACAGCATCACCTGTTGTGTAATTAATTTCCGAAGAAAGTTGAGTCGCTGAACTCCAAGATTTCCAAAATCCAGTTGGAGTACCCGCATTGGTGTAATGCTCTTCAGCAAGCTTTGTTCCGTTATCGTTCCAATATTGCCAAGTACCAATTTTATGTACTTGCGACATTTTTTGGCCGATCGTTTCTTTGCTATCGTTAGCAGTAATTCCTGGATCAGCATTATACTGACCTTGCTCGACGATTGTGCCTGCAGGACTGTAACGTACATGGTTGTATTGTGCGAATCCAAGGGTTGATGCCAATACAAAAACTGTAATTGTGATGAGTTGTTTCATGTTTGCCAATTGAAATTTGTTTAACAAAATTAAAAATTATTGATGTTACGATTGTCCACTTTATTGTTTTCAAATAATTAATCCTAGAACATTTTAATCAATTATCATGCCTTGTACTTATAATTAGAATTATTTGATCAAAGAAACGTGTCCGATGTATTTGTGTTTTTTATTAAACACATCAGTCAAAACAACTTTCCATACATAGACATCCACTTGGGCTAAATCTCCACCTTTTCCTTGAACAGATCCATCCCAAGCTACATTGATATCCGTTGTATTGAAAATCATATTTCCCCAACGATCAAAAACCCAAATTTCATATTTTGTAATTCCAAATCCCTGTCCATAGAAGCCATCATTCAAACCATCACCATTTGGTGTAAATGAATTAGGAATGAAAAATTCAAAGTCAGGCTCAATAATTATTTCAATAGTCGTATCATCAACACAACCATACTGATTGGTAACAATCAAATTCACAGGATATGTACCTCCATATTCTGATGAATAGGTGTATTGTGTATTTGGAATATTTGCAGTGTCTATTGTCGTTGATGGATCTCCAAAATTCCAAAGCCATGACACAGGACTTCCCGCTGACATATCAGTGAAAAGTACAGTAGGATTCAAAATTGTTGTTGGATTTGGAGAAGCACTGAAACTAGCATTCGGAACAGGCTGAACAGTAATCAAATTTGGAATCATCAAAGTTGAGGTACATCCGCCATTTGAAACAGCTGTAAGTGTAATGGAATAAGTGCCAGTAGTCGAAAAACAATGAGAAGGGTTTTGAGCGAATGAAGAATTTGATCCATCACCGAAATCCCATGTCCAACCATTTATAGTACCCGAATTAACGGTTGATTGGTCAAGGAAATTAACACAAAGCAGAGGACAACCTGCAAGTGTGTCGGCTGAAAAAGCAACAACAGGAACGGAGGCTGTCACAACAGGCAATAAAAATGTGTCAATGCAACCAGCAGTATTTGTAACAATCAATGAAACACTATACGTAGAATCATTTGCATAAGTGTGTGTTGGATTTTGCGCTGTTGATGTAGGAGAACCATCTCCAAAATTCCATGACCAGTTTGTAATAGTTCCTGTTCCTGCAACAGAAAGATCTGTCAATACTGTTGGCACGCCTTGGCAAACAATAGTAGAACTGAAATTTCCTGTTGGCAAAGCACTAACAGTAATTGGGATTATCAATGTTGAAACACAACCTGTATTTGAAGTACAAGTCAATGTAACATTGAAAGTACCAGCAGTCGAATAAGCATAAGTTGGATTCTGAATATTTGAAGTATCATTTGTTATTGCAGTAACACCAAAATCCCAATGCCAACCAACAATACTGCCAGCTGCAACAGTAGATTGATCTGTAAATACACTTGGAGATCCCAAACAAACTTGTGGTGCAGTAAAAGCTATAGCTGGCCCTGGATTTACAGTTACTGAAAGTGTTGCTGTGTCAGCACATGGTCCTGGATTTGAAATAAGAATCACATTATAAGTTCCTGCAGTTGTGTAAGTATAAGATGGGTTAGTCAAATTACTTGTGTCGTTTGTTATTGCAGGAACACCAAAATCCCAATGTGAATTCACAGAATTCAAGGATTGATTGGTAAACTGCATTGCAGAATTTGTACACACGTTTGTGGCTGTAAAAGCAGATGTTGCAATAGGCGACACCAAAATGTTTTGTGTAATCGTCTGAGTACATCCTGAACTTGAGGTAATAACCAAAGTCACAACATAATTACCAGTGGCCGTAAAAGTGTGAGAAGGATTAGATAGTGCAGATGTATTATTTCCTCCCGATGAAGGATCACCAAAATCCCAAGCAGTACTTGTAATTGTAGAAGGGGCACTAATAGTTGATGTACTTGTGAAATTTACCAGTACGTTTCCACAAACTTGGTTGTACACGAATGCAGCTACAGGAAGCGGGTTTACCGTCACCTGCATTGTAACGGTGGCCGAACATCCCGAACTCGCTGTCGAAACAAGTGTAACATTATAAGTTCCTGCTGCAGAAAAAATGTGACTTGGATTTTGAAGTGTTGATGTATTGTTTGGCCCAGAGGCGGGATCACCAAAATTCCATGCCCAACTTGCAATCGTTCCTGAAGTTGTGGAAGAATTATCTGTGAACACAGTGGAGGCTCCAACACAAACACTAGTATTGGTAAAAGCAGATGTAACTGAAGATGACGAGGCTACAGTAATGGAAGAAACAGCACAACCGTTAGCGTCAGTTGTCATCACTGAATAATTTCCAGGAGGATAACCTCCGGTAGAAATGTTGAGCGTAGAACCTGTTTGTCCAACAATAGCAACTCCATTTAAATACCACTGATAGGTTCCTCCCGCGACAACTGGCGTAGTCAAAATCAAATTATTAGTACAGAATGATCCAGATTGTGCAACGCTATTAAAACTCGAAGTTGTATTTAACAACATATTGTCAAAATAGAAATAGGGATAACAACCGCTTGGTGTTGTGTAGCTAGCCGGCAGTGTACAAGGTGATCCAATTACAATTGCAGTAATATTTACGGGTGGAGTAAAACTAATATTTATCACTCCCCAATTGGGAACTGGTGTATAGTTGACTTGACCTAGAACTTGCCAAGCTGGCGATGGAGGACATCCTGTTCCTGTAAAAGGGAGATTCGCACAATTCGTTGTTCCATAAATTACAATGTCAATTGGACCAAATTCAATAACTCCATTATTACAAACTGCACCTTGCCCATCAATTGGTGTAGATGCAATATTCATTTGCACAGTATAGGGAGTTCCAGCAAGCATTGGTGATGTAAGACAAGCGCCAACATACTCCTGCCATCCTGGACTAAAAATACAACCCAATACTCCATTACCATTGGGAAATGGAACTAATCCTGCAGCAGTCGCAGCGCCCATCACAAATCCGCAGGTATTCATGTAATCAGATGTAGCACTGGATGCCTGAACCCAAGATGTTGCACAATTTACTTGGGAATAACTGCTCGGACAACAGTTCATCGATTCAAAAGAAGGATTGGGAATAAGGGATGTAACCGAAGAATTACCACAAACACAATCTGTAACGTCGTTCAAGTCAATTAACCCGTCGCCGTCGTCGTCAATTCCATTATTGCAAATCTCTACTTGAGCATGCAATCCAGAAAATGAAAGCAGGACAATAAACAGTAAGTATATTTTTCTCATAAACTAAATTGTTTACAAAAACTCCCTATTGAAAGGTTATTTTTTATTTATTTTCTCCAGTGTTCCTTTGAACTTTGCCAGTTCAATACTTGGTTTGATTTGGTATGCTTTATTCAGGTAATAAATGGCACTATTATAATCGTGTTGCTCGTCGTAAAGGTCAATAATTAACAAATGCAACTCATAGTCATTGGGGAAAATACGAAGAATTTTTGTAATAAAAGCAATAGCTTCAACCTCTTTTGAGTTTTTGACTATATATTGTTTATAAAAAGGTATCAAATTATAAATATTGGGATCGGATGAAAGTGCCTTTTCATAGTAAAAATTGGCCTGTTCAATTTTATTGAGTTTCTGACAAATCGTCGCCAAGTTGAATAAAACATTGGCGTCTGTACTATCAACTTTAAGGGCTTTTTGGTAATATTTTGCGCTTTCTGAATAATTCTGTTCTATAAAATAAAGTGTCCCCAAATTATTCAGACAATTGATGTATTCTGGATAAATAGCAAGGCATTGCAGACAATAATTTTCTGCTTGTTTGAGGAGTTTTGTTTTTTCAGGGGAATCTGGTTGCGAATAAATTTTTGTCAATAGCCTGAAGGAAGCCATATCCTGAACTTTTGCCGAATTCTGAAGATGTTCTGCATCGTTTAGAATAAGCGTGTCTTCATCCTTCCAATCGGAATTTCTAGAAAAAGAACTGAAGCCAAGAACCATAACAAGTGCCACTGAAAATAGTATGGCTTTAGAATTTATTTTCGGATTGGATTTGAGCGTAACAATCCATTTGTATTTTTCAAATAATTTATAAAGAAGGGCAGCAACTACAATAGTAAAACCTGCTGATCCAAAAAACATAAAACGTTCACCGACAATTCCAGGCATTAATTTGATTATGCCACTGGCAGCAAAAACTCCAGCCAAATAAATAATAATTCCGAAAGAAAGTAATCTGTCTTTCTTGAAATATTTTATTGCCAAATAAATTATTCCGGCATGAAAAACAATACTTACATAAGGAAAAACTGATGTCCAGTTATCAATCGGAACTTCATTATATCCGTAGTAGAATGACAATACAAATGGCCAAAACAATAACCGAAGGTAAACGAGGCAAACTGAAAATCCTGCTGGAATTCTCGCCCAAAAATTCTTGGAATACAATGGATTTTCATAAAATTCATAACCCCTAACATGCGTCTCAGAATTTAAGAGATGAACCTTACCTAGTTTAATACCAATGAAAATGCTTGCAATTAATATAATTGGAATCAAAAATCTTTTCAGATCAATTTTCTTTTTTGAAGAATTTATCAGAAATAAAAATGGAATCACTGCAATAAAAACCATTATTGACTCTTTCGTCAAAAAACCTAATCCCGTAAAAAGAGCAGCCAATAACAAACGATATGTTTTTCTATCCACAAAATATTTTTGGAATTGAAGGAGCATACATATTCCAAATACTGAAGTCAGTAATTCATCCCTCGATTTTATATTATCAACAACTTCTGTGTGGATGGGATGGACAATAAATAAAACGATTCCAAAAAAAATAACCAGGGGTGGCGATTCAGGAAATGTAATGCTCAGGAAATTGAATAAGAAAAAAACGAAAAGTGCAAATAGGAGAATGCTGATGAAGTGACTGATGTGCGGATGCACACCGAAGACCGAATATTCTATTGCAAAAGACAAAAGTAAAACAGGGCGATATTCGTAATTGAATTCTTTTTCTTTAAAGGAATAAGAAGTGAAAACCTGCTTAATGTTTTTGATTCCGTGTTGTGTCAATTCATTTTTATCATTCACCAAATGATCATCAAGTGAATAATTGTTTTGGATGGAATTGCCATAAACCAAAAAAGTCAAAACGATTATAATAATCGCATACTTATATTTAGAATTACCAAAGGAAAAATCCTTCATTTATTTAAGAAAGAAAGTTTTGAAGCCCGTTTAAAATTTCGTAGTACAATGTACGATGTACCTTTTGAAAAATCATAAACAAAAATAATGTCCACCAAAGAGGGTCGTAATTACAAAAGACAAACAACTTTTCCCAGAAAATCACTATTAAAACACGGATAAATGAACATATACAACGACTAACTCATATCCATTCAATACCCTTTTTTAACAAATTCAGCGTTGTAGACTCTGCGCTACCTGCTTCAGGAACATGGTTATAAAACCAATTTGCTTGTTCCGGAAGACTCATTAAAATCGACTCAATTCTCCCGTTGGTATCCAATCCAAACTTTGTTCCTTTATCATAAACCAAATTAAATTCAACATAACGACCACGTCGAATCAGTTGCCATTTCTTTTCCGCTTCAGAAAATTTCAACTTAGATTTTGATTGCATGAAGTGCAAGTAAATTGGAGCAAATGTTTCTCCCACAGCAATCAAAAAATCAAATAATTTTTGTTTTTCACCAGCATCTTCACCCTTATTTTCGGCTGTTAATCGATCAAAAAATATTCCACCGATGCCACGTGTTTCATTTCTGTGTGGAATAAAAAAATAATCATCCGCCCAATTTTTAAATTTTGGATAATAAGAAGATTCAAATTTATCACAGGTGTTTTTTAATTGAGAATGAAACCAACGCGCATCCTCCACATTCGCATAATGTGGCGTGAGATCAATTCCTCCACCAAACCAATATTCACCATTTCCCAATTCAAAATAGCGAACATTCATATGAATAATCGGAACCATTGGATTGGAAGGATGAATAACAATGGAAACGCCAGTTGCAAAAAAACCTGGTTCGGAAACTTTCAATGCTTTCTGAATATTCTCAGGTAATTTTCCATGCACTGCCGAAAAATTCACACCTCCTTTTTCAATCACATTGCCATGTTGAAGAATTCTTGTAATTCCTCCTCCACCCTCTTCCCGTTCCCATTTTTCAACAGTAAATTTTCCTTCTCCATCTTCCTTTTCCAAAGCTGAACAAATGCTTTCTTGAAGTTCCGTTAATCGGTCGGAGATATTTTCTTTGGTAATCATCAATGGCGGTTGGTGATTGGAGATTATTAATTACTACTTTTTCATTGATAACTGCTCACTGAAATAGACAAGCATTTATTTCGCTTTGATCAACTGATAATCCACCACCTGCATAAAATGCACGGATCGGTTTTCATATCCACATTCAGAATCACTTCGATAAAAATCAAAACCCTGTTGCAAGCCTTCTCCTTTTAATGCAGGAAGTTTCAGGTAAAAATCCGTTCCATTCACATACAAAGCATTTAGAAAAAACAAACTCACATCATACCCAGCAAATGCATAAGAACTAGGATCGCCATGAAAGGCATTGTCATATTTTTTCAAAAAACGTTTGGTAGCAGCGCATGAATCATAGTCAATAAAATAGGGTGCGATAAAATGAAATTGAAGTTTCTGTAAATATTCAGGATCAAGATTGGAATATCCCATCCAAGATGACAATCCGTAAACCATTATCACATATTTATCAGATAAGGTATTGAGGGAACGTAAGAGATCGCTTACGAAAGGTTGTGTTGTAGCACTACTTCCTGAAGGAATAACTAGAATATTGGTTTTGTCCTTTTTCAATAAAGATTCTAACCCATTCATGCCTCGGGTGGTTTTTATTGTGTCGCCACTTATCGGAAAAAGAATCTTACTGACATTGGTTCTAAATGTATTCGCGGCCGCTTGTTCTTTTGTATTTCCACTTGTAATCATGATCACATTATCTCCAGTATGGTGCGTGCCAACAAAGATGGCCAACTGTTCCATTTGTGTGGAAAACGATGGCAAAGCTTTCGCAGCATCAGGATGTTTGAATAAAACACGATTAGCAGGAGAAACAGGAGAAACAATTGCAACATGATGCTCATTCGCCCAATTGGAAACAGTATAAAATGGACCTGGACTTAAAGGCCCCAATATCAAATCCATGGTTTTGAATTCAGGCTTATCAAGAATAGATTGAACTTTTGCAGAATCACCATCATCCACATCATAAACATGAAGATTCAATTTCATCCCAACTTTACGCATGGAATCAATGGCAATTAATGTTCCTTCGTAAAACTCAACAGCGGCTTCCGATTTAGCTGGAAATTCCTGTGTACCTTTTAGGATATCATCTGTATTGATATTATCCACATTCCATAATTGCAACGGTAACATTAATGCAATATTATAAAGTGCTTTTTTATTTATTTTAAAGGCGGTATCATTCCCGTTTTTTATTGGAAGAGTAATTACTGTCGCAATATTTTTCTTTCCGGGAATCCTCAATTCTTCTCCTAATTTCAATCCCGTCTTAGCCGCTGGATTCAATTTCAAAATCGCATCTTCCGTTACATTATAAAGTTTTGCTATGCTGTATAAGGTTTGTCCAGCTTCAACTTTATGCATGAAAGTGGAGGTATCTACAGGAACGTTTTTCACAACAGCAACACGTTTCTCAAATGGAATTCTCAATGTCTGTCCTTGCTTGATTCCATTCAAGGCATCAGGGTTTTCAAGAAGAATATCATTGACAGTCAAATTATACACTTTCGCAATCGCATAAAGTGTCTGACTTTTTTCTACGGTATGTAAATAATATTTCTTCCCATCCACCGTCTCCGTTTTCGTAGATTTTTTCACTTCACCTTTTTGCGCAAAAGTTGGCGTAACAAATAACATCAGCAAAACCAAAACGGAAAAGCGGAAACACTTGACAATATTTATTTTCGTAGCACTCATTCTATTTATCAAAAAACAATTGGAAATCGGTAATCTTGAAATCGGTATTTTTTTTATTCCCACTCAATAGTAGCAGGTGGTTTTGAACTGATATCGTAAACCACACGATTAATTCCTTTTACTTTATTGATGATTTCATTCGACATTTTTCCTAAAAACTCATATGGCAAATGACACCAATCTGCCGTCATTCCATCTGTAGATGAAACCGCGCGCAATGCCACTGCATTTTCATACGTACGTTCATCGCCCATTACACCTACACTTTGCACGGGAAGAAGAATTACTCCTGCCTGCCAAACGGTTTTATATAAATCATACTTTTTCAAGCCTTCGATGAAGATACTATCAGCCTCTTGCAAAATGCGTACCTTTTCTTCTGTAACGTCTCCCAAAATGCGAATTCCGAGTCCTGGACCAGGAAAGGGATGCCGATGAAGAATATTGTGATCCAATCCCAAAGCATCACCAACTCTACGAACTTCATCCTTGAATAATAATCGCAAAGGCTCTACCACTTGCATCTTCATGGTTTCAGGAAGTCCTCCAACATTATGATGCGATTTGATGGTTTGTGACGGACCACCAACAGAAATGGACTCAATAACATCAGGGTAAATTGTTCCTTGTCCCAACCATTTCACATCAGAAATTGCATGCGCTTCTTTATCAAAAACCTCAATGAAAATTCTTCCAATAATTTTACGTTTTGTCTCTGGATCAGAAACACCTTTCAATTCGGAATAAAAACGTTTGCTTGCATCAACTCCTTTCACATTCAATCCCATGTGCTTGTAAGAATCCAACACGGTGGAATATTCATCTTTTCGCAACAAGCCATTATCTACAAAAATGCAATAGAGATTTTTACCAATGGCTTTGTGCAGTAACAAGGCGGCAACAGAAGAATCAACTCCGCCTGAAAGACCCATTACAACTTTATCATTACCAATTTTATTTTTCAAGCCTTCAACAGTATCATTCACAAAAGAACCTGGAGTCCAATCTTGTTTGCAATGACAAATTTCCACAACAAAGTTTTTCAATAAAGCAGCACCTTCAGTGGAATGATAAACTTCAGGATGAAATTGAATTCCCCACGTTTCTTCACCATCAATTGCGTAACCAGCAAATTTCACATCAGTAGTTGAAGCAATGACTTTGAATGAATTCGGAATTTTTGTAATGGTATCGGCATGCGACATCCATACTTGGGAATTATGCGAAACTCCACGAAACAAACGATCCGCATCATCTACATGCGCAAGATTAGCACGACCATATTCACGATGTTTGGAAGGTAATACTTCACCGCCATTCTGACTTGCCATCAATTGAGCTCCGTAACAAACACCAAGAACAGGAATCTTTTTGCGGTAAATGGAAATGTCGGGATTAGGAGCATTTGCATCGTTTACGGAACACGGACTTCCTGAGAATATGATGCCTTTTACCAATGAGGTAAGGGCTGGAACTTTATTATACGGATGAATTTCGCAATAAACATTTAGCTCACGAACGCGTCTGGCGATCAACTGAGTGTATTGAGAACCGAAATCAAGGATGAAAATGGTTTCATGCATGGTCGCAAAGATAGTTTTTAGTTCGGAGTGGGGAGTCAGGAGATTGATTCAGAATGGGATTGTAATTAACAAAAAATTCACATTCGGTTTGTTCAATTGCCAAAACGATTTCCAGGACATTCCATAAATTCAAATTCAAGGACAAAAACAATAATCATTCTTACATTTCAAACCAATCTGTAGATTTGAGAATGGAAATCAGGAAAAGATTAATTGAAGCGGAAGAAAAAGCTGTGCGCTTCTTTTCAGTAATTGAAAAGCGAGGCTTAATGGTGCCTGGAAAATCGGAACACGATTTGAATATTGAGATTTTCGCATTGGCAAAGGAACTTTTTGGAATTGAAAAATTCTGGCACAAACGAATTGTTCGTGCAGGGAAAAACACATTGGAGCCCTATCGCGTAAATCCCCCCGATTTGATTTTGCAAGCAGATGATATTTTGTTTCTTGATTTTGGTCCCGTTTTCGAAGAATGGGAAGCTGATTTGGGGCGAACCTATGTGATTGGGCATGATCCTTTAAAAATAAAATTGCGCGATGATATTGAAAAAGCTTGGCACGAAGCGCACCAATGGTACGGAACAAAAACAAAAATAAGTGGCGCTGAACTTTACCAATATGTGGCAGATCTCGCCCTAAAATATGGCTGGACATTCGGAAACGAACACGCAGGGCACCTCATTGGAAAATTTCCTCACGAGAACATAAAGTCTGAAATTTTTGACAATTACATTCGACCAGAAAATATAACCGACCTGTTTGCTCCCGATCCAAATGGGAAGAAACGGGAATGGATATTGGAAATCCATTTTGTGGATAGAGAAAAAGAAATTGGTGGGTTTTATGAGCAGCTCTTAAGGTGAGTTAGCTTTCCTTGAAAACTATTATTTGACTTGAGAACGGCAATTCTTGACTATTTGAGAATATGCCCTTCCCCTACTCTTTGTGTTCAAAACCAACCCATTCGACTACAATTATTATTTATTTGGAAATCTACTTTTGTTTAGGTATTTTTGCCTAATCTTAAACACTATTTATGTTTTCAATTTCACAATTAGAACAATTTTCGGGTATAAAAGCCCACACAATTAGAATTTGGGAGCTGCGCTATGGGGCACTCAAACCATCCCGCTCAGAAGGGAATACAAGGTATTACGACGACTCTCAACTGAAACGTTTGCTCAATATTGTCAGTTTGATGAAAACAGATCATAAAATTTCTCAACTCTGTTTAATGACTGACAAACAACATTACGAACTATTGAATGAACAACTACAAAACAACCTAGACAAGGACGAGACAATAGAGTATTATATTTCCCAACTCATCACAGCTGGAATGACCTATGATGAGTCGTATTTTGAAAAGATTTTTTCAAACGCTTTGCTCCGTTATGGAATGAAAGATGTTTATATAAAAATTATTTACCCTGTATTGGTGCGCATCGGACTTATGTGGAGAACCGGCAAATTACCACCATCACACGAACATTTTATAAGCAATATTATAAGGCAAAAAATGTTCGCTGCAATCGATGCATTGCCACCTGCACAACCATCAAAAGATACATGGCTACTCTATTTACCCAAATGGGAATTTCATGAAATAGGTCTTCTGTTTGCGCATTATACAATTCGAAAAGCAGGAAAAAGATCAATTTATTTAGGTGCAAATGTTCCGGTGGAACTCTTGGAAAGTGCAGTAAATGACATATCCCCTTCGAACATTCTTGTTTTTCATGTACACAACAGCGATCCCGCTTTAACTGATAAATACTTTTCGAGTATTGTAAAAATAGCGAAGGGGATTCAAATTCATGTCTCTGGCAATTTGCAATTGATTAGCAAATTGAAAACAAGGAAAAACTTCCATTGGATAAAATCTGTTACTGATCTTGAGTTGCAATTAAAGTGATTTCTTTCTGTTTAACTATTTATTATTATTTATAAACACTGTTAATGTCCAAAATTGCAATAATTGGCGCAGGCTTTTCAGGTCTCAGTGCTGCAGCATACCTCTCGGCTGCTGGACATGAAGTGCATGTATTTGAAAAAAACGAACAGCTTGGAGGTAGAGCAAGACAACTCCGTACAACATCAGGCTACGTTTTTGATATGGGACCAAGTTGGTATTGGATGCCTGGTGTTTTTGAAAAATTCTTTGCCGATTTCAATTTGAAGGTCGCCGACCTATACGAATTGAAACGCTTGAACCCTTCATTCGACATGGTGTTTAAGGATAACGAAACCATTGGCATTCCAGATAGCTATAAGGAATTGTCAACTCTTTTCGAATTGATTGAGCCAGGTAGTTCGGCAAAGCTCAATAAATTCATGAAGGAAGCGGAATACAAATACAAAATAGGAATGGACAAACTGGTTTACAAACCAGGATTATCATTGTCAGAATTTGCAGATGTCGATTTGTTTAAAGGAATTTTTCGCTTACAAGTATTTTCTTCCTTCCGAAAACACATCCGAAAATATTTCAAACATCCGAAACTCATCACATTGATGGAATTTCCGGTTTTGTTTTTGGGAGCAATGCCAAAAGACACACCTGCCCTCTACAGTTTGATGAATTATGCCGGATTAAAATTGGGCACGTTTTACCCAATGGGTGGATTTGGAAAAATAATCGATGCAATGGTGGACGTAGCAAAAAATAATGGCGTCCATTTTCATGTAAATGCCAACGTCAAGAAAATCGAAATTGAAAACAAACTGGTAAAAAGCATAGAAGTAAATGGAGCCTCATTGGAATTTGATGGCATAATTGCTTCAGCGGATTACCATCACATTGAATCGAAATTACTTCCCAAGGAATTCAGAAATTATGAGGAGAGCTATTGGAATAAAAAAACATTTGCACCATCCTGTTTGATCTATTTTTTGGGTGTCAACAAGAAAATCAATTCACTTCACCATCACACACTTTTCTTTGATGAAGATCTTGCGGACCATGCTCAGGATATTTATAAAAAACCGAAATGGCCTTCGAATCCTTTGTTTTACGTCTGCTGCCCTTCAAAAACAGATGACTCGGTTGCACCGATAGGCCATGAAAATCTTTTTTTCCTTATGCCACTTGCTCCTGGATTGGAAGACACGGAGGAATTACGGGAGATTTATTTCGAAAAAATGATGTTGCGAATGCAACAACAAACTGGAGAAAATATTATTGACCATATCGATTATAAAAAAAGTTATTGCATCAAGGATTTTGTTACCGATTACAATTCTTTTAAGGGAAATGCATATGGTCTTGCCAATACATTAATGCAAACAGCCATTCTTAAACCAAAAATCAAAAACAAGAAAATTAAAAACCTTTTTTATGCAGGACAATTAAGTGTACCAGGACCCGGCGTTCCTCCCTCTCTCATTTCAGGAAAAATCGCTGCCGATCAATTAATCAAACAACTAAAAAAACAGAAATCATGAAACCGCTATTTGATGATGTATCTGTGCAATGTAGCAAGATCACAACTCGTGCCTACAGCACAAGTTTTTCCTTAGGAATCTATTTCCTGAAAAACTCTTTACGCAATCCAATTTATTCCATCTATGGTTTTGTCCGCTTTGCCGATGAAATCGTAGACAGCTTTGAAGGCTACAACAAGAAACAACTACTTGAAAAATTCAGGTTCGATACATTTGAAGCCATAAAACAAAAAATTTCATTGAATCCAATTTTGAATTCCTTTCAGAAGGTTGTGCATCAGTACAACATCAGTATGGATCTCATAGAAACATTCCTGGAAAGCATGAAAATGGACCTACAGGATATTGAATATTCAAAAGAAAAATACGACCAATATATTTTAGGTTCAGCAGAAGTTGTTGGCTTGATGTGTTTACATGTTTTCACCAATGGAAATCTAGAAATGTATGAGGAGTTAAAACCAAACGCCATGAAGCTTGGGGCCGCTTTTCAAAAGGTAAACTTCTTACGAGATATGAAAGACGATTATCAAATTCTTGGAAGAACCTATTTTCCAAATGTGGATATGAGTCAATTCAGCAATCAAGCAAAGCTAGCTATTGAAAGGGAAATTGCCAGTGATTTTCGCGAGGCTTTGGCTGGAATAAAGAAACTTCCCGAATCCTCAAGAGGTGGCGTATTTCTTGCCTACGTTTATTACAATGCACTATTCAAAAAAATAATAAACGTTCCTGCTCATCGCCTATTGACAGAAAGAATTCGAATTGGGAATGGAAAAAAAATCGGTCTTATGCTCAATAGCATGTTGCAATTCAAAATGAACATGGTATGAAAATCATAATCGCCCTATTCTTGATTTTCACTTCCACAACGCAAGGCATTTCCAACAGCCCTTCATTAGCCGAAGTAAGAACTCTTTATCAAAAAGCAGCTACACAAGAAGAGGCTTGCAACAATTTGATTTCGATTCTTACTCCCTATAGTGAAAAGGGAAATGTCGTATTCGATGGATATAAAGCCTGTGGAACAATGATGTTGGCGAATTACACTTCTAATCCGTTCAGTAAGTACCAATATTTTTCGGAGGGCAAATCAGGTTTGGAGAAATCAATTGAATTGGACAACAAGAATATCGAATTGCGATATCTGCGATTTACAATCCAAACCAATTTGCCCTCCTTTTTAGAATACAACAATTCCATTAATGAAGACAAACTTTTTCTGATCAATGCCATGCCAGCAATAACAGATCTTTCATTGAAACAAACCATCATTTCCTATTTAGAAAACTCATCGTATTTAACAGTTGTTGAAAAACAAAAATTGAAATGAAAAAAGAATATTTAATTCTAGTTGACAATAACGATAAGCAGTGGGGCAAATTGGAAAAAGAATTGGCACATAAATTGGGCTTACTGCACCGAGCTTTTTCAATATTTATATTTAACAACAAAGGAGAATTGCTGTTGCAACAACGTGCCGATGGAAAATACCATTCCCCTGGCTTATGGACAAATACTTGTTGTAGTCACCCTCAATTTGGTGAAGAATTAAATGACGCAGTGCCGCGCAGCCTTATGGAAGAAATGGGCATGACAAGCGAAACTGTTTTCAGATTCAATTTTATTTACAAAGCCAAATTTGAAAATGGATTAATCGAACACGAATTTGATCACGTTTTTTTCGGCTTGTCAGATGAACTCCCCGTTCCAACAGAGTCGGAGGTAAAAGATTGGAAGTACATTTCACTTGATGAACTGGCATTTGAAATCACATTATTTCCGGAACGATATACAGAATGGCTGAAAATATGTTTGACACAAGTGAGAGAACAAACTGCATTATTTTTAGTGGAAAAAACATTACAAAAAGCAATGAAACTCTCTCGTCTATAATAAATCAAGACAAATGGAAGCACTTTTGATTAACGCAAGTATTGTACTGGCATCATTCTTCAGCATGGAAGGCATTGCTTGGCTCACACATAAATTTGTCATGCACGGAATGTTGTGGAGTTTACATAGAGATCACCACAAAAAGGAAACGTATTCCTTTTTCGAACGAAATGATTTTTTCTTTCTGATTTTCGCTTTACCGGGAATTGCAGGGTTGTTTTTGGGAATGCAAAATAATTACAATTATGAATTTTGGATTGGATTGGGGATCACGCTATATGGTTTCACTTATTTTTTCGTGCATGATATTTTTATTCATCAGCGATTCAAGTTATTCAGAAAATCACAAAGCAAATACATGACAGCTATTAGACGCGCACACAAAATGCATCACAAACACATCAACAAGGAACATGGAGAATGTTTTGGAATGTTGTGGGTTCCGTTCAAGTATTTCAGAAACTCCAACCCAAATAGTCTGTTATGAAATATTCGTATCTACTAATTGATTTGTGTACAATAGCGGTTCCCGTCCTTTTTTCTTTTCACCCAAAATTGAATTTTTACAAAAAGTGGAAATCATTTTTTATTGCAACCATTCTTTCCTCCATCCCTTTTATTATTTGGGATATTATTTTCACTGAACAAAAAATATGGGGATTCAATCCTGATTATCTCACGGGTATATATTTTTTCAAGCTACCGATAGAAGAATTTCTTTTTTTCATCTGCATTCCATTCTCCTGTGTTTTTACCTACCATTGCTTGAACATTTTTTTCAAACCCAAATGGAATTCCAATTTTGAAAATATTTTTGTGCTGGGAGGTGCCATCTTATTATTAGTTGCGGGAATTGTTTTTCAAAGGCAATCCTATTCGGCATACACCTTTATCAGCTTATCCCTCCTCCTTCTGCTCCTGAAATTTGGTTTCAAAGTAACTTGGCTTCCAAAATTATTCAGCATTTATCCAATCTTATTATTCCCATTTATTATTGTAAACGGAATCCTAACAGGAACAGCGCTTGAAAATCCAATAGTATGGTATAATGACAATGAAAATCTAGGAATTAGGTTACTCACAATTCCTATAGAAGATTTTTTTTACGGATTCGAATTGATTTTGCTGAACATTTTCATTTATGAATTCCTAAATAAAAAATTTGCAAAAAGACTCCAGTCACAAACTGAAAAAGCTGAATAATACTTTTTAAAAAATTCTATAGACAATTGGCAATTACCAAATTGGAAATCCTTTTTCTACTTCCTTCCTCCCGCAACCAATTCAATCAAATCTTCCTTCTGTAAATATCGTCTCGCCAAATCACGCAACTTTTCAGGTGTTATTGTTCGAATGGTATTTACATAACGGTCGTAATATTCATAGCCCAAGCCGTAACCCAGAATCCCTTTCAAACGATCACCAATTGCAAATGGACCATCGGTTGAACGTAGAAATACACCTATCAAATAATTCCGAACCAATTCCAATTCATCATCACCTACCAATTCGTGTTGTAACTTATCTATTTCAAAATAAATTTCTTTCAATGTTGCATTCGTAACATCCACACCAACTTCTGTCGAGATGAAAAAATATCCTCCATCATACATCGACACCAAACCAGAACCGATTCCATAGGTATAACCTTTGTCTTCTCGAATATTCGCCATCAAACGCGAACCGAAATAACCACCAAGAACCGTATTTAGAACTTGCATTCCCAAATAATCTTCATGATGCTTATTGAACAAGACACGTCCCACACGAATGGCTGATTGAATTGCACCAACTTTTTCAATGGTGTGAACGCGTTGAGGATCTGAAATTGGTGTTGGTAATTTTTCATCGGAAGGTTCAGAAACCTTTTTCCATTTTGCATCTCCAAAGAATTGATCCAACAAGGAAATAAGATTTTCAGGAATTTTCCCCGACACAATTATGGTACAACGATCTGCAGTATAATTGTTTTTGTGAAATTCAATTAATGATTCACGCGTCAACACATCAAAATCTTCCAATTTCGTAAATGTTCCATAGGCATGATGCTTTCCAAAAAGCAATTCATTAAATCGACGACGAGCAAGGGTTGAAACCTTATCACAATCAACCACAAATTTTTGCTTTTTATTCGTCAAATAAATTCCAAATTCCTCTTCAGGAAAAGAAGCATTACGAATAATATCGTTGATAACAGGAAGTGTGGATGGCAAATGTTTATTTAATGAAAACAAAGTGAAAGATGCGTTATCATATTCCGTTTCCGTTTCAATGAAGGCGCCATAAAAATCCAACTCTTCCGCGATGACTTCCGCATTGCGTGTATGCGTGCCTTCATCTAACATGTCATTCACACCCGAACACACAAGCGATTGTGACTGATGACGAATGCCAGCACGGAAAATAAATTCGATGCGCGTTATTTCTTGCGTTCCTGCATCCAGCAAATAAACTGGAATGCCATTCGCCAAAGAAACTTTTTTGGCTTCTGCAAGATGTATATTTTCCACTGCGTGAAATGCGGGTGGATGAAGACGGTTTAAATCTGCCATTTTATATTATATATTTTATTCTTTTTACCAAAAACAAGAAACAAGAAAGATTTAGTTCTTCCTATTAGATTTATAATGCAAGGAAGAACAATTACTTTTTTGCAAAACGTCCTTGGTGATTCGTTGAATGTCTTGTGAAGTCACGCGCAAATAATTTCCAATTTCATTGTTGATCAAATCAATATCGCCCAACAATTCGAAATACGCGAGGTTCATCGATTTATCGAGAATACTCATCTCCGCAAACATCAATGAACTTTCCACTTTGTTTTTCACTTTGTTCATTTCACGCTCTGGAATCAAAGTGGAAGTCAGTTTTTTCAATTCCGAGAAAACTGCTTCTTCCGCTTTTTCAATTGAAACTCCAGGAGAAACTTTTCCTGAAACCACAAACAAACCTTTATCCATATCGCCCATTACAAATGCGGAAAGCTCAGAGAACAAACGTTCCTCTTTCACCAAACGATTATAAAAACGCGCAGAATTCCCTCGCGACAAAATATCGGAAAGCAAATCCATCGCATGATAATCCTTCTCGCGCCGATCGCACATGTGAAACGCCATTGTCAATTGATCAAATGGAACATCACGGTCAACCACCAACAAACGGTATTCTTCTTGCTTCGGCTCAACGGGCAAATTGCGAACAGGTTTTTCTCCCGATGGAATTGGTCCAAACCATTTTTCAGAAAGCGCTTTCACTTGCTCAACCGTTACATTTCCCGAAACAACCATGATTGCATTTTTCGGATTATAATGTTTTTTGAAAAACGCTTTCACATCTTCCATCACCGCTTCTTCAATTTGCTTGATCTCTTTTCCAATCGTCGACCATTTGTAAGGATGTACTTTGTAAGCCAGCGGACGCAACATTAACCAAGCATCACCATAAGGCTGATTCAAATAGCGTTGCTTGAATTCCTCAATGACAACACTGCGTTGCACTTCCAAACTTTTTTCCGAAAACGCCAAACTCAACATACGATCCGATTCCAACCACATGGCTGTTTCCAGATTTTCCGCAGGAAGTGTCAAGTAATAATTCGTAATGTCATTCGTGGTAAACGCATTGTTTTCTCCGCCCACCATTTGCAAAGGCTCATCATAACTCGGAATATTCACAGAACCTCCGAACATCAAATGCTCAAACAAATGTGCAAATCCAGTCCGTGCTTCATCTTCATCACGTGCACCCACATCGTATAGAATATTTACACAAGCAAGCGGCGTAGCCTCATCACGGTGGACAATTACTTTCAGTCCATTGGAGAGCGTAAATTTTTCGTAGTTGATCATTTTGATTTTATAATGAGAAATCTGTTTGAAATAATATTTTCAATTTGTTAAGTGCCGATTTCCAATTAAAAAAATAAAATCGGCAATTGGAAATCAACAAATCGGCAATTAAAAAAGTGTCCCCTGCGTGACTCGAACACGCGGCCCTCTCATTAAGAGTGAGATGCTCTACCAACTGAGCTAAGGAGACAATTACTACAAAGAACTTTTTACTGTACTATCGAATTTCATATTTATTGACTGCCAATTTCCAATTTTTAACTTCCTCCTGCCCCTTTTTTTCCTTCGCACTTTTTCTTTGGGCGTGCCCTTCGTACCTCAGGTCGGGCTTTCCGCGCTACACGGTAGCTTGCTTCAATCCCTCACGCATTTTTTTATTTTGCATTTCATGTTTTTTCAAAGCTTCCAACAATGCCATCATTCTCATCCACATCGGAACATACGGTTTTGACAATCGAATTTCTCGATCAATTTATGCTTGAGTTTTATTTCCTGGACTTTTCATTGGTAATCTGTAATTGGTAATTGGTAATCAAGTATTTCTACAAAGTTCCTCTTTTACGGCGAGATACTCTTTCATAATCTCCACCACAATTTCACTCGCAGATTTTATTTCACGAATCATCGCACTCACCTGCCCAATTTCCAATTCTCCTTCTTCCAAATCTCCTTCAAACATTCCCTTCTTCGCACGACCACGACCGAGCAAATTTTTCAATTCTTCAATAGAAGCACCATGCAATTCTGCATCCTGAACTTCATTGAAAAATTTATTCTTGATCAAACGCACAGGAACCAATTGTTTCATCGTCAATTGTGTTTCACCTTCATTGGTTTTGACAACTGTTTGTTTAAAATTCTCATGCGCCGATGATTCTTTCGATGCCACAAAACGAGATCCTATTTGCACCGCATCTGCACCAAGAGCTATCGCTGCTACCATTTGTCTTCCCGATGCAATTCCTCCTGCGGCAATGATCGGAATACGAATCGCATTTTTCATCATTGGAATCAAAACCATTGTTGTTGTTTCTTCTCTTCCATTGTGTCCTCCTGCTTCAAAACCTTCTGCAACAATTGCATCAACACCGGCATCCACCGCTTTCTGAGCAAACTTCACATTTGCCACTACATGCACAACTTTGATTCCTTTTTCCTTCAGAATTGAAGTCCACGTTTTCGGATTTCCCGCTGAAGAAAAAACAATTTTAACGCCTTCTTCAATGATTATTTGAACATGTTTTTCAATATCGGGATAAAGCAAAGGAAGATTCACACCAAAAGGTTTATTCGTTGCAGCCTTGCACTTGCGAATGTGTTCGCGCAAAACATCCGGATACATTGAACCTGCACCAATTAATCCAAGTCCACCAGCATTGCTGACAGCTGCAGCCAGTTCCCACCCACTACACCAAATCATCCCAGCTTGAATGAGCGGATATTTTATTCCAAAGAGTGAAGTAATTCTGTTTTCCATGGCATTTTTCAGAAAGAGATCAAAAGTACGGAAAGGTGATTGAGGTAAATTGGGTAATTGAGCTAAATCAAGATTTTGTTGAAAATCTACCCTCAATATTGGAAAACCTGGTATTCATCCTACCTATTTACCCATTCACCGCAATTACTCAATGATTTTTGGTGATTTGACCCAAAAAAAGTAATTTCGTTCATAGGTAAAAATTGTAAAACACTGAATACATGCGTAAGCTTATACTTATTTGCATTTTAGCTCTGTCTCCTTTTCTTTCAAAGGCTCAATATTATTGGGATTTTGGTGGTGGAGTCGGTGTTGCCAATCCACTTGGCGATATGGGCGGAAAAGAGCTTACAAGACGCAATTTCGTTTCCGATTTGAAATTTCAGGAATCACGTCAGGCTGTAAATGGATTTGCCCGTTATAAAATTGGCCAATCTTTTTCCATTAAGGCAGGAATCAATTACGCCTGTCTACGAGGAGCTGACAGCCTTTCCACAAACCCAGCGCGTCATTATCGCAACCTAAGTTTCAGAAATCAAACTTTTGAGGCAAATGCAGTATGCCAATTTTATTTTTATGAAGTAAATGACCTTGGACACACTTACCGATACAAGGATAATTTCAGAGCATTTGTTGGTTTAGGAGTTGGAGCATTGTACCATAATCCAAAAACTTGGTACGTACCACCAGGAGGAGATGGAAGTTGGGTGGCACTTCGTCCCTTAATGACTGAAAATCACAAATACACCAAAGTGACATTGACTATACCTGCTGAAATGGGATTTTATTTCACTGTCAACAAGCATTATCGAATTGGGTGGAATCTCACATGGGTAACAACCTTCTCTGATTATCTGGATGATGTGAGTACACAATATGCAGATCCAGCTACCTTGGGTAGTTCACTAGCAGTTGCTCTCTCCGACAGGACAAATCATGCTGCTGCAAATACTTGGGGTTCTCACAATGGTTCTCCAGGATTTGGCAATAATTTCGGCTATGGAAACTACACAGTTGATGGCGTACAACATTTCAACAAACGTGGTGATTCAACCCACAATGATTCCTTCTTGACATCTTCTGTAGAATTCAGTTATGTAATTCGTGGTAAAAGTTCACTTTACCGTTCTCATTACAGTAATTTATTCAGCAGCCATCACGGAAAACACCGTAAAGTCAGAGCTAAGTTCTAGTTTCGAATTTATCTACCAAGAAAACTTTTATAATTGAAAACCGAGGTCGATTTGATCTCGGTTTTTTTATTTTAACCTTTTCTTCATTGGGTTAGCTTAACCTGCTACTTGCCTCCTTCAAAAGCGCAATTTTACCAATGTAATTCCGCAGAGAATACTGGTTTAAACTGGACTTTGATGCAAAAATAACAGAGGGCAGAAAGTCCACATAATCTCCTCAAATCTTACAGATTAAGAAAACAGATTGAATAGTAAAATTCAGTTGGATTCGTCTATCTACTTTTATAGCATCAAAATTATAATATTTAATTCTACTCAAAATGAACACTCCCGCCATAACAATTTCAGAAACAAAAGAATCTAGTCAACTCCCTTTGGTGATGTTGGTGGATGATTCAGAAATTGACAATTTTGTCAATAATAGAATACTTCGTCGTTATGAATTCACTGATAGGGTTTTGATTTACGTATCCTCCCCAAAGGCGATGGAATATTTGCAAAACGCGGAAAAGGATAACAAGGAATTACCCGCTGTGATTTTTCTAGATTTGAATATGCCAATAATGGATGGAGCAATGTTTCTAGAAAAATTTGAAGAATTGCCAGCAAACATAAAAGACGCTTGCAAAATCGTTGTACTCTCTAGCTCTGGAAACCCACATGACAAGTCAGCGATGTTAAGCAACAAAAATGTTTCTTCTTTTTTTAGTAAGCCATTAATTAAAGCTAACCTAGAACACATTACAATAGAAATAGCAAAAAGCAAAAAACAAAAAACGGTGACGATAAATGGGCCAAAAATAGCAGTGGCCGCAAGTTCTGTTATGAGTACCCAGAAAAAAACCAACAAAACCTCCTTTCTGTCCTTTCTAGGTTGGCCTGTCCCCTTCAACTATGATGTGAGTCTTAAATAAAAATTCTGTTTTAAGGTATTTGACTTTGCCATTTTCAAAACAGACCTCAATTCTAGTACAATTATTACTTGCTCGAAATAGGGCAGTTCGCTATCAACTGAATTCTGCTGAAAACAATTTATGGTTTTTAGAAAAATTGTTTCAGCTTCGACAAGGGCTTTCTGATCAGTGTCAGCATTCCGGGATTTAATCCATTTATTTTCCAAGCCCGACGATCTTCTCTATTTGCTCTAATGCGATTTTTCAAGGAAACATTACTCGTTCCTCCTGTTCGCATTTTCACTAATACATTTGGCAAATAAAAACTCGATATTTTATTTTTGTGAAGCATTCGCAGCATCAATTCATAATCTGCAGCTGAAACGAAACTTGTATTGAATTTTCCAAATCTATCATAACAATCTTTCCTCAAAAAAAATGCAGGGTGCGGTGGCATCCATCCCTCAAGAAATAATCCGTCCTTATATTCACCCGATTTCCAATTGCGCAGAACCTTGCTTGTATCCGTTCTATCTACATAATGCAAATCGCCATAAACACTGTCGACCTTTTTTTCTGAAAAAATTTTCATCACATCCGAAAGCACATGATTAGTCGCGTACAAATCATCCGCGTGAAGAAATGCTATGACATCGCCGGTGGCAAGACTGATTCCATGATTCAATGCGAAATAAATTCCGTCATCTTTTGAAGAAACAATTTTTGAAATTTTTAATTTGTATTGCTCTGCAATTTTCAATGTGTCATCTGAAGATGCTCCATCCACAATAATATATTCCACATCCGCATAATCCTGCCCAATTACAGATCGAATGGTATCATCGATTGTATCAGCATTGTTGAACGAAACGGTTATGACTGAAATTTTCATAAATGAATAACGAATATACGAATGGATTTTGACACCCATTCAGATGCTAAGCGTCGAACTAATTCAATATTTATACAGAAGCTTTTATCATCCTATCTTTCCCTTGCATATCCTGTAAAAGTTGCACATCAGAAAATCCTTCCTGCTGAAACAAAATTGCTGTATCAATTCCTAACGCTTCATTTATTTCAACATACACTGCTCCTCCCGATTTCAATTTCAATTTGCCAACTTGTGCAATTGCCCTATAAAAAAGCAAGGCGTTTTCATCGGGAACAAAAAGTGCAAGATGCGGTTCATGCTCAATGACATTTTTATTCATCTCAATACCTTCAGAAACCTTTACATAAGGAGGATTGCTGACAATAACTGTACAAGGATGAAGCTTTTCAACACAACTGCTATCAAGGATGTCGCCGAGGATGAAATGAATTTCACAATTCTGTTTCTCCGCATTCAATTTTGCCACTTTTAATGCTTCTTCAGAAATATCCAAAGCGTAAACGTGACAACGCGGAAGGTTTTTTTTCAAAGCGATTGCAATGCACCCACTCCCAGTTCCAATATCAAGAATTGAAAAACTCTCATTATGTTTTTTCGCATCCTCCAAAATCAATCTCACCAGTTCTTCTGTTTCCGGTCTCGGTATCAACACATCTTTTGTAACCATCAATTCCATTCCGTAAAACCAAGCTTTCCCAAGAATATGTTGAATGGGCCGCCCATGTTTCAAATCCTTAACAGCGAAATGAAATTTCAAAAGTTCAGATTCACTTACCGTTTTATCCTGCTTTGTAATTAAATCTGTTTTTGAAAATCCAATAAAATCCTCGAAACAATATTCAATAAATTTATCAATCTCCGCTTTTTCATAATGTGAATACAATTCCCCACGGAAATATTTTATGATGTCGGAAATTTTATTTGAAGGGATTTTCATGTTCCATTTACAATTCGAGGATTTGAATATTCGAAGATTAATTCATTCCTACATTTCAATTTTCGAATTTTCAAATATTCGAACTGTTTTTTCTGAAAGGCAATTCAATTGGATTTGGATTTTCAAATCCTAATACAATTTTCAATCCTTCCTTCTCCCCTGCCTTGATCATTATTTCCCAAGCGGCTTTTCTGTCATTAGAAATCTCCCCATCAAGAATAGCTTCACGAATAACTGTTTTAATATTTCCAACCTGAATGTTGGGAGAAATATTAAATGCCTTCATGATATCTTCACCTGTAACAGGAGGCTGCCAATTACGAATGTTGTCTTTTTCCTCAATCTCTTTTAATTTGGTTCTAACCAATTCGAAATTATTCAGATAGCGTTTCACACGCGCCTCCTGTTTCGAAGTGATGTCACTTTCGCACAATATCATCAAATCATCAATGTCATCGCCTGCGTCAAACAGCAAACGCCGTATTGCAGAATCGGTTACAATTTCACTGGCAAGAACAATCGGACGCAAATGAAGTTGAACCAATTTCTGAACATATTTCATCTTCGCATCCAAAGGCAATTTCAGATTCGTGAAAATTTTCGGAACCATTCTTGCTCCTCGATCTTCATGTCCGTGAAAAGTCCAACCGTGACCCTCTTCGTAACGCTTTGTTGCAGGCTTTGCAATATCGTGGAGGATAGCAGCCCATCGCAGCCAAAGATTTTCGGAACGCGTGCATGCATTGTCAAGCACTTGTAAAGTGTGATAAAAATTATCCTTGTGTGCATGTCCCTTAATTACATCTACACCTTGCAACAAACACATTTCCGGAAAAATCAATTGCAACAATCCTGAATCAAAAAGCAATTTGAATCCGACAGAAGGAACTTTTGCAGCAACAATTTTATTCAATTCATCAATGATTCGTTCTTTGGAAACAATTTTTATCCGTTCCTTATTATTTGAGATGGAGTCAAAAGAGTTTTTTTCAATGGTATAATTCAATTGTGTAGCAAAACGAATCGCGCGCATCATGCGCAAGGGATCGTCAGAATAAGTAATATCTGGATTAAGTGGCGTGCGGATTATTTTATTTTCGATATCTGAAATTCCATCGAAAGGATCCAGCATTTCGCCATAATTATTTTTATTCAAGCTAATGGCCAGAGCATTAATCGTAAAGTCTCTGCGATCCTGATCATCTTTCAAGGAGCCATCTTCCACAATTGGCTTGCGGGAATCTCTGCTGTAGGATTCCTTCCGGGCACCCACAAACTCAACATCCCAATCATCCAATTTAACTTGTGCCGTTCCGAAATTTTTAAAAACATGAACATGTGCCCTTGTTCTTTTCGCCACCGCTTCTGCCAATACAATTCCAACCGTTTTCACTGTTGCGTCATGACAGATGGCTACAATATCAATATCCTTGCAAGGCCTTCCAAGAATGGAATCACGCACAAATCCTCCAATGACATAAGCGTCAATGTTTAATTTCGCGGCTTCCTCTGAAACAATTGCGAAAATAGGATGTGTAAGGTGTTTGTCCATGAATAAGTATGGCAAAGGTAAGCTAGGATTTTTGTATTAATAAGATGAAGGGAAATGTTTCCTTATTTAATTAAAGGAGGGTTTTCACCTGTGCTCGAATTGATGAGCTTGATTAATTTTCCAAGGTCTTCAGATGCAAGACTTGGTTGGGAAATATTGCTATAGCTACACTGAATCATTTTCGCATTTGCAATAACTTCCAGAAATACATAATGCCCATCAGTAGGTGCAAATTTATTTACTTCAAAAATATGGTCGTTCCTAATGGTTGCAACTGAATATAAAAACAAGGAATCCATTACTTCATTCTTAATATCATAAGTTTTATTAAAAACGATTGAATCCATCTCATCGTAAACGAAATGATTCAGTGTTTGCAACTTTTTTGTTGAATCAAAATCCAAATAAATTTCATCTTGTTTTCCTGCTGAAGAATTTCCCAACTCAACACGAATATGATAAATACCAGGAATCCTGCCATGATAGACAATGGGTGGATTTTGGCAACCCAAAAAGGCCAAAATGAAAAGAGGCAAAATAATGAAAAGGGTCCTTTTTGAAAACATCGGGCAAATTTACTAAATATTTTAGAAGGGATTAATCAATTTTTTCAATGACCTTTTTCGCGTCAATAGTGAGCGCACATTTAAAATGAATTTCAGGGCAAACCTTGTGGCCATGCAGTCCGCAGGGGCGACAGGTAAGTTTTTCTTCTGTTTCCAAAACATGAGACAAATCAGAAAGCGGACCAAATCCAAAGGCTGGAACGGTTGAACAATAAATTGCCGTTACAGGTGCATTCATGGCAGAGGCAAAATGCATGGGCGCAGAATCATTCACAAAATTCATTTTCGCACCTTCCATTAATGCGGCTGATTGAAGAAAGGATAATTGTCCGGAAAGATTTGCAATGTTTGAATGAGCACTTCGCCTCAAAATATCCTCACATGTTTTTGAATCAACAGGGCCACCCAGAAGATAGATTCGGATTGTTGGTGGTATGAGCTGAATTAATTCCACCCATTTTTCTTCAGGCCACTGTTTTGTGAACCAAACAGAAGTGGGTGCTATACAAACATAAGTTCCAAGAAGCTTGTGATAGGAAACCAATTTTCGATCGGAATCAGAAGGATAGAGTTTTGGTTTTTCTGGAAGTGTGTCAGTAAGTTGTTCTATCAATTCCAAATTCCTTCTTACTTCATGCTTTCCCGTTCCGATTTCATGTTTTATTTTCTTTGTGAATAAAAATGAAAGCGGATTATTCTCGAAACCAATTTTTTCTTTCGCTTTTGAAAACCCCGTCAACAAGCCAGATGAAGCAAAACGATGCATGTTTACTACAAGATCATATTTTGTTCTTCTGATTCTTGACAACAACCCAAAAAGATTTCTGAGTTTCCGATTTTTTTTATCAAAGATCAAAACCTCATTGACAAATGGATGTTCTTTCAATAAACTCTCATTTCCTTTTCTCAAACAGAAATCAATTTTTGCCTCCGGAAAAAAACGATGCAATTTTTCCAACACGGGCGTTGCAAGAACGACGTCGCCTGTGAAAGCTGTTTGTATAAGGAGTATTTTTTTCAAAATTTAGTATTCGATAATTTGAAATTTGAAGATTCGAGATTAGGAATTTCTACACCGCAACATCATATTCCCGCAATGCATTATTCAATGAAGTTTTCAAATCTGTACTTGCTTTTCTCTGACCAATAATCAATGCGCAAGGAACATTGTATTCGCCAGCAGCAAATTTTTTCGTGTAGGAGCCTGGAATAACAACCGAACGTGAAGGAACAAATCCTTTATGTTCAACAGGTTTTTCTCCGGTAACATCAATGATTTTTGTTGAGCCCGTCAATACAACATTTGCACCCAACACCGCTTCCTTTCCCACGCGAATTCCTTCTACCACAATACAACGCGAACCAATAAAACAGCCGTCTTCTATAATCACTGGAGCTGCTTGCACAGGTTCCAGCACGCCACCAATTCCTACTCCTCCACTCAAATGCACATCTTTCCCAATTTGAGCGCATGAACCCACTGTTGCCCATGTGTCCACCATGGTGCCGCTATCCACATAAGCACCTATGTTCACGTAACTCGGCATCATGATCACTCCTTTTGCAAGGTATGCGCCATAGCGTGCTACGGCATGTGGCACAACACGAACTCCAAGTTCAGCGTAATTTTTTTTGAGTGCCATCTTATCATGAAATTCCATTGGGCCACACTCAATCGTTTCCATTTTACGAATGGGAAAATAGAGAATGATCGCTTTTTTCACCCAATCATTTATTTTCCACGAATCGCCATCAGGTTCAGCACAGCGCAATTTCCCTTTGTCGAGCAATTCAATTACGGCATTGATCGCTTCCTGAGTTTTGGACTCACCCAATAATGAGCGATCGATCCAGGCTATTTCTATTGTTGCTTTAATGTTTTCCATTTCGTGAACGAAATTACGAATAGAACACAAATGTTATCGATAAAAATCTTCGTAATCTGCATAATCTGTAGCTTATCTTTGTTGCAATGGCAAGACTTCTCGCAATCGATTACGGAACAAAACGCTGCGGCATCGCAGTGAGTGATCCTTTGCAAATCATCGCGAATGGTTTGACAACAGTTCACAGCAAAGACATTCTGAATTTTCTCGAAACTTATTTTCAAAAGGAAGCTGTTGAAGTCATTATAGTTGGCGATCCGAAAAAACTGAGTGGCGAAGCTACCGATGCAACTGTCCACGTCAATGCCTTTGTAAAACAACTGCACAAGAAATTCCCCGAAATGAAAATTGAACGGATCGATGAGCGTTTCACTTCGAAAATGGCATTCCAAACCATGATCGATTCAGGATTGAAAAAGAAAGCTCGTCAGAATAAGGAATTGGTCGATGAAATTTCTGCCACAATTATTTTGCAGAGCTACATGGAAATGAAAAAATAATTACCAATTATCCCGAA